>NZ_CP178751.1:1200000-1500000 GCF_047323925.1 Pseudidiomarina salilacus
GCAGCTGTAACTCACGCTCATTCATATCGAATTCGTGCACGCGAACGTCAGTGATACTGCGGTACTGCACGACCAAAAGTTTCTGATTGTCGGGCGACCAATCTACGGCACCCCACCAACTGCCATCAGGTGCTTCAACCGCAATCTCGGCTTGGTCCGGCTGATCAGGATCCATCACCCAAATGTCATTAGCGCGACCATCACGACGGGTACTTTGATAGGCAATCCGCTCGCCATCATGACTCCACACCACCGCACCATTACGTGACTCGCCATCGCTGATCATTTCGTAATGGCCAGTGTTTGGGTCCAACAAGAACAGTTGGCTAAACTCGTTGCCACCGGCGTCCATGGAGAAGATCATGCGGTCAGACCCTGGCTGCCGTGCGATCCCACCAATTGGCTCTGCAAAGAAGGTCAACTGCTGACGGTAACCGCCCGCTTGCGCGACTTTGTGTAACTGACTCACGTCACCAAAGCGTGTACTAATATAAATCGCTTCGCCATCAGCACTAAAGGCACGAAATGCCGCCGAGCGAATATTCTGATAGCGACTCAATTGCTCGCCAATACGTGCCGGAATTTCAGGAATATCTTCAAGAATCAGTTGGCCATTGTTCATGGTCCGTGTTTCAACATCGGCCTCAGCAAAGCTGACGTTGGTCGTTAAAAACGTCGTCAGCGCGAGAGCCAACATTGTTGCTTGCAGCTTCATAGGGATTTCCTCATGTTGTTTTTTTAAACAAACAATAGAGGGATTTATTGCAAAAGGATAGTCACAGAACGTAACAGAGTGTAATGAGGTGCTTACTTACAACGCGCTAGTAGCTCCGCTAAGGGCACATTGGTACTGCCAGCGTATTGATAGGCTTGCGCCAAGAAAAGCTCACCACAAGCGACTGCGTCGCTGTAGGCATGGTGTGCGGTGTACTCCGGCAATTGAAAACGCTGTCGACAAGCATTTAAAGTCAAACTTCCTCGTGCAATGTGATGTTGTTGCTGCTTTAAGCGTTGCGCTTCGAAAGTCAGTGTATCGAACTTAGCGAGCGGTTGCAGTTTCACTTGCTGCTGCTTGGCAAACTGCAGTAAAAATTGCCAATCGAACTGCACGTGATGGGCAACTAACACTGCTCCTCTGAGTGCCTGCGCAAGTGCCTGTAAGGCGTCTAGAGGATCTTCAGCCGCAGCAAAATCGCGACTCACCATACCATGCACCACCGGTGACTGTTTTAAATCAGGGCGCTTTTGCACGACAAAGTACTGCGCTTGTTGATAGTCCAATAGTGGTGGCTCAATCACCACCCAGCCGATGGCCAACACCTGATCGGTCTTCGGGTCAAGCCCGCTGGTTTCCAGATCCAACGCCACGTAGCGCTGTCCGCGCCAGCCACGTTGCAACAATTGTCTACGCTGCCACCAGCGTCGCAATCCCAGCATAGCAGTTATCCTAGCCGTCCGAACTTCATACCAACGCCCTGCTGACAATCTTTCAGAATGCTAAAAGCAGTTTTCAATTGGCGCCTCACCAAAGTACTCAGCTCATCCGGATCCAGTGCGTTCTTCGGATGATCGGTACCCCATACCGCCAACTGATGTTGCAAACGCAACTGGGTGAGAAACTGCCAAGCTTCACCGAGCGCCTGATTGTCTTTGCGGTTGAGTAACTTGCTGTCTTGCAACAATGCGAGTCGCGTAAGGGTACGCGGCTCGGTAAGTCCGGCATGCAAGCTATACAAACGCACAATATCGTTCACTAACGCCAAGCCATAACGCTTAATATCGATCAAGTCGCTGTCTTTACCCGACTCGGTGCCACGAAATCGATTAAATAAACCCAAGGGCACCTGCACATTGCTTTGTAAGCGAGCCAAATTACCTAAAAAGAACTCCGAGCGCCCTAGCTTAGCCACAGCTTCACGATAGCTTTGGTACAACCGTTTGTTGCCCCGCACATTACGGCTGTCAAAAAAGATTTGGCAATACATGAGTGCTTTCGGCGTTGGAGACTCGGTCCAAGTAGTAAAGCGCTCTAACCAGCCTTCGCGCGTGCGTCGACAGTCCGGATTCGACGCCATAATGTTGCCGGGACATTTGGGCACGCCGCAGGCCGCCAAGCCCTCGCACACATAATCACCAAGCCCCGCGAACCATTCGAGTTGTTGTTCATTTAGGTCATTGGCCAACAACAAACCGTTATCTTGATCAGAGCTTAGGGTTTGATCTTCGCGCCCCTGCGAACCGAATGCCAACCACACATAGGACGCCGGTGCGACACCATGCTGTTGCTCATAAAAATCAATCAGTTTGCGCGTCATGGTATCGGTAAGGCTTGCTAACAGCCGACCCACGGCACCGGCATCATTCACCCGTAACGCAAAACTGTGCATGTAATCGGGAATGTGTGAAGCCTCACTCACCAGTGAAGCTAAATCAGCCGCCTTGTTTAGCGCACTAATCAGCATTACCGGTTCGCTCTTTTGCTGCCGCATCAAGTCGGTGTTGGTGAGCATACCGAGCGGTTGGTCATCGGCATCCAGTACCGGAATATGATGCACATTCTCTTGCGTCATCAACGTTAAGGCATCCAACAGGCGCTGGTGGCTGCCCACCGTAGTCGGCGCTTGGGTCATAATGGCATTCACATGAATACCATAGTCGAGCCCTTGCGCGACGACGCGATTACGTAAATCACGATCGGTGACAATACCAAGCAAGCGGCCATCATCGACAATCATCACCGATGAAATTTTTTCTTCGCGCATCGTTTGCGCCGCTTGTTGAATGGTGGCGGTGGACGGCAAACACACTGCAGCACGTTTGACCACTTCCGCGATCGGCAATTGCAACGAATCTGCATAACTAGGACTGGTTGCGTTTGGTACCGCACCACCAGGTCGGCGTTGATGTTGGGTTTCGGTCAACAAACGTTGCTCATGCGCACGGATAAAGTAACGCTCAAACGCCCGTGAATGCTGCCGCAACTTATCAAAGTCAGCACCAGCAATGATATAAATAATGCCGTCTTCAATCACCTCTAGTCGGTTCACCACATCGCGCCCACTCAGCAATGACGGAAAACCAAACAGGTCATGTGACTCAAGCCGTTCAATCAATTGCCCTTCTGGCGTGAACAAATCAAAGCCGCCTGAGCGCACAATATAAAGCGCTGGGCTGTAGTCCTTGAAAAACCGATCGACGTTATGTTCGTTCACATAAGCGGCTTTGATCTGTCCGGCAATCCACTGACGTTGTTCGCCATCTAATTGATCAAATGGCGGGCAGTCCAGTAAAAAGCGAATAATGTCCCCAAACTCCGGCTGCATAACCCCTCCAAAAAGCGTGATTCGTGATTCGTTACTCGTTAGGGGTGTATATTGCGATCACCTCTAACGAATAACGATTAACGAGTAACGGTATTAAAAAAAAAGCCCGGCGATGCCGGGCTTGTATCTTAATGACCAGTCGCGCCACCCGCTCCTTTCGGATAACGAATCGACTCTACCAAGTCTTGCGTTGCTTGTGGTGCATCACCCGTCGCTTTATGCACAACATAAGCCACGATAAAGTTGAACACCATACCTAAGGTACCGATACCCTCAGGTGAGATACCGAACCACCAGTTGTCCGGCGTATTGGCAGCTGGGTTCACAAACTTGAAGTAAATAATATAGGTCAAGGTGAAGATGATACCAACTAACATACCGGCAATGGCGCCCGCGCTATTCATACGTTTATAGAAAATGCCCAAAATGATCGCAGGGAAGAAGCTTGCTGCGGCTAAGCCGAAGGCAAAAGCTACCACCTGCGCCACGAAGCCGGGCGGATTAATACCAAACCAGGTCGACAGAGCAACTGCGACTGCGGCAGCGACACGTGCCCACATCAGTTCTTGGCGGTCAGTGATATTTGGCGCTAAGGTTCGCTTCAGTAAATCGTGCGAAACCGAAGTTGAAATGACCAACAATAAGCCCGCTGAGGTAGACAATGCTGCGGCTACGCCACCGGCTGCGACCAGTGCCACTACCCAAGCTGGTAGGTCAGCTATTTCTGGGTTGGCTAATACCATGATGTCACGGTCAACAGTCATTTCGTTGCGTTCATCACCTGAGTAGAACATCTCGCCATCACCGTTCTTGTCTTCCCAGCTGATCAAACCGGTTTGTTCCCAGTTTTTCACCCACTGCGGCGCTTGTTCATACTCAACACCCGTTAAATCAGGTCCGTTGATAGTATTGATCAAGTTTACTTTGGCGAAGGCTGCGATTGACGGTGCAGTCAGGTAAACCACAGAAATAAACACCAAGGCCCAACCTGCTGAACGACGTGCATCACGTACTTTAGGTACAGTGAAGAAGCGTACAATCACGTGTGGCAAACCGGCAGTACCGACCATGAGCGCACAAGTGATAGCGAACACATCAATCTTACTGCGTAAACCTTCGGTATAGGCCGCAAGCCCCAGCTCTTCAGAGAGCCCGTCGAGACGCGCTAACAAGTAATTACCCTCACCTGCCACACCTTCAGCGATGGTTGCACCAAAGCCTGTTTGCGGTAGGAAGTGCCCGGTCATGTAAATCGAAATAAAGATAGCCGGTACCAAGTAGGCGAATGCCAGTACGCAGTACTGTGCCACCTGGGTATAGGTGATACCTTTCATACCACCGAGTACGGTGTAGAAGAATACAATCACGGCACCAATGAAGACGCCGGTCGCAATCTCTACTTCGAGGAAGCGCGAGAACACCACACCAACCCCACGCATTTGGCCAGCGATATAGGTAAAGCTGATCAAGATAGCGCAGATAACCGCGATAGTACGCGCAAGTTGTGAGTAATAGCGATCACCAATAAAGTCAGGTACGGTGAACTTACCAAATTTACGTAGATAAGGTGCTAAGCATAATGCCAGTAGCACATAACCACCGGTCCACCCCATCAAATAGACACTGCCGTCATAACCCGCAAACGAGATAATACCGGCCATAGAAATAAACGATGCCGCCGACATCCAATCAGCAGCGGTTGCCATCCCATTCATTACTGGGTGAACGCCACCGCTGGCGACATAAAAGTCATTGGTTGATCCTGCCCGAGCCCACACTGCAATAGCGATATACAGCGCAAAGGTAGCTCCGACGATAATAAACGTAAGCGTTTGAATATCCATGCTCGGGCCCCTTAGTCTTCGTGAACTTCGTATTTGTTATCAAGCGCCGCCATTCGTTTGATATAAATAAAAATCAGAATGACGAAAGCAATGATTGACCCTTGTTGAGCAAACCAAAAGCCCAACTTAAAGCCGAAAAAAGTAAACTGATTGAGCCAGTCCACCAAGATGATGCCAAAACCGTACGACACAAGGAACCAGACTGCTAACAGCTTAAGTACCAGTCCGATATTCTCGCGCCAGTAGGCTTTAGCGAGTTCTTCGCTTTTGAACGCCATAACGCCCTCCAGGTTGTTCTATTGTTATTTTGTTTTTGTGCATTAACGAATCTAGTCGCCCTGCTGTCAACGAGAAATACGACATTGGTCTAACAGCCATAAAAAAACACCGCCGAAGCGGTGTTTTTATTTTTAATTCAACGTGTTACTCGCCAATATATTTATCGAAGAAAGTCAGCATTTGCTGCCAACGCTCAACGTTGTTCTCAGGTTTGTAAAAGCCGTGACCTTCACCTTCTTTAAACAGCCATTCATACGGATGGTTGCGCTCTTTCAATGCATCGCGTAAACGATAGGCATGTTCTTTCGGCACGCGTACGTCAGCACCACCTTGAATGATAAATACCGGCGCCTTGAGCTTATCGACATTATGCACTGGAGATTGTGCTTCACGACCTTCTTCAGCCGACGGCAATACTTGGTCAAGGTAGTTTCGACCGGCCTGCGCCTGTTGAATATCACCTTGCTCATACATTAAGTTCAAGTCATACACACCGACAAAGCCAACAATACACTTGTATAAGTCAGGTTCACGAATGCCGCTTTGCACCGCTGCATAACCACCATAGGACGCACCGTAAACACACACGCGATCAGGGTCGGCAATGCCCTCTTCGACCAAGTGCATGACGCCATCGGTCATGTCGTTGATCATGGTGGTGCCCCAATTTTTGTAGCCAAGTTCAAGGAACTCACGACCAAAACCACCAGAACCACGGAAGTTTGGCTGCAATACTGCATAGCCATGTTCAGCCAACACCTTCGCATCACTGTCCATACGCGTAACCGTATCACGTGGGCCATGCGGGCCACCGTGCGGCAACAAAATCAGCGGCAAATCTTTCGCTTCTTTACCTTTTGGTAAGGTAAGCACCGCGTGAATGTCGAGCCCATCACGACTCTTGTAGAAGATCGTTTTGGTTTGCGGAAATTCGTGACCTTGCATCCAAGGGCGGGTATTCGCAATGAGCGTCAACTTACCGAGTTCGCGATCAAACATGTAGAAAGTCGCTGGTTGATTCGCCGATTCAACCCGAATCACGAGTTTTTGGTTGTCATGGGTACTTGAGTTAATCGATACCGATTGATTTGGAAAAGTCGCGACTAAGCTCTGTACTAACTTGGCATAGGTTTCATCTTTAACACCATCAAAGAAAAAGGTGCCGATGCCATCGTATTCAAATGCCGCACCAATAATTTCCGTAGAACGGCCATTTTTGACCGCGGCAATTGGCATCAAATCCACTTCTGGATGTTCAGCCATGACTGATTCTTTTTTGGTATCCATGTCCAAAATACTCAAAGCACGAGTATCCGACTGCGAGTCACTCAAGCCAATCACTTGATTGGTGCCAGGTAACCAACCCAATGGGGTAAAACCACCCTCATCTTCGTAGTAGCTCATTACCTCATACCATTCTTGATCGGCACCGTCGCGGCCTAAAATCTGAATCTTATTACCATCATCAGGATCGATACCTAACACTAATCTTGAGACGCCTTTATCGTCGAGCACCACTTGTACGTTGGTACTGCGATAGGCACGTAACGGAATACGGCCCTCGGCGCGTTTGCGACCAGAGGTAACTTTCATCGTATACAAATCAAGATAGGGCTCAGCAGAAGTAAACGAGCGCTGATAAATCATGATTGCATCAGGATCTTCCGGTAGAAAATCGACAATTTGTGCGAACACATATTCACCGCTATCCGAACGCGGTCCGGTAAGGATTTCTTGCCGTTTACCATTGGCATCCATGGCGAAAATTTCACCGGTTGGGATCGGTGCATCTAGCGAGCCAATTTCACGCACCATAGTCATGACCAAACGGTCATTATTCGCCCAGTTGAATGAACCCACTGATTCATTGCCTTGCCCCTGGGTGACCGACAAAATTTTGCTTTCGTTAATATCGATGACCGTCAACTGGACATTGCCATCCGGATTACGTGATGTGGCTGCCAAGTAATCGCCTTCGGGTGAAATCTTCACATCTAAATACTGTGCATGTTTCGCGTAATTCTCTAACAGCTCGGTGTTCACATCCGACACTTCAGAGCTGAAGCTCGCGGTTGGCAGCATCAGGGCAACCACGCCCCACATAAGTGCTAACTTCATAATGCCCTCGTTGTTCTTATCTATTTTAGTTTTTGAAATAAAAAGCCCCACCAAGAGGTGGGGCTTTGGTCTTACTTTCTCATACAATTCTAAAGCGCGAGGCTATTAGAAGCGGTATGAAACGTTGAAGAACGCACGGCGACCTAAGTAATCGATTTGCGATGCAAACAACGGAACGTTACCGATCAGACCGTAACCAACACCAGAACTTACTGCTGGAGGTTGCTTATCGAACAAGTTCGAAATACCGAAGGTTACGTCGATGTTATCGTCAAACGTAGTGCTTGCAGACAACGAGTGGTAGAACAAGCTCGGTAACTCAGCGATGAAGGTAATATCTTCACCACGGTAAGTACTTGTGTTCTCACCATCGAAGTAACCTGTGTAGTCCTCGGTCTTCTCAGAGTAAGTCACAGTCCAGTTATAGTTCCAATCATCACGGCTAAACGTAGTACGGATTGAACCGATGTGCTTCGGATTACCTACTAACCCGATATACTGGAACGGCTCATCACCAGAGAACTGCTGGAATGAACGTTCGATCTGGTTGGTGTGATCCCACTTAACGCGAACATCACCGAAGTCAAACGAGTCTTGGTAGGTAAAGACGAAGTCAACACCACGAACAACTTGCTGCGCGGTGTTCAAATATCCACCACGAACTTCTACCAGACCATAGTCGCCGCTACCGATATCACCACGAGTGATTTGGTCACAGAATGGTTCGTTAGCAAAGTCTTCAGACGTATAACACTGCGATAATACGGCAGCACCTGAAACGTTTGCAATTTGGTCGCGGATGATAACATCATAGAAATCCGCAGACGCTGCGAAACGACCTTCTGGGCTGGTATAAACGATACCAACACCTTCAGATACCGAAGTTTCAGCATTCAACTGTCCTGCACCGCCACCAGTGATCGAAGTGTAGCTACCACGGATTGCAGTGTCATAGTCTTCAGGAATGCCTGCGGCCGCACAGTTTGCACGTACCAGAGGATTCGTAGACTCACCCCAATCCAAACACGGGTCGTCGGTTTGACCACGGAAACCAGTTTGGTTTTCTAAGTACAGTTCATAAAGTGCTGGAGCACGGAACGAAGTACCACGTGATGCGCGAACACGGACACCTGCGCCTACTTCCCAGTTTGCACTGAGTTTGTAAGTAGTGTCGCTACCGTAAACGTTCACGTGAGTCCAACGACCAGAAGCAGTTAGGTCTAAAGATTCAACCAACGGTAAGTCGCGCAGTACTGGGATTTGGAATTCAGCATAGTAAGCGCGAGTAATTGCTTTACCTGCAGTGATACCAGCAGCTGTGCGGCCCCAAGAGTTGTTGTTTAACGTAACGTCTCCAGGAGTATCGTTGATTTCATCTTTCTGCCAGTACACACCCAATGCAGTACCAACTGGACCCGCAGGCAGGTCTAGCAAGTCACCGGTGATGTAGGCATCAAAGGTATCTTGCTTGTATGTGGTGTTACCGATATCGCGGCCGAATAAGAAGCCACGAGCAGCTTCACTTTGGTTACCCGCTAAGTTTTGTGGATCGAACCAATCATATTCAACACAGCTACGACCAGAAATTTCCGTAGTACGACCATCACAAGGCACGCCCAACAGAGTTTCGAGAGCCATGGTGTAAGAATCAGTCAGAATGACTTTATCATCGTATTTACCACCGTTGTGGCTACGCTGATAAGACATATCCCAGTTCCAGAAGCCAATTGAACCTTCGAGACCAATAACGGCACGAGTATAGTCAACTGTAGTTTTGCCACCAGAGTGATTGGTTAAGTGAACAGGCATAATCCAGCCGTCACCAGAGAACCCAGGCGCCCATTCGATAGGAATCTGACCACCGCCCACGGTAGGATCAAGAGCAGAAATGTCACGCGTCCAGAACTGACGTACGCCGTTTGACTTAGTTACACGACGGCTATGGAGGAGTTCACCATAGAATGAAGTGCTGTCAGTCAAATCGTAGTCACCTTGCAAATAGAGCGAGCTAGTGGTGCTACGTGGAACGATAGTTGCGTTTTGGAAGTGCGGGTTACTGCCACCGTCGATTAGCGCGTTAGACTCGGTAGTAAAACCAGTAAGGTTATCATAACCAGCCCAGTACCAACCGTCCGGGTTACTATCAACAAATGGGTTTTCAGATGACAAATCTGGGAAGCCAAAACCATCATAATCGTACTGGATACGACCGGCACCAGCCAACGCTGGACGGCCACTCGCAAAACGACCTAAGAACTCATAACCGAACATACCGTAGGTAGTACCAGCACAGTAGTATTCGCCAGTGCGTGGGTCGATAAGATCTGCGCGTTCGCCAGTACCTGCATCAAAATACAAGCTTTCTTGACACTGGAAATAGTCGCGGTCATTACGTTTCATGCCAGTGTTAACGTTATGGTCAGCTACGAGACGCCATGAACCACGATCTGTTGCTTCACCGTAAGTGGCGTTGATACGAACAGTTTCACCGCCACTTTCAAATGGCTTGCTACCAGATACGTTAACTTCACCGCCCTCGCCACGTTTGGTGATGATGTTGATAACACCAGCAACTGCGTCAGAACCGTAAAGTGAAGAGGCACCATCTTTCAAAATTTCAACGCGCTCAATCACACTGATTGGCAATGCGTTCATATCAAACGCTGATACCTGACCACGGGTACCGGCAGGACCTGCACGGCGACCGTTCAAAAGTACCAAGGTACGGTTTGCACCCAAGCCACGCATTGAGATTGATTCAGCACCGCTACCACCGTTGGTTACATAACCGACTGAGTAGGCAGAGATCAACTGGTCAGAACCGGCCGCTACGGTTGAAGTACGGAGTAATTCACCAAGGGTGTTCAAACCTTCATCTTGTGCGATGTCAGCTGAAATGATTTCGATTGGAGTAGGACTGTCAAGACCGTCAGTACGAATACGTGAGCCTGTGACCTGAATTTTTTCTGTTACTTCTTTTTCTTCAGCGTTTTGCTGATCATCCTCAGATTGGTCTTGCGCGTAAGCTGGTGCACCAGCTAACAATGCAGTACCAAAACCTGCCATCATGATGGAACGGATTGAACTCGACAAAAATGACTGCTTAGCCATGTGAGTCTCCCTGATATTTTTATTGTAAGTTGTGTTCAATGGAACTTTTTAAAAAGTTTAATTGGTTCAATCGTCTGTGCTTAATGGGCTACAGCTGATTGGTTCCACAGAAGACGCCGCTTTAAAACGACTTTTGCTTCCGAGGCTCAGTCAACCACAGTTTCATTATTTTTACAATAGCTTTGCAACAAGTTGTAAATGGGTTTTTGATGCCGAAAAACTGACCGCAGATGTAAGGCTTTCGTGACGAATCGGACATGTTTGTGAAGAAAAAATTAACCATTTGTTTTTTATAGTAATATCAGTGTGTATGTATTTCATAACTTACTAAACAAACTCATCTATAAGACCCTACAGAACAACATTTAGCCGATTTTAGTACATTTTTACAGCGGCACAAAAGTTTGACCTGAACATGTAACCAAATGTAACGTGAAAATTACAATTACCCCCCACCATAAACCTTAGTCTTTTTTCGGGTTTGATTAAGTTGTATAACTATTTTGTCCGACCCGTTGCTCGACCATCGTCGATCTTGACCCTGAACCTGCGCTCACGCTACTGTTAGCGATTATCTAACGACCGCCGCCGAGACTTTCATGACCCTACTGCTCATTGTCGCCTCTCTTGCTTATATTGCTCTGTTGTTCGCAGTGGCGCATTACGGTGACAAATCCGGTTCATGGGCCAACCGCCTGAGTTACAAACCAACGGTTTACAGTATGTCGTTGGCGATTTACTGCACTTCATGGACCTATTACGGTGCGGTCGGTAATGCTGCTAGTTTCGGTTGGGCTTATTTGCCTATTTTGCTGGGCCCGTTCTTGTTATTTATCTTTGGCTTACCGATCGTTGAAAAACTGGTATCCGTTAGCAAACAACAAAACATCACTTCGATTGCGGATTTCATTGCCAGCCGCTACGGCAAGCGCCAACGTCTCGCGCTGTTTGTTACCCTTATCGCGGCACTCGCCACCATTCCGTATATCGCCTTGCAGCTCAAAGCTGTTGGTTTAACCTTTGTGGTGCTGACCGAGAACACCACCGCCTTTACTGAGTTTTCTATTAATGAGTTAATGGCGGCTGCCATTATGGCAGTGTTCGCCATGTTGTTCGGTACCCGCCATATTGAAGTAACTGAGTATCGTAACGGCATGATCTTGGCGATTGCATTTGAGTCTGCGGTAAAACTAATTGCCTTGGTCGCCGCGGCGATTTTCGCGTGGTATTTGTTTACAGATGTATCGCCAGTCTCTATGTTCGAGCGCATTACGCAACCTGAGCAAGCTGTCTGGTCTTGGGCCGCCTTTACTGAATTCGATTTTATCGTGCAAACCTTTATGGCAGCCGGGGTTATTCTGTGTCTACCTCGCCAGTTTCACGTCACCGTTGTCGATAACGTCAACATCGCCCACTTGCGCACTGCGCGCTGGGGATTCCCGCTCTATCTGTTTGTAGTTGCGGCAGCGATAGTCCCTATTGCCCTCACCGGCTCGATGTTTCTGGGAACCAACGTTGATGGTTCCACTTATGCACTGCAGCTACCTTTGCTACATGACCAAACCTGGTTAGCAGTGGTCATCTTTATCGGTGGTTTTTCGGCGGCAACCGCAATGGTGATTATCGCCTCGGTCACGCTCAGTACCATGATCACCAACGATGTCATTATGCCGCTAATTCTGCAACGCGGCCGCAGTTTCCCGTTTGGCATGCCGGCCGCACTACAAGCCACCGAAGTGCGTTCGTTCCAAGGCCGCTTGTTGTTCATTCGCCGCGTCGCGATTGCGGTCATCATGCTCTTGGCCTACCTGTGTTATTACTTGTGGGCGGCAAATACAGGCCTGGTAAGCATCGGCTTGCTGGCATTTTCCGTGGTACTGCAGTTACTTCCTGCAATTATCGGTGGTCTCTACTGGCGTCGCGGACATGCGCGTGGGGTTTATGTTGGCTTAGGGGTTGGCTTACTGGCATGGCTGTTCAGTGTGGCACTGCCAATGTACCTGCCCCACACCATGAGCGACACCAGTATTATCACCCAAGGCACGGTGATCAGCCTCGCCGTAAATACGGCTGCCTACATTATCTTCTCACTAGTCGCGCAAGCGCGTTTGGTCGACCGTATTCAGGCCACTGCCTTCGTCAAGCCGCGAGTCGCCGTGCAAGAACACACCATTGGTCGCCATCACCAAGCCACCAACGGTGACATGGTGTTGTTGCTGCGCACTTTCATTGGCGAACAACGGGCCAAACAGTTGCTCGACTTTTTCAATGACGCGCAACAAGTTGATATCAACGATGCGAAGAAAGACGATGTCGCCAGTCGCGAGTTTATCGATTACGTCGAACGCGCCTTAACCGGGGTTCTGGGCGCAGCGACCGCGCGCTCGCTGGTGGAAGCGGCACTGCGCGATCGGCGTTTGCATCTAGAAGAGGTGGTGCACTTTTTCGACGACACCACGCAAGCACTGCAAACGCAACAGTCAATTCTGTTTAGCTCGCTAGAAAATCTCGCGCAAGGCATCAGCGTGGTCGACGCCGAACTACGCCTGGTGGCTTGGAACAAGCGTTATCTTGATTTGTTTGAGTATCCCGAAGGCATGGTCAAACCGGGGCAGCCCATCGCCACACTGATTCGCTACAACGCTGAACGTGGCGAATGTGGTCCCGGCGAAATTGACGAGTTGGTGAATAAGCGTCTGAACTACATGCAAATGGGTTCACCGCATCGGTTTATTCGCCGCCGTGGCGATGGCCGCGTGATCGAGATGGTCGGTAACCCACTGCCGAACGGCGGTTTTGTCACCAGTTTCACCGACATCACCGAGCACGTTGAAACCGCGCAAGCACTGGAAGAGGCGAATATCGACCTTGAGCAGCGCATCAGTGTGCGGCAGCGTAAAATTCGCGAGATCAACAACGAGCTAACGGAAGAAATTGAACGTCGCCGTAAAGTTGAGGTAGAACTCAAACAAGCGAAGCAAGAAGCCGAAGAAGCCAATGCCTCAAAAACGCGCTTTTTAGCACTTGCCAGCCACGATATTTTACAACCGCTGAATGCAGCACGTTTGTACTTGTCGGCCATGGATGAAGCCACGCTAACGCCGCAAAATCTGCAACTCACGCACAAACTTGATACCGCCTTGGCATCGACCGAGCACCTGCTCAGCACCCTGCTGCAAATTGCCAAAATGGACCAAGGCGCATTGCAGCCGAATTTCCGCCATGTGCAGTTAAGCACCATCATTCAACCGCTACTGCACGAGTATGCAGTGCTGGCACAACAGCGTGGTATCGAATTGCGCGCCCGCTGGCAAGATGCGGTAATTTATACCGACCCGACCTATTTGCGCCGCATCATTCAAAACTTTTTGTCCAACGCAGTGAAGTACAATCGCGACAACGGCAAGGTTTTGCTCAGCGTTCGCAACCGCGGCGAGCAACTGCAAATTGCGGTATGGGACACCGGTCCCGGCATCACCATGCAACAGCGCCAGCGCGTTTTTGACGCGTTTTATCGGGGTCAGAATACCCGCGTAGAAGGCGTTGGACTCGGCTTAAGCGTGGCTAAGCGCATGAGCGAACAACTACGTTGCGAACTCAAACTCTATAGTAAAGAGGGTCACGGGAGTTGTTTTGCGGTAACAGTACCACGTGGCTCAGCAGCACAAGTGGTGAGTCAACTCGCACCACAAGAACAAGGACGCCCTACCGAACACTTGACCCTAGTGTGCGTCGATGACGATAGTGAAAATCTCAATGCTCTGCGCGCACTATTAGAAAAATGGGGCTGCACCGTCGAAACCTTCACTAGCAGCGCCACAGTGCTGCAGTATGCAGCCACCCATGACGCTCCAGACGGCGTACTACTGGACTATCAACTTGGTGATGATGAGCATCATGGGTTAAGCTTAATCAGCGCCTTACGCGAGCACTGGGGAACAGCTGTCACCGGCGCGCTTGTCACTGCGATGCGTGATGATAACGTACGGAAACAAAGTCGTGAGGTCGGCTTACACTTCTTAGCGAAGCCAGTAAAGCCGGCGGCTCTTAAAGCACTACTAAAGCACTTAATGAGCCGCCGTTAAGGGGAAGTTAATTAGCGCTCTGCCGTGGGTCTTGCCAAACAGCGACCACCTTCGAATACAACCAGAGGTTTCGAAATCATTTCACAAGTACCCACAATGTCGTTGTCTTGCTGAAATGCTGTTTGCAACTCACGATGCTCGTCGATGAGTTTCAATAATACCTGCTCATCGAGCGCCGAGGTTGAATAGGCCATGTAATATTCAGGCCCGCCACAAGGTCGATGCCCTACGGCTGCCAGCTTACATTGCTCGAGATTATCGGCGTATGCCATGCCTATCATCGAACGTATTTGTTGATCAAGCTCGGCGACTTCAGCCTGACTATCACGGCCCGGTTCCATTTTTGGCTGCTCACTGGTGAGTTCTGCTTGTTCCGACTGCGATGGCTCCTCAACGGGGCCACCGCAACCAGTCAATAGCGTCAAACCAAAGGCTAACAACGCATATTTCATATCCGCTCCTTGCGAATTAACGCTGCGCCTTACGACGACGCAGCCAAATCAGTGGTAATGCCAACAAGCCTAACCATGCACCGAAGCTACCTGATGATTCGTCACCAGCCGGCGGTCTGGTCGTAGTTTCAGGACGCACGATAACCGATACTTCAGCGCTGTCTTCCAATTGACCGTCGCTTACGGTTACACGAAATACGAGGTTCTGGCTTGACTCAACTGTTGGCGCAGTAAACGTGGTCGTTTCACCCTCTGGGCTCGCTAACTCAACGGTAGGACCTGAAACTTGCGTCCAAGTGAAACTCAACGCATCACCGGCGTCCGGGTCTTCACTAGCACTGGCATCGAGCGTGACTTGTTGTCCACTGCGAACCGCAGCAGTCGTAGTCGTCGCACTCGCGGTAGGTGCAGTGTTTGCGCCACGGAAGGTTACTTCAATTTGCTGACTGCTCGACAAGCCGTCAGGGTCTTCTACAGTCACTTCAAACACTGCCGACTCAGTCACTTCCAAGGTTGGCACCACAAAGCGCACAACGGCTTTATCAGCGTCAAGTAACTGCACCGATGGCCCGGATACCTGTGACCATGAGAATGACAAGGTATCACCGTCAGGGTCTGAACTACCGCTTGCGTCTAAGGTTGCTTCTTCGCCAGCCTCAAACCATTCGGTCACCGCTGCAATTACTGCTTCCGGCGCTTGGTTGACCGGTTCCGGCACTGCTAGCACGGTAACGTTAACACTTGCGGTGACAGGATCGGCTTCACCATCGCTGACTTCAACTCGGAAGCTTAACTGGGTATCGCTAGTTAGCTCCGGTGCGGTAAAGCTAGCACTGCTGCTGCTCGCACCACTCAAGCTCACAGTTGGCCCTGCAGTTTGCGTCCAGCTATAAGTCAGACTATCCCCGTCTGGGTCACTCGCAGTTGCTGTTAGCGTTACATTTTCATCAGCATTTACTTCGCTAGCCGAAGCAGCAGCAGTAACCGTTGGTGCACTGTTGCCAGCTTCAAACTGCACATCAACAGTGGCAGTGTCAGACAACGCGCCATCTGATACAGTCACTTGGAAACGTGCGGTTTCATCGCTATCGATACTCGGTACCGTGAACGTCGTTTGCGCACTCGTGGTTGAGCTAAAGTTCACCGGTGTACCGCTTAATTGCTCCCAAGCGTAGCTTAAGCTGTTACCGTCAGGGTCTGAGCTGCTACTCGCATCTAGAGTAACTTGTGAACCTTCAAGTTTAGTGCCTGAAACTGGCGCAATCGCAGCCGTAGGAGCTGCATTGTCACTGCTGACAGTAACTTCAATCGTACCGAGTGAAGTTTTTTGACCACTCTCATCAACACCTTCGTAAGTGAAAGTGTCAGTACCATCAAAACCAGCGTTTGGCGTGTAGACGATATTGTTGTTTTCAAGCACGTCAACCGTACCGTTTTCCGGCTGGGTTACGATTTGCACCGCAATCGCGCCATCGATGACGATTTCACGCGGTAAGAATGCGGTATAGGTTTCAGAGCCCACTTCCACATTGGCGACAAACAGTAAATCTCTGTTGGCAGCTACTAGTTCATCGGCAAGTGTAATTGTCACTGGCTGGTCGTCGGTTGTTTGTACGACTCGATCCGGTGCTTCAGCAATAAACTCTACTTGCATTGGCGCATCAATCTCTAACAGCGCTTGCTCACCGTACTGCAAGTTTGGACTCAGTAATTGTCCAACCGTAGGGTAAGTGCCAGTGCCGTCATAGAATTGCTCTACACCAATCACTTGGCGACCATCGTTAATCGCTTCCGCACCAATAGTTAAGTCACTGATGGCGGTAGTCGGAATATCGATGTAGTTGAAATACACCTCATCGGTACCTAATTTGAACCACACCGAGAAGGTAAAGCGTGGACCAGTAGAATCATTCCACTCGCGCACATTATCGTATTCAACCACTAGGTAGTCGCTAGCACCGATGGTCACCGCCGCATAGTTAATCTGCCCACCACCAGCGTTAGGTCCCATTTCGAGGTCGGTCCAGAACGGTGCCCAGAAAGCATTCGAGCCGGCTTCATTTGGGATGTCGAGGTTGGTAGCGCTAGTGGTTAAGCTGGTCGTGTTGCTCCCTGCACCAATGATACCGTTGGCAGAAATCGACAACGAGGTATAGGTTTGGCCCGCGAGTACAACGTTACCCACTGCTGAAATGTCTAAATTGAACACATCATCATCACAGCCTTCGGCACAGGCTACTTGCGGTTCACCAGTGATGATGTCACTCAAACGATCGCCAGCAAACGACAATGCCGCAGTGCTCATCGAAGTGGTGTTGGCCTCGTCAGTTTGAGTCCCTGTCCAATAAAGCTCCTTATCTTCATTCCGCGCACCACGTGAGGTTGAAGTTGAACGCAGCTCGTTAAAGGCAAGTTCAGGGCGATTCAGTGTTACCCCATCTGGCACTTGGACTTTAACGCTGATGTCATCACCGTTAGCGCCAAAACGCACTTGCGTTTGCACGGTAAACTCTTCACCCGCTTGGATCGGAGTATTCTCCAACTGCACAACGTTCAGCAAAGAATCATCGTCAGAGTTCTCAACCAACAAGGCCACTGGCATCCGCATATTTGGATGACTGCTTGCACTGGTGGTCAACAACACTTCACCGAAGTTCCAACCCGTTGTTACAAAGCGTGTATCAAAATCAAACTCAATCGTACGCGACGCACCAGGTGCTAACGTGAAGGTCGTGGTATCTGCTTCGGCCCGCATGTTCGGATCGTCGAAGTTATAATCCACGGTGAAGCTGACCGAACTGTTGCCCGTGTTGGTGACGACACGGCTAAAACTACAGCCGATGGCGCAAGCGTTGCTCGCAAACGATGGCTTATCGACAACGACAAAGGTGTCTGCTGCGGTTTCAACGTTAAGGCGTCCTGCACCACGATCAAAGGGTGAGGCCGGTGTCACCTGATCAGTGTCACGTACACCACTGTCAGTTGAAGTCATCAAAATAGACTTCAACTGATCCGCATCTAAGTTACCGCGCTGATCGAGCAATAATGCCGCAGCACCCGCAACATGTGGCGACGCCATAGAGGTACCAGATAAGCTACCCAAAGCGTTGTCTGGGAAAGCAGCAAAAATATCACTACCAGGCGCGACGATGTCCGGTTTCAGGAAGGTTGAATCACCATTCGGACCGCGAGAACTAAACCCTGACATCGAGTCTTCTGCATCGGTATCAACGGTGAGTTCGACCGAATTAATGGTCGCCGTTGAACTTGACGTCCAAGCTGTAGTGGCGGCTTGACCCGCGCTCTGCGGAATCATGACCGATGGCAAGGTCGCGCCATCCATATTCATGATGATTGTGCCAGCCTCATTGTTGTAAACAATCATGGCACGCGCGCCAGCGGCTTGAACATTTGCAGCTTTTTCTGAGAAATTACAGGTGCCGCGCGACACTAAAACAATTTGGTTGCTGAAAGAACCCGCAGGAAAGGCTGAACAAGCTTCGACATCACCCGCATTGTCTGCTAGTGCCAAATTGCCCGAAATTGGACTGGTAATCGCAAAATTACCATTACCAGGCGTATAGCTAACTGTTCCCGCACCTGTAACCTGCGCGGTCGATGCAGATACGGCACGACCATGTTGACTACTTGCAACGGTCAAACCATCTTCAATACAACCAGGACAACCTACGGTACGATCACCTGGGCCATCATTACCCGCGGCTGTTACCGTCAGCACACCTGCGGCTCGCGCGTTGGCAAATGCGGTCGCATAAGGACTTTGAGTTGGCAGGCCACCTGGACCACCGCCCCACGAGTTGTTGATGACATCAGCGCCATCGGCGACGGCATCTTCCAAAGCTGGAATCAGCTGTGACGAGCTACCACTACCTTGGCCGTCAGGACGACTAAATAAAGCCTTATAAACCATCACATGCGCGCCCGGCGCAACGCCTACTACGTTGACCGCAGCGCCACTCAGGTTACCGGTTACCGGGTTACCTGCAGCAGTGCCTGCAACGTGTGTACCGTGACCATTGTGGTCACGTGGATCGAGGGTTTCATCTGGGTGTAAATCAAAGCTAGCCGAAGGCTCGTACCAACGCGCAACGATCAGCTTATCGTTACAGAAATTTGGGTCCACTGTGTCACAATAATCAGGCTTGGTCGGGCGATCGACTGATGGGTGACCATTATCAGCAAAAGCTGGGTGATCAAAGTCGATACCACCATCAATGATTGCAACCCGAATATTACGGCCCGCCTGCTCTTGACCGCCAAGTTGCGACCACACCGCAGGGGCATTAATCAGATCCATCGAGGTTGGCGTGCTGGCATAATACACTTCGTCAGGGTAGACGCGCTTAACGCCTTCAACCTGAGAAAGCGCTGCCAACAACTCGTCTTGATTTTCCACTTCACCTGGGACTTCAACCACCATACCGTTGAAGGTAAGCGTCATATGGTGTTTCACAGAAAGGTTGCCGACCCGAGCTTGCAAGCCGCGTAGCACTTGATTCTGCTCGCCGAGCAAATGTTGCTGATACGACTGTACTGCTTTCGAGCTTAAATCGATTTTATCGCCTTTGCCGGCTGTCGCGGTTGCTGCAAACTCAGCAATCCCGCCCTTATAAACGGCCGCAGCTGGTTCATCAAGCTCCACAATAAAGCGCGTCACATCGAATTTCCGCACCATCTGCAGATCAGACTTCGCGCGTTTCTCAACTTGCGCTGGCATTGGAACTTGTTGCATTTGCGGTAACTGCAGTTGCTCGACCTGCTGCGCGACCACCGCTGACACTGTCAGCGACGAAGCAACGGCAAGTGCGAGGGCCGCAGGCCGCATCACTCGGGTTACATCTTTCATCATCTACCTTCCTGTTCTACTTCGGTGTTCGTGCGCTTCGCTGTTCGAGATTCGTCCGCTTCGCTATTCGAACAGCGAAGCGAACGAATAGTGAGGCAAAGCCGAACGTACGAAAAACGAATCACGTTTTTATTATTATTGAAACTCTACCACGGGATGAAAAGATCAGGTATAGGATAAATACAAAGAATGTTACAAAAATTTACAAGTCGGTATCGGCGGGAATTAACTGACTGGCGCTTCCAGTTGCAAGCGCTCGGCAAGCAACACTGCTTGTGTGCGGCTGTAGACACCTAGCTTGCGGAAAATAGCGGTGATATGAGCTTTGACAGTGGCTTCTGTAATATTGAGTTGATAAGCAATTTGCTTGTTGAGCAAACCTTCATGTAATAAATACAGCACACGATACTGTTGCGGGGTTAAATCCGCAATTTTGCGGGCGAGCTCTTGGTCTTCGGCGCTGACTTCATCGAGGCGGTCACGCAACGCTTCAGGAACCCAAGTGTCGCCCTGTAAAATGACATCGATGGCTTCGGCAATTTGCGCCGAGGGCAATGATTTCGGAATAAAGCCTAAGGCGCCAAAACCGATACATTTGGCGACCACTGCAGCATCTTCAGATCCAGAGATAACGGCGATGGGTAGCAAAGGATAGTCCTCACGAATCCGAATAAGCCCATAAAAATCGCCGCTACCTGGCATGTGCAGGTCAAGCAGCAATAGATCGAGGTCGTCGTCTTCGTTGAGAGCGGCTAAAGTGGCATCAAGATCACCGGCTTCGCGTAATTCGAGATCGGCATAATGATTCGCGAGGGCGCCTTGCAGCGCCTCGCGAAACAGTGGGTGATCATCAGCAATCAAAAATTTAGCCATTAAAACCCAAATGCGTTGGTCGTTTATCGTTATTGGTTAATCGCGATTCAAGCGATTGTCGATAAGCGAATCTACCACAGTTGGATCGGCAAGCGTAGAGGTATCACCAAGGTTTTCAAACTCATTGGCGGCAATCTTACGCAGAATGCGGCGCATGATTTTGCCTGAACGAGTCTTCGGTAAGTCCGGCGCCCAATGGATGAAGTCTGGCGTTGCAATCGGGCTGAGTTCTTTACGCACCCAATCACGTACCTCTTTGGTCAACTCATCGGTCACTTCAGTGCCCGACATTGCGATCAGATATACGTAAATACCTTGACCTTTCAAATCGTGGGGATAGCCAACTACCGCAGCTTCAGAAATCGCCGGATGCTCAACCAACACGCTCTCAATTTCCGCGGTACCAAGGCGGTGCCCAGATACGTTTAGTACATCGTCGACGCGACCCGTGATCCAGAAATAGTTGTCTTCGTCACGGCGCGCGCCGTCACCTGAGAAGTACAAGTTTTTGTATGCTGAGAAATAGGTCTGCTCAAAGCGTTCGTGGTCACCCCAGAGCGTGCGCGCTTGGCCAGGCCAAGAATCCTTGATCACCAAGTTACCATCAACTGCACCTTCAAGCTCATTGCCATCAGCATCAACCAGAGCTGGCTGCACACCAAAGAACGGGCGTGTTGCTGAACCCGGTTTTAAATCGGTTGCGCCCGGCAATGGTGTAATCATGATGCCGCCGGTCTCGGTTTGCCACCAGGTATCCACGATCGGACAACGGCTGTCACCCATTACTTTGTGATACCACTCCCACGCCTCAGGGTTGATTGGCTCACCGACTGAGCCAAGCGTACGCAGTGATTTACGTGTGCTCGAATCAGCTGCTGCCGTTCCTTTCGCCATCAACGCACGAATCGCCGTTGGCGCGGTGTAAAGAATATTGACGCCATGTTTGTCGACGATTTCACCGATACGGCCAACTGACGGATAGGTCGGCAAACCTTCGAATACTAAAGTCGTTGCACCGTTTGCAAGCGGACCATAGACGATATAACTGTGACCGGTGATCCAGCCCACATCAGCAGCACACCAATACACATCATCTTCATGATAGTCAAAGACATACTCATGCGTCATCGACGCCCACACCATATAGCCCCCAGTGGTATGGAGTACGCCTTTCGGTTTACCGGTTGAGCCCGAGGTATAAAGAATAAACAGCGGATCTTCCGCATTCATCACTTCCGGCTGACATTCGGTGGCAACGTCTTTGACTAACTGATCCCACCACAGATCGCGCTCATCGTGGAACGCCACATCTCCATGAGTCACTTTCGCAACGATCACATGCTCAACCGTCGGGCAACGATTGTCTTTCAATGCTTCGTCAACGTTGGCTTTCAATGCGGTTGTTTTACCGCCGCGACGGCCCTCATCGGCTGTAATCACCACTTTTACATCGCAGTCATTCACTCGGTCGGCGATGGCATTTGGCGAGAAGCCACCAAAAATAACCGTATGCACCGCACCAATGCGCGCACAAGCGAGCATTGCATAGGCTGCTTCAGGTACCATCGGCATATATATCGCCACCCGGTCGCCCTTCTCCACACCGAGCTTCTTCAAACCGTTGGCAAAACGCGAAACTTCCGCGTGCAACTGCTTGTAACTGATTTCTTCGCTCACCGACGGGTCATCACCTTCCCAAATGATCGCAGTTTTATCACCACGCTCCGCCAAATGACGATCGACGCAGTTGTAGCAAGCATTCAAGGTGCCATCCTCAAACCATTTAATCGCCACATTACCCGGTGCAAAGCTGGTATTTTTCACTTTGCTGTAAGGGCTGAACCAGCTGATACGCTGTCCTTGTTCACGCCAAAAACCCTCTGGATTTTTGATGCTTTGCTCGTACATGGCGAGATAACGATCGTTATCTATGTGTGCGCGGCTTTTCGCCTCGGCGGGCACTTTATAAATATTCTGCTGCATAAAACCTCCTGAATCCGTGCGCTTCGCTATTCGGTTTTCGTACGTTCGCTGCGCTCTCTGTTCGTTTTTCGAATAGTGCGAAGCACGGACGAACAGCGCAGCGTACGAATCACGAACAACGCTTTTTGTTGTGGTATACCTTCAGTTATTCGGGCGCGGGCGACCATTAGACCATAGTCTAGATTGATTATTTGCCCCATCCATTCGATGCTTTTTCGTGCAACTACGCTATTCGCTATTTGCTATTTGCTGTTCGAACTGGTTTTTCAAACAGCCAACAGCGAATAGCCAACAGCTATCTTTTACACAAAGGAGCACCGCAATGCTGCAACAACAATTAACTAAATCGCTGATTGCCAGTGCCGTAGTGGGCGTTTTCGCCATGGCGCCAGCCCACGCCGCTGACCCAGAATGGGACTTTAGCGGCTATATCAAACTTGATGCCTTCATGTCAGATTATCAAGACGGCAACGCACCCGCCAGTGGTAACCTCGGTCGTCAATTTTATATTCCGAGCCTAACCCCGGTCGGCGGCAATGGTGACGACGCTGTTACTGACTTCCATGCCCGACAATCACGGTTCTTCTTCGACGTCAGCCAAGAACTGGACAATGGCGAGAGCATTAAAGCACGCATTGAGCTTGATTTTATGACGGTTCCAGTTGGCGATGAACGCATCACCAACTCTTATGCACCTCGTCTGCGCCAAGCTTACTTCACCTACAAAAATTGGTTGGTTGGTCAAGCGTGGTCAAACTTCCAAAACTTAAGTATTTTGCCGGAGTCAGTCGACTTTATCGGTGCTACCGATGGCATTATCTTTGCGCGTCAACCGCAAGTCCGCTACACCCAGGGTGGCTTCAGTGTTTCTGCTGAAACTCCGGAAACCACGGTCACACCCTTCGGTGGCGGTGCACGCATCACCTCGAGTGATGGCGTGGTACCAGACCTGACCGCAAAGTATGTGGGTAAATCGGGTGATTTGTCATACAGCATCGCCGGTCTTGTGCGTCAGCTCGCCTATGACACCGACGGTGATGGCAGCGACGAAACCGCGTCTGGCTATGGAATTTCAGTAGGTGCGAAGTGGCAACTGGGCAAAAACGATATCCGCGCGTCTTTTCAAACGGGTACCGGTCTCGGTCGCTACTTGGGCTTGAATACCCATAACGGCGCAGTCATTGATGCTAACGGCGATCTAGAAACCATCGATTCATCGGGTGTGACCTTCGCGTATCGTCACGTCTGGAATGAAAAAGCGCGCTCAAACTTCGTCTACAGCCGTGGCTGGGCTGATAATGATGTCAATTTGCTTGGCAACGCGGTGACTGAGTACACCCAGCGCTTAGGTGTCAATTACATGTATTCACCAGCGCCTAATCTGACCTTTGGCGCGGAAGTATCACAGGCGACACGTGAGACAGAAGCTGGCGTCGAGGGCGATATGACACGCCTCCACTTCATGGCCATGTACAGCTTCTAAATTCCGTTTTTCGTGCGCTTCGCTATTCGATTTTCGTCCGTTCGCTGCGCTCTCTGTTCGCTTTTCGAAGAGCGCAGCGTACGAACAGCGAAGCGTACGAATCACTCTTTTTACAGGGTTTCTAACGGGGCGGGATGACCGAAATAGTAACCCTGCATAAAATTACACCCTAAATCAGTCACAAATTGCGCTTGTTCCGTCGTCTCCACACCTTCCGCGAGTACCGCAAAGTTTAGACTTTGCGCAATCTTAATAACACTTTCAACTAACACCCGGTCACTGCGATGCTGCTGAATACCGGCGATAAACGAGCGGTCAATTTTGACCACATCGATCGGCAGGCGCTTGAGGTGGCTGAGACTTGAGAAGCCGGTACCGAAGTCATCGAGCGCGATCGAGATACCGTGCTTACGTAACGCTTGCAGACGATCAATCGCATACGAAGTGCCCTCAAGCAAAATAGACTCGGTGAGTTCTAACTCTATCCACGCACCACGGCAACCGGTTTCTGCCAAGGTATGAATGACAAAATCGACGAAGTTAGCGCGATTAAAATGCAGTGCTGATACGTTAATCGACATGCGCAGGGCTGGGTTGTGGCGCTGTAACCCAACCGCGGCTTCACAGGCTTTGCGTAAAACCCACTCGCTGAGCGGCACTATCTGTCCAGTACTCTCGGCCAGCGGAATAAATTGGTCTGGCGGAATAAAACTGCCATCGGCTTGCGGCCAGCGCAGTAGCGCCTCAACTTGCACGGCTTGCTGATCATTGCTGCGCACAATCGGCTGAAAATACAGTTGCAATTGGTTTTGCTCGATGGCTTCTTGCAACTGACTGCGCATCGATGTGTTGGCTAAAGTTTTTAGTGCCATACCATCGTCGTACTCAAGCACATGGTTGTAGCCTTGCTTTTTCGCTAAATGCATCGCCATGTCAGCCCGCTGAATCAATTCCAATGGCGTGCGCACATCACGGCTTTGATGCGCGACACCAATACTCGCGGTCAAATAAACCTTGTGACTCTCAACATTGTACGGCTGTGCAACTGTAGACATGATGTCGCTTGCCAATGCCAGTATGCGATCAGGCAAAATGGTGGCGCCGTGCATGACCAAAATAAACTCGTCACTAGCAAAGCGCGCCAGCTCACTACGCCGTGGTTGTTTGGCCTGCAACCGTTCCGCCAACTGATTGAGGATTTCATCGCCGACATGCAAGCCGAGGCTATCATTGATCATGGTAAAGCCATCGAGATCGATAAACATAACCGTAATATCGCGACTTTCGGTGAAGTGGCGGCCGATATAATTCTCGATACTGGTGCGGTTCCACAAGCCTGTGAGCGCATCGTGATGTGCCTGATAAAATAACTGCTTACCTTGAACCTCAAGCGACACGTTACGTTCTACTGCCAACACCACAAGCAAAACCAAACCAATGCCACCCACCACAATAAGCATCTGCAGGTTCGATGTCTCTTGTAAGTGTTCTAATCTGAATAGATAAGCTTGGGTTGGTACGCCATCGGCGTAATACATATCCATCGTTGATTCGAACAAAAGAATTGCCGTATCGTCTATGTAATTTTCGGTTTCTTCAGTCAACCAAAAACCGCTGCGGTCCATCCAAGCGTCGGTTTTTACTTCAGTGAAGGTCTCGATATCGGAGTCGGCACGATTCAGCAAAGCACTACCGAGCAAGACTCGCACGTCCAATACCGCCAACATACTGAACCGCTCTTTCGATGCCGTTGGCGACTGCCCACCAGGTTGGAAGTTTACCGGCACCCGCATCACCACTTTGGCACTCATGCTCTCGAGCCCGAATAGTGGTACCAATATTTCGTAGTTTTCACGGTTACTTTGCAAGGCTTCTTTCACCACTGGATCAGCGACAATGTCAGTAAAATAAGAAGGTCGCGATGGTTTGACCCGTTCAAATATCACTCCCCGCGAAGGTGAAACCAACAACAACGCTTCTAAATAATCGACTTGCTGCAGATAAGCGTTCACATCGACTTCCATTAGCTCGGTGTGATGCTCATACGGATATGCTTCCCAGCGCTGCCCCAACCGGGTAAAGGTTTCTACCATAGCTTCACCAATGGCGATACGACCCTCGCGCAGCAACTCAACACTGCGTTGACCTTCTTGCTTCAAGTCCGACATTTGCGTGTGGAACATGCCAAGCCCAAAAATGATGACCCCCAAAATGGCGACGGTCGTAAAATTCGTCGAAGTGCGTGAGAGTTTCGGTAACGGACGACGGCCGCGATAATTTGCTGCATAAACTGCAACCCCAGCAAGAATACCAACCACAGCCACCACCAAACTACCGGTTGGGTGTTTGGCCAAAATCGGCGCTTTCAAAAATAGGTGTGCCAATAGCATCACCAAAGATAAGGCCGATAGACCCAAAGCGTAACTGCCACATAAACGGATAAACTCTTGCTGCCAAGCTTTACGTTTCGGTGCTTCGGCAAAAATCACGATTTGACTGATGACCAGCGGCAAAAAGGCGAGATAAATCCAAGCTGGAATCTGTGCACTAAAGGTATCAAAGTAACTACCAAAAATACCGTCGAGCAGGGCAACTCCGGCTACCCCCGCCAGCCCCGATGCAAGTATTTGAGATACAGGCTGCTCGCGCCGATAGCTACGCAACAGAACCGAAGCGCCAAGCATAAACATGAAGACTTGAAAAGAAGAACTAATAGAGTGGTAGAGCAACTGTTGCGTAGGCTCTAGTAAACGGTAGGCAAAAATAAATAGCCCCGCAATGAACAACGCGGTTGCTGTTACCAGTTGCAGTACGGCTCTAGCCTGAATATCTGTATTTATTATTTTCATCGGCCAGCTTTTAGTTAGCTATTAAGTGTCTTATTTTTGCTCATCTAAACACAAAAAAACCGCCTTGAATAGCGGTTTTGTATGACTTAACGTACGATGAGAGAGAGCCAAAGAACACGCAAACGGCTCATGTGACGATTCACCTCCCAACAACGTCCAGAGGTGTCACGTAACACTGCATGCGTAAGCGTCGGATTACGAGAAAATTCACGGCGGATAGCGCGCAACAAAGCGAGAGGCGCTTCGGCGGCATGTTGAGAGTAACTAGAGATGGCTTCTTCACCACGATAAAGCGCTACCTTTCGGGTTTTCTTTTTAGTTTTCATAATGACCCGTATCACTTCCATTTGCTTAAGGTTACATAGATTTTACATTGCAAATGTTGCAAATCCTATACAAGTTTGTGTTTTTTTATTTTAGAACTTGTAGGAGGTTTTACCATGCGAGTGCGTATAGCTAAATATGATGAATGACAGATACAAGCGAAAAAGTGGCAATACAAGTCACCGTTTGATCGAAACCGCATGGACTCCGAAACCGGCTTCTCTTCTCGTTATTGCGCTAACTCAATGAATTTTTGTTTAATTTTTTAAATTAAGTGCAGACATAGCGTTCATTTTAGCTATACTCGGCAATTGAAAACTAAAAGTTTCTAGAATGATGGAATAATAAGAATAATAAAGGAGACTGAGATGTTGATTCTAAGCCGAAAGATCGGAGAATCGTTAAAGATTGGCGACGAGGTTACGGTCACAATTGCTGATGTTCGTGGTTCGCAAATTCGTCTACAAATCGAAGCACCACGTGAAGTCGCAGTGCATCGTGAAGAGGTTTATTATCGGATTCAAGCCGAGCAAAACAACGACATTGACTAAGTCGCTTGTGTGTCCAAGAGCTACTTCAGGACTGTAGGCGCGACCAGATCAGGTCGTTGATTTGATTGTCAGATGGCTGATAGCCGGTCGGCGCATTGAGTAGTAGCTGCTGTAGCTCGTCGATGCGAAAGTTTTGACACGCATCATTAAGCTGACTTAATAGCTGCTCTACCTCTGGCCACTCCATTGCCAGTTCATGAGCTTGGCATATACGCGGATGACTGCACTCGACAACATTATCGCCAATCAACAGCTCTTCATACAATTTCTCACCTGGGCGCAGTCCGGTATAAATAATCTCAATATCACCTTGTGGGTGTTTATCGCTTTTCACTTCCAAGCCACTTAGGTGGATCATCTTGCGCGCCATATCGACAATTCTGACTGGCTCGCCCATATCCAACACAAATACAGCGCCGGAATTACCCATAGTACCGGCTTGAATCACCAACTGCGCAGCTTCGGGAATGGTCATGAAATAGCGGGTAATTTCGGGGTCTGTCACCGTCACCGGTCCACCCTGCTCGATTTGCTGCTTAAACAATGGTACCACTGAACCAGACGAGCCGAGCACGTTACCAAAGCGCACCATACAAAACCGCGTGTTCGAGCTATTACGCTTGGCGAGACCTTGTAGTGTTAATTCTGCAAGCCGTTTGGTGGTGCCCATGACATTGGTCGGTCGCACCGCCTTGTCGGTCGAAATCAGTACAAACAACTCAACGTTGTTTTCGATTGCAGCTTCAGCGGTGTGCCAAGTTCCGAAGACATTATTACGCACACCCTCGACCATGTTGTATTCAACTAATGGGACATGTTTATAAGCTGCCGCGTGATAGACGGTCTGTACGTTAAACGCTTGCATCACCGCGGCGATACGATTGCGCCGCTGGACAGTGCCAATTATTGGATGAATTTCAACATTCCTAATGCCGTGCCGTTGCATGATTTCATGCAGCTCACGTTCGATACTGTACAAACCAAACTCAGAAATTTCGTAGAGCACCAGCGATTGGGGTTTCTGCAGCACGATTTGCCGACAAAGCTCAGAGCCAATAGAACCGCCAGCCCCCGTTACCAGCACCACTTTATTGCGAATGTGCTGCTGCATGAGTGCCGGATCTGGCTCGACAGGATCACGTCCAAGCAAATCTTCAATCTTGACGTCTTGTAATTGATCGATGGCCATATCACCATTGACCATATCCGCCATGCCCGGCACGGTAAGAACTTTGACATTAAGAACTTCGAGTGTCTCTAGAATCTTTTTACGCACTGAGCGGGGTGCGCTTGGTAGCGCCAGCAAGATCCGCTCAATATTATGCTCTTTGACCGACTGTGCTACCTGTTCGGGATGAATGACCGGAATGCCCAGTAGCATCGCTTTTTGCAACGTGTGGTCATCATCAACAAACACCACAGGCGCGAATTCTTCACCGTTGTTCAATGCCTGCGCCAACTGTCGGCCGGCAGAGCCAGCACCATAGATCATGACTGGCGTTTTCTTACGACTAACGAGGCGATGGTAGAGCTCGCGCATGGCAAAACGGCTGCCGCCAATGATGAGGAGCGCGGTCAGGCCATAGTTGACGATGCCAGTGGCGGGAAGATTGACATTAAAGGCTTCAGTGAGCGCCCACAAAAATCCAGTCGACAGTAACGCCCCTGTAAGTACCATACCGAACGCACGGACCGATACGTAACGCACCACCGCACGATACAATCCTAGCTTCACAAAAACTGCGATCGACACAATTACCAACCACACCAGCACGCCAAACCAACGAGCTAGGTACTCGGGCACCAAAACATCACGGCTAAGGACCATGGCCAGCATAAGAGCGACGGTGATAGCGCCGATATCGACGACAACACTCACTGCCCGCTTAGCGGCGCGAGGCAGCTGCAAAAGGGTGGTAATTATTTTCACGAGTCTTTACATCCTAGTAACAGACTTATAGTGGATACGTATCAATTTTTTATAACGGCAGTATAGCGTTGACGAATGCTGCAAACAAGCTGCGATTGGGCTTGTTTGTAAGCGGTTTTATCGTTAAAGCGCTTGTCTGCAATTCATGGTGATGATACCTTTTTATAACTTTTGTTGGAATTACGAATACACAGGAAGCTATGCGCATCGCTCTGTTCGTCGGAGTATTGTTAGGTTTTTCGATTGCTGCTTGGAGTGACAACTATGCGGCATGGACCTTCGCGTGGCTTGCCTGTGCATCGAGCCTTGCTTTCGGTCTGACGCGCAAACGTCTGGATACCGCGCTATTGATTACAAGTCTTTTGTTAATTATGTGTGGTTTCGGCGCTTTTTACATTGGTATCGTTACTATGACAGATATCAGTATTATGGGGCGTTCGGTGAATATGCTCGCGCCAATAGTGCTGATCTTTTTTGCAACACTTTTACTTTGTATGGGCATGATTGAGCAAGGCAGTCGGCGTTCAGTTGAGGCTGCTGAGGATGTTGTGAGTGCAGTTGAGGCCGATAGCGTAGTTGATAATGAGCCGGTGGTTTCGGCTGTTCGAGTTGTTTCGGTTGTTTCGACGGTGTCAGCTGAAACCTCGGAAAGTGCAGCTCCAGTTAAACGGCGTTGGGCTTAATGACGACCCCGGTAGATGCTCCGCAGCTCGGTCAACGACCGCCACAGGTGATTCACCATGGTGCTTTTGCAGGCGTTACTGGTTCTTGCCATGAGTTGTTTTTGCGCCCAGACGATTCTGTGCTGATTGATTGTGGCATGTTTCAGGGGGCGGAGGCAGAAGCTGATGGAACTGCGAGTCGTGAGATTGAATTTGATCTTTCCCATGTACGCGCCTTGATTGTCACCCACGCCCATATTGATCACGTCGGCCGCATTCCTTATCTGTTGATGGCCGGTTTTCGCGGCCCCATATACTGCACCGAAGCTACCGCATCGTTACTTCCTATCGTTATCGAGGATGCTCTCAAGCTCGGGCTCACGCGCGATCCAGAATTGATTGCCGGAGTTCTCGGCGCATTGCGCCGCATGCTGCGGCCCGTGGCTTATGATGCCTGGGTGACTGGCGATGGCTTGGCGGGTTCGGCGGGTTCGGCGGGGGATGTTCGCATGCGGTTTCGGCAAGCGGGGCATATTCTTGGCTCAGCTTATGTCGAATTTGCTTGGCCTGACGACTATCGTGTGGTTTTTTCCGGCGACATCGGCTGCCGCAACACTCCACTTTTACCCGATCCCGAGCCATTGGAATACGCCGATTTACTCTTTTTAGAAAGCACCTACGGTGACAGGTTGCATGAATCGCGCGTGGACCGCGCTGAGCGTTTGCGCCAAGTGGTGGAGCGTTGCGTGAGCGATGGCGGCGCGGTATTAATTCCAGCTTTCAGTATCGGTCGTACGCAAGAATTACTCTATGAAATTGAACAGCTGATAGCCACAAATGATGGCATCTGGCCCAAGATCACCGTCATTTTAGATTCGCCAATGGCAAGCGAATTTACCGCGCTTTATGCTGAATTGACACACCTGTGGGACGCCGAAGCCCTCGCTCGTCTAAGCAGCGGACACAACCCGCTGAATTTTGACCGATTACACGTCGTACGTACCCACGATGAACACGAGCACATCGTCAACTTCTTGCGCACCAGTGGCGAACCCTGCATCGTCATCGCCGCCAGCGGCATGTGCACCGGAGGCCGCATGCAGAACTACTTGCGCGCCTTGTTACCAGACCCGCGCACCGATGTCGTGTTTGTCGGCTATCAAGCCGCAGGCACCCCCGGACGCGCCATTCAACAATATGGCCCTACTGGCGGCTATGTCGAATTCGGTGACGAACGCATCCACATCAACGCCCAAATTCATACCTTGGGCGGTTACTCCGCCCATGCCGACCAAGCCGAACTCATCGACTTCGTTCGCAGTGCATCACGTATTGGCGAAATCCGCCTCATCCACGGCGAACTAGCCGCCCGCACCGCCCTCGCCCAACAACTCCAAGCCCACGGCTACCGCTGCCTCACCCCCTAGAAAGGGCAGCCCACTTTGCTGCCTCTCTCCCGAAGAAAGGGCAGCCCCCCTCTGGTCCGAGCTGTTAAAAGCAGACCTCTGCCCTATTCGTTTGGCATTCATTGAAGATTAGCGGGTTGCAGACTGTTTCTTATATAGCTAAAGTATCTGAAAGATTACCTCGGAATCCTCTATGCAGATGCGCCTGTCCAAACGCTGGAAATTGCTTATCCTAGTCATAAGTGCCCTTTATTTAGCGAGTGCTTACTGGGGTATTGAACAAGTCCATCGATTGTACTTGCAGGAGGTGCGGTCTGAGCAACGCGACGAGATGGAAGGTCGAGTTTCATTACTGAGTTCTAATCTGCAATCATTGATTTATCGCGAAACCTATATAGCCGACAGCTTAGCGACTCTCGTGTCGCTCGACCCTGAAGGTACACTCGCAACTTGGCCGGCAGTCGCAGAGAGATTACTACAAAAGTCTGTTATCGCTCGAAATGTTGGGGTTGCGCCGAATGATATTATTCAGTACGTCCATCCACTGGCGGAAAATCAAGCGTCACTTGGTTTCGACTTTCGTACTTCGCCAGAACAATATGCAACTGTCCAGCAGGCACGAATCAGCCAAGATGTCTATGTAACCGACCCCGTAGACCTGATTCAAGGCGGCCGCGGGATCATCGCACGCTTCCCTATTTTTCTTGATGCTCCGAAAAATCAAGATTACTGGGGCACTGTTAGCGTGGTTATGGATGTTGCTAAGATCCGTCCATTACTCAATTTAGAACGACTTGCAGACACAGAGCTCGCATTGCGCAGACAACTTGAAGACGGCACGACAAACGCAGTCTTTTTCGGCGATATCTCTACTTTTGCTGAAGCAGACATGATACTGCCCATACAAATTCCGAATGGCACTTGGCAGATGGCGGCAACATTCTCTAACAAGATGAACACCAAAGAACAGGTTTTAAGCTTCGGTATTCGGGTTGTCTTGTGGGCCTTGATCGTGCTGATTTACGTTACTGTAGCGGCCCTCCTCCGAGCCTCAACACTTGCACGAAAGAACGCTCGTCAAGACGAGTTAACCGGGCTAGCCAATCGACGAGCGCTCATGGAGTTGCTCGATAAGATGATGACTGATAAACCTCGTCGTCACTTTTCATTAATTAACCTCGATTTAAACGGTTTTAAAGCCATCAATGACACGTATGGACACGGCGTGGGTGACGCTTATTTATCTCATTTTGCCAATCTACTTCGTAAAAATGTGCGCAGTACAGATTTGCCCGTGCGGGCTGGAGGTGATGAGTTCTTGATTGTTCTCGACCGAGTTACTGAATTGGAACAGCTTAAGAAACGCGTTGTGGCTTTGCGGCAGATTTTGGAGGGCAGCCCTTTTCATTGGCGTGATCACGTTATACCTATATCGGTAAGCATTGGTTTTGCTCGCTTTATTGGCCAATCCATAACCATTGAAGATCTGCTACGTGAAGCCGATCACGAAATGTACACCAACAAACGTGAACAACACTCAGCCCGCGCCGAGTAAGCTCTATATCTCGAGAAAGGGCAGCCCACCCTGCCTGCACCGCTCCGACCGAGGAAGGGCTGCCCACTTTGGAGGTTTTATGCTGCTGAATCAGCAGGTTGGCGCTGCATAGATGTGAGGATGATAAGCGGTACCACTATCAGTGCGGCGCCAATATAGAAACGTAGCTCGGGTTGCTCCGCAAAGAAAATCATTCCGACCACGACAGCACCCACTAAACCGGTATATTCCGCACTAGAAACCACGTTACTCTGGGCTGCTCGGTAAGCGAATACACAGGTCGCCGCATAAATCAGAACAAAAATACTCGAACCAAACGCAAGCGCCGCCATATTCCAATTCCAAGCTCCTCCCTCAATTAAAGTACCGATAATTCCAGCAGGAACTCCCAGAATAGTAGTTAAATAAAGTGTTTCCATAACGCCATGCTCGGCTGGTAATTTTTTAATAAGGAGGTTATTTACAGCCAGCGCTAACGCCACACCTAGTGCAGCTAATACGAAGCCGTTCACTTCGCTTGGGTTTACAATAACGATGACACCAACTAACCCTAAAATCGAAGTAAGAATTGCAAACCAACTTGCTCGCTCACCGAAAAATAAAACCGCAAGAAATACCGTAATTAACGGTGCGGCATAGAAAATCGCATTTGCTGTAGCAAGCGGTAAAGTCGTCAGCGAAAGCACCATGAATAAAGAGCTTAGAAACCAAACATGGGCCCGCACGAAATGCCATTTTATTTGGCGTGGCCGAAGTGACTTTTTCATAAGCAATAGCAGCGGTACCAATACCAACAACGCGCTTATTTGTCGCATAAACGCAAACTGAAATGGCGTTTCATAACCATCCAGAAGTTTGATGAGCGAATCAGATAAAATGGCGACGTTATTGCCGAGAATCAACATGAACACTGCTTGAATTAATGAACGATCCATAACGCCTCCTTATTCGCTATCGATTGATAAGCCGGAGTTTACGCGTGATTCTTTATTATATAAAATGACATATATTCCTCTTAATATGAGTTTTACTAATAATGACAATTCCCTTTCGGGCCATTCACTACTTTTCTGAAGTTGCACGCTTAGGCAGTTTTTCAAAAGCCGCCGAACGCCTGTTTGTCACTCAAAGCGCAGTCAGTCATCAAGTAAAAATTCTTGAAGAATATTTAGGCCATGAACTTTTCGTTCGTCGCGGCCGACAATTACTTTTATCCGCCGTAGGACGAAGTTATTACGATAAAATAAACTCTCCAATTGAGACGATTCAGTTGGCAACACGCGGAATAAAAAGTGGCACCGACGGACGCTTGCGATTAGCTCTGTTTGGATCATTAGCAGTGAAGTGGCTCATTCCCGCAATCGACGAGTTTCGTCAGCGCTTTCCAAACGTCGATTTATCCCTTCAAATACTCACTCAAGATGGTGACTTTGATACAGCGAAAGCCGATTGTTTTATTACGACCAAACCACCTAAAACGGGTTTCGTTATCTGGCATTTATATGATGAAACACTACGTCCTTATTGCGCTCCCGCGCTTTGGTCTGAGTTGCGAGATCTCGAAGATCAAACGCAAATCGCTAATTATCCTTTGCTTTCGGCAGCATCTACATTTGCGTCACAAGAGCCCGGGAAGGATTGGCAAGTGTGGTTTGAAACATTTGGCTCGAAAATTCCGGCTCACACCAAAATTCATCACTTTAGTCATTTGTTGTTGGCATCCGAAGCTGCCAAGTATGGACAGGGTATCGCTTTGTTAAATGAATTCATGACTACCGCTAGAGAACGAGAAAGCGAGCTATTTGAATTACCTTTTAACAGCATTAAAACGGACGATAGCTTTTACTTTATCTACCCCGAGGCTTATGCGCGAAATCCATCGCACGAGGCATTAACAGATTGGCTGATAAGCCTATGTAAGGGGCATCGCGCGCCGGTTGAGCCGACCTACGATGATTAATCTGATGGGGGGTTAGAGGCCCGCGCACAGCTTTTATGAACTCATCATTTCATTACTCTTGAACTCATCGTGAACTCATACTGAATTCATAGTAAATTCACTTATAAATCATTCATAGACGCGGTTAACAGCTACCTTTAGGCATAATACAGTAATAATAGATTAATCTTCATCAAGCTTTAGCTTTAACTTTCTTCCAAGTCGCGCAGACATGGCCTCGATAAAATCATCAGAACCAAAAGCACCTTGCGCCAGCTGAGTCGCGCGAAGTGTGTTGAGAAGTTTGCGATACTCACGGCTGTGCACTTTAGTTGCATTGACTAATTTTCGATAATTCTGCCGACATTCGATTGGGTTTCTTCCTAATTGCAAAAATGCCTTATGCGGCTGCAAAAACTTTGAAAAAAGCCCCTCCGCATTATGACGATACGAACTCCAATGCCAACTTCTTGGGTGACGCGTCAAACGCGCCTTTACCGGATTCAATTCAATATACCGATACACCGTAATGGCATATTCGTCATCGCCAACTAAAGATGAGAAAAAGCGCTTTTCATAAAGCGTTCCTGTGCGGTGATATTTGGCGTTGTAATAACGCGTATAACAGCCCGTAAGACACATCATCATACGCCCAACTTTGTGGCGACTATTCGGTGTGACGAGTAAATGAATATGATTTGGCATAAAAACCCAAGCATGGACTGCAACTTCGTACTTCTTTGCAAAGCGAATTAGCATTCCCGCAAACCGCTGGCAGTCATTTTCATCTTTAAAGATTCGCTGGCGATTATTTCCTCGTTGGGTAATGTGTAACGCAATTCCCGGCACATCGTTTCGTTTCCGATTCGGCATCACAACTATCCTTATTGGTCGCAAAAATTTCAGTATAGCGACGTTGTGCAGGGCGATGATTTCGTGTCATTGTTAGCTTACAGATACTGCTCCACCACCAGAAAGGGCAGCCCTCCCTCCCGCATCACCGCGTGAGAAGGAAGGGCAGCCCTCTTTAGCGGTAGAGCAAATCGTAATTTATACAAAAGAGGGCTGCCCTTTCTATGCAATTTCGTGCCATTTTTACTGTGCTGCTGGTTGTATCGACAATGAGATGTGCACTCGCAAATGAACCTCAAAAACCGCTGCAAGAAAACGGTGATTGGTACACTCCAAAAGATGAAAACCTTGTTTTGCTCGAGCTTGAAGCCGGCAACGTGATCATTGAACTCGCACCTTTTTTTGCGCCGAGTCATGTGCAGCATTTTCGTGAGCAAGTTCAACACGGAAATTATGATCAAATCGATTTTTACCGCGTGATCGAAGGGTTTGTCGCTCAAGCTGGGGCTGAAGGTGCTGAAGGGGCTGAAGGTGCTGAAGGTGCAGAGCCATTGTCGGCAGAATTTGAACGTTCGCAAGATAACAACGCGGAGTGGCTATTGGTGCAGCATCCAGCTCTGTTAGCGCAAAGCGATGGATATCTAAATAACTTTGCGGCGGCGCGCGATGATACTAAAGAGTGGTTAGTGCATTGCCCTGGCAGCCTCGCTATGGCGCGGTCAAACGATCCCAATAGCGCATCCAATCATTTTTACGTCGTCCTCGGTCATGCTCCGCGACACCTCGATCGCAATATGACCATCTTCGGACGTGTGATTAAAGGTATGGAGCACCTGCAGACATTGCCCCGCGGTAACCTTGAGGCTGGCGGTGTCATCCCTTCGAGTGAACCACGAGGAAGTATTAAAAAAGCTCAATTATTCAGTATGATAGATAGCCAAAAACGACCGATTATACGCATTCAGAAAACTACAGGAGCGGCTTACACAAAGCGTCTCACGGAGGCTCGAGCACGTAACAACGAGTTTTTTATCTACAAAGGGAACGGCGCGCTAGATATATGCTACTACCCACCGCGCGTTGAAATGACGTTGCCTGAGGCTAAGCAGCAGGAGGAAAAACCGCAGTAACCCGCACGGTTAAAGGCTTTCCGTTGTGCGACCAAGGAATGGTTGCGCCTTCTGACAAGCCAATGAGAGAACTCCCAACCGCAGTTAAAACAGAAATATCATCGTGCTCGTTGACGCGCTCTTCTGGGTAACACAATCGTTTCTCGAAGACTTTACCAGACTCGATAATTTCGAAACGAACGCGAGAATTCATAGTAACGACGCCATCAGGCAGCTCGCTCTGCGCTACTATTTTTGCACGCGCAAGTTCATCTTCCAGTTTTGCTGCGTTTTCATCACCCGCCTTTTGCTTTTCAAGCAAAGTTTCCAAACGCTGTAAATCGTATTTTGAAATAACTATTTCTGGCAGGTTGCTCATCGCTCCCCTCCCTCGATTGTAACTTTTTGAATTTTTTAGATGCGAAAAGCGCCGGTCGCAGCGTGAAGTGCGGCCGGCTTAGATATGGAAGATGAGAACTGCGTGCGCGGTTTGGCGCGGAATCACCAACATGTAATTTATCTCCGTGTATTTGTGCGAGTTTACTCGAAGAGCCCGAAAAAGCAATATGTTGCGGAGAAAGGGCTGCCCACTCTACTGCGGTGCGCGTCGGCGCAGAGGGGCTGCCCTTTCTACGATGGCAGTGCAGCGCCAACACGGCCTATAGCGCAGTTGAACCTCGCCCCAAAAACAAAAATCGATCCACCTGTTGCAAATACGAATGATTCGCATTAGGATCCATAAAAATTCTAATCTTGGGAGTTCAATCGATGATGCAACGCACAAAAATAGGCATAACACTCGCGACACTGTGGACGCTCACCGCATGCGGTGGTTCTGACAGCAATAACGAACCCGCGCTCGAATCCATCCAAGCGCAACTCAACGAAGACACCTCCTGGCAGCAGACGGTAAACTTTAACGGCACACCCATCGTCATCGCTGCGCCACAACATGGTGAAGTCAGTGTCGGTGCAGCACTCGTAACCTACACTCCTAATCAAGATTTCAACGGCGCAGACTCTGTTCTCATTGAGGCCGGCAACACGCGCTACTCGATCAGCTTTGATGTTGAGCCAGTCAATGACGCGCCGCGCATCACCCAATCGCTCATCGAAGTTGCGGCAGAAAACCGAATCGACGGCCAGATTAATGCTGAAGACGTAGACGGCGATACACTCACTTTCGAGCTAATCGAAGCACCAGAAACAGGCTCGTTAACACTCGCAAACGACGGAGCATTTACGTTAGAAATAGATACTTTAACGTTGCCAAATCAATCTTTTAAAATTGCTGTAAGTGATGGAGTCGCTGATACTAAAGCGACGATCCAACTCAAACCGGCATATACCACAAACGCAGAAAAAGCAGCTTATTACTATCGGTCTGACGAATCCCATCTCAAAAATGCCGAAGCCAAGGCCGCAACCATCAATGATGACATTCTTGCCGCTCCTGCTTACAGCGCCATCGCGCAAGGATATGCCAAAGCTGCATTACAAACTGAAGTCGACCGCATTTTTGACGACCATATTCGTGGCCAGGAAGCGACGGCGCGTGCTCTACAAGATCTTGCCAAAGCTTACGAACAAGGCAACGACCAAGAAACAGCTAATCAGCTACGTCGCGATGCTCTCAACGCCTACGCACAATTCATCGCTGATAATGGCATTGCCAATATCTCAGCAAGCGACGCGAGCTTTTTACTGACGTTGTTAAATCAACAGGTCAACGCCAACGACAACGCGGGCGCCGAACAGACAATTCAACAGTTAAACCTCTATACTACGACGATTGGCGGTGCTAACAACGAATATTCAACAGCTTACGGACGATTGGTAACGGCCTACCGAAATCAAGTTTCGGCAGCAATCGAAGCCTATCAGCAGCAACGGGATAACACGTCACGTAACGCAGCACTGGCTGCAATCGACCGTTTTAGCGGCATTGTCGCCAGCACGGGCTTTCAAACGTTAACGCGCGGCGACTTGGCGGGAGAGCGGGCGTACAAACTCGCACCGCTCTATAGTGCGACCGCAATTGGCTACTACATTAGCATTGGAGAACTCGAAGCCGCCCGCGAACAACTCGCTGAAACCATTAGCTATTATACAGCGGTTGAGTACGATTCTGAGTTAGCTCGTGAGGCAAAACCGTACGCCGCAAATAGTTTGCAAGATTACACGTTTCCGCTAGTGGACGCCGCTGCAGCTTTCGCAATCCTCTATCCCGAGCGTCCAAGCAGTGAAAACGTCGCCTTTAATTTGATCCCAAGTGACAACATTTTTTACGCTAGAGCGCAAACCGCCATCAGCGGCGCGTCAGCATTAGCGGGGATTTTGAATGGTGGATCAGTGCAAGATGCAATCGCTCTGCTGCGTACGGATTTTGCAGACGACTTACGTGAGCTGCAGACCCAGCTTACACAAAATACTCCTTCCAGCCCCTACTTAGGTGCGCAATTGCTGGCACTCGGATACGAAGCTGAAGCGGCAGCCGCCTTTACCGCCGGGTTAGAAGTTTTGACCTCCAGTGCTTACATTGCAGAGAACGGTGGCGCCACCTTGTATACCACTGGAACACGTGGATGCCTTAAATTTGTTCAGCTTTATCAAAGTGTTGACAGCCTCGATGCAAACGATGCCGCACAAGCTTGCGAATCTATGGCCACAACATACTTCACTGCAGTAGAGGGCGACGTTTCTGTTGCCGACGTAGTGAACGCTCACATTGACGCTGTCACCGCTTGGCAGGCTATTGACGCGAATCAGCGCGCGTTGAATGTGTTGGAATCTTTACGTTCACGTTTTGCGGAGTTAGCAACTGACTCAGAAGAACAGTTCGAATTCTGGGTCGATTACGCGCAAGTGAGTGCTCACAGCGGTGCCTATGCAGTTGCTTTTGATGCATTGGAAACTTTGTTGAATTTGGCGAGTAACGAAAGCTTATCGAACCTTGCCCGTACTGAGCAATTGATCGCCGTGGCTGACCTGCTAGCGAGTCTAGAGACGACCAACGCAGTGTTGTTTGATCGCTACTCGATACTCGAGCGGATGCGCCGAGTTGCATATAACAACGACGACTACGCGTCACTAATGCAGCGCGCCGAGCTATTGAATGAAGTCGTTAGCTCCTCTTTAGCCACCGCATTACGCGCAACGCCCGAGGCTGATGCACTAGATTTAGCCGAAGATTTTGTTCTTGCCATGAGCTCATTGCGTAAGTACTCACTTGCAGCTGAACTATCCGCTGAATTACCGCTTGGTGCAGCCGAACGTCTAACTTATGACGCAATTATTGCACAAACCCAAGCGTTGCAAGACGACTTCCCTGCCAGTCTCGTAGCTTCAGTGGATACCGATAGCGATGGCCTAGCTAACTTTTTAGCGGTTAATGCTTCGCCTGAGCAACTCGAAGCAAACGATATTGCAACCGATAACGATGCCGACAATGATGGAGTTGAAGATGCCAACGACCCAACGCCACTCGGCTAAATTATCGCGCCTGTGGATGGCGCTCGCACCCCTGCTTGTTTGCAACACTTTTTGGGCGCCCGAGGCTTATGCTGCGGGCGCTAGCGAGGCGCCGCCCACCGAAAAAGGGCAGCCCTCCTCCTCCGCACCGACTAAATCAGAAAGGGCAGCCCTTTCTGCGGATGAAAGCCAAGCAGATCAAGGCCGTGCGCCAGAAATCAAACCGCTCGAGCGCATTATTGTCAGGGGTCAGCGTTATGCGCCAGAAAGCCTCACATTAAGCGGTGAGTACAACCTTTCGCGGGACTATTTGGATGGCCTTCCGCACGGCAACGGCAATATCACAGACTTATTGCTGACGCTGCCTGGAGTGCAAGGCTCTGAAAGTGCTCTAAATGCGGAAGCACAAAGCGAAATTCGTTCGCAGCTATTATCCATATCGGGGGCACAACCTTGGCAAACCGGTTTTTACTTCGACGGTGTCAATAACAACTCGCGTCTCGACCCGGCGGCAAGCGATGCCTCGCCTGCACAGGTTAATGACGTGCAGGGTCACCCACAAGCGACCTTTATCAACCAGAGCTTGGTCGACAATGTAACCGTCTATGACAGCAACGTGCCTGCCAAATTTGGCGGCTTCTCAGGCGGTGTAGTCGATGTGCAAGCGAGGCGAAACATGCCGTCTGACGCCAGTCTCAACCTCAGTTATCGCGGCAGCGAGTCAAGTTGGAATCGCTATCGCGTTATCGATGAGCGTCAATTAAACGGCCAAGAAGGCGCCGACGATAGTGATGCGGAAACCTTCGCAACACCCGAGTTCAGCAAACGTACTCTGAGTTTAAGCGGCACCGCACCTATAGGTGATGACTACGCGCTCGACTTTGCATTGAGTCGCACCACTTCTACCGTGACCGAACTTTCGCTGCGACAGAACGAGCTAACCGAACGCGAATCCGTCAGTAGCAGACTTGCATTCACGAGCTATGCCTGGGGTCTCGATGAGGTTCGAATCTCAGCGACTTACTCACCCTACGAGGGCGGTTATTTACTGCCTGATGTCAAGGATTCCGCGTTCTCCATCGAAGGTGGAGGGCAGACCTTGCAAATTTCCGCGGAACATCGAGTGAGGGCTGCCCTTTTTGCTACCTCCGTAGCCTACGCAAGCTCCGAAAATAGCCGCTCCGCGGCAAATATTTACTTGCCGTGGTACCGTGCTCCCGGCAAAAATTGGGGCATTGACTCGGGTGAAGTTCCTTTCAGTGTTGAGGGCGGTTATGGCGATATTGAGAAGGAGCAAGAATCCTTAACTTGGCAAGGCTCAATCAACTTCGATACTTGGCAATGGGGCGCCAGTGATCATCGCTTTGAAATGGGCTTTGAAACCAGCTACCTAGAGTTAGCAAGACGCCGCACGGAAACCGGTTTGGTCTACAACAGTCCATTTCGCGATGCCAATATCGACTGCCGGGGACAAACTATTGATTGTATTGAGCAAAGTTTTCAAATTCCGTTAGAAATTTTAGCGGAAGAGCTCGGCGGCACGATTGACTTCAGTAACCCGGAACACCTCGCAGCATATGAAGCTAACCTATTGACAAGGGGACAATTTTTTCAGTATCGCCGAGTGTATCCATTAGAGTACATTAATGTTGCGTTACAGGAATCTGCTGGCTATCTACAACATTCTATCGACCTGAATTCTTGGGAGTTTAAGCTGGGTTTACGCGCAGATTATGACGACTTCTTGCGTAATTTTAATTTTGCACCACGTTTACAAGCAGGCGTAGATATTGGCGATGCGCGTTTCATTTTAGGAGCCAACCGTTACTACAACGCAAATGTGCTCACCTATAAAATTCGCGAGCAACAACGCGGCTATATCACGCAATATCGCTCGCTGGTGAACGGTGTTGTGCAGGACTGGCGCACCTCGTCCGACGCGCAACGGTTCCGCTATCGCTTTGACGATTTGCGCACGCCTTATAGCGATGAAGCGACCTTGGCCTGGAAACAGCGGATTGCCGGCGGTGTGTTCAGCATCAAAGCAGTACAGCGTTGGCGTCGCGACTTATTAACGCGCGAAAATACTATCGATCGCGACGGTTACACCGAAATCATCCAAGGCAACGAAGGTGAAGGCACGCATCAACGCCTAACCCTTTCCTATCAGCGTGCCTTTGGTCGTCATGGACTCTGGCTGCACGCAAGCCACACCGAAAATGAGACAACTGCAGAATCCTACGATGCGACTGTTGAAGCCATTCCTGAAGATGAGATCGTCTTCTTACAGACGGGTGATGATTATCGGTTGCTTAGCTTGGATGATTTATCTCGTCGCCAAGACGACTTTTCACGTCCGCTAACAGCCCATTTATCGCTGCGAAGTGATTGGTCAGACGCATTCAGTACAACGCTAATGGTGAACTACGTTGGCGAATACGAAAGTGCGGAAAATACAGGTTTGTTGCGAGAAATATCACGAGGCGACCAAATCTGCTCAGATTGTGAAGTAGACGCCCTCAATTACCCCGTATTTCGGGTGGTCGAGCGCCCTGCTCGCACGTTACTGAATGCAGTTTTCCAATATGAGTTTGCCCTGCATGAGGAGCATGAGCTGAGTCTGTCATTTGAAGTGTCAAATTTGCTCAATTCTCGCACCTACAGTGTCGGCCCAGGCTTAGCAGGAATTGAGACCGGTCGGTCGTTCTGGTTCGGAGTCAATTATGCGTGGCGCTAGATTCAAACTGCTGTTGATGACCATCATATCGCTGCCTCTGCTGTTCCATTTATTGCTCGTGGGGGCTGCCCTTTTTTCCAGCAAGGGCAATGCTGACGCGGGATCGAATCTTTTTGCTCGCAACGAAAAAGCGTCACTCATGTCTTACGAACAGTTCGAGCGTTTGAACGGCTTACGGGAGGTTGCAGAACAGTCCTGGGGGCAGCCCTTTTTAGCCGCCAGCTCAAACACGACAAGTGATCCGGTATTTTCTGCGACATTGTGGCAACGCTATGTACTCCCGCAAGAGCAATGGCCTCCGCTTGCGGTAGGAGCAGCCGATGATTTGCAGCCCCTTCCTGCCCCTCCTACTCAGGACCCGGAATTAGTCAGATTTGGCGCACAGCTATTTCACGATCCGGGGCTCTCGCGCGACGGCAAAGTCAGCTGTGCAAGTTGTCACAAAAGTTCACATGGCTTTGCAGACACTGAACGAGTGACGCCAGGTGTCGATGGATTACTGGGTAAACGCAACGCACAAAGCTTGTTGGACGTGCACTTGTGGGACACATTGTTTTGGGACGGGCGAGCAGCAAACTTGGAGGAGCAAGCACACATGCCGTTGGAAGATCCCGTAGAGATGGCCTCCACGCGACAGCACGCCGTTGATTATGTGTCGGATAAATATGGCGAATCTGCTTGGTCGGAAATTGCTCGAGCATTGAGTGCATTTCAGCGAACCTTGACCCTGCATGAACACCCTGATAACCGTTTGGACCAATTTTTGTGGGCTGTTGACGATGGTGATGTCGCCTTGGCGTCCTCGCTGCTGACTGACCAAGAGCTGCATGGGCTACATTTGTTCCGCACCAAAGCGGGCTGCATTCGATGCCATAGCGGAGCCTTGCTCTCAGACCAAGAGTTCCACGTAACGGGCTTTCATTATTACGGTCGCCGATTTGAGGACTTAGGCCGCTGGGAGCATGAGCAACGGATTGAAAACTTGGCCGCTTTCCGCACCCCTATGCTACGAGGACTGATGCAGCATCAACCATGGATGCACAATGGCTTGTTCGATGATCTGCGCGGAATCATACGGCAATACAGTCATGGCGGACCACATCCGCGTCGTCCAGACTCGTTACCGCTGGTAATGCCTTATCCAGAAACGACGGACGAACTTGTGCCCTTTTCACTAACACGCGAAGAGGAGGACGCCCTGCTCGTGTTTCTACAGATGCTTTAAGTTATTAAGTTATTGCAGGAAGCGTTGACTGCTTTCAGCGCGGAACTATTGTGCAATAAGATAGCTTTATAAAAAAAGGGCAGCCCTCCCTCACTTTTCTCTGCAAGCAGCGGAGCTCTGCCCCAAATTGAGTCTTTTCCCTTATATCTAGAGGCGTACACGATGAAATGTCCAGTTTGCAAAGAAGAAAACTTAGTCATGGCCGATCGCCAAGGAATCGAGATTGATTACTGCCCCTCATGTCGCGGCGTTTGGCTAGATCGAGGAGAGCTAGACAAGATCATTGAGCGCTCCCAACAAAGCCAAACGGCAGCGCAACCTAATCCAACGGCGCAGCATCAAACACAAGAACATTATGGGAGTCGTCACCAGCAGCAACCGGGCGGATACGGCTACAAAAAGCACAAGAAGAAAAGCTTGCTTGGTGAGCTGTTCGATTTCTAAGAGCTCACCATGAATTGATAAAGGATTTTACGAACTTGATAACGAACTCACTTTGGGCTCCATATTTGAACTTATTTGGATCTCTTTCTTAGTTCGGTTGGATTCTTATCAAACTCCTTTTAAGCTCTACTTAAATTCTTAAACAAGCCATTTAAGATTCACATTAAACGCATTTTAAGATCTGGATTAAATCATTTTGAAGGCACTAATAACTATCACACAATCTCAAAAAGGGCAGCCCTCCCTCCCGATTAGCAACAACCGCAGGAAGGGCTGCCCTCTTTAGCGGCGCGAGCCGCACCACGCAAGGGCTGGCGGCTGCAACAAGTCGACGCTCGACGCAATGTAGCAAAAAAGTTGCGGCGGTACGATAGCCAATAACGAAATGTTTGCTATAACTATGAGCTGAAGCAATTAGGGAAAGCAGCGTGAAGACTCAACCGATTAAAACAACAACAAAAAGTTACCAAGAGCATTTCGAACAAAGGGGCACCGCCTACGAACGAGCGATGCAGGCGTATCCGCATGCCCGTGACGAAGAGTTTCTACAGGCACTAAACGCCTCAGCAAACATCCTAACCAACCCACAGCAGCAGCTTAGAGTTGCTGATGTCCCAGCTGGTGGCGGTTATCTGCAACGTTATCTGCCGCCTAACTGTATTTGGCTCGGCCACGAACCATGCGCTAGCTTCATGCACCATGCGACCACAAACCTCGTGACCACAAACCAATCGACCACAAGCACCCAAGTCACAGATAAACCACTCCTTCCACTCCCCTGGCAGGACCAAACCATCGACGTAGCTATCAGTGTCGCCGGCTTACATCATCTGGAGGACAAAACGCCCCTATTCAAAGAGCTGCACCGAGTCCTAAAAAGCAACGGCGAACTTATCATTTCCGATGTGGCCACAGGTTCAAATGTCGCAACATTTCTCGACACTTACGTGGGTGCAAACAATAGTACCGGGCATGAGGGGATCTACCTTGACGAGCGCACCAAGCAGGAATTACGCCAAGCCAACTTCACCATCACAGCCCACAAACACAACCATTTCTATTGGAAATTCAACAATATACAAGAGATGGCCGAATTCTGTCATCAATTATTCGACCTAGAACTATCCACTGCCAAAGATACCCAAGAAGCCATCGAGCGCTACCTTGGCGTCGCAGCAATCGCCCACAACCAAGTCGGCATGCGATGGTCACTCACCACCATCCGCGCGATACCTAACTACGAGTCCTAAGCCAAAATGACAGCCAAACTCATCTTAAAAAATGGGCCGTTCGAGCATAAACAAGGCTACTTAAATGGCCGAAATTTTCCGACGCTCAAGGTCCGCGTAAAATCCGAAAATGCATACAATAACTGGCCTCAGCTGTTGGATAACCTCGTCAAGAGAACGCAGCAACACATTGAGTTTATGGGGTTTTCATTCGATAACGATGCAATAACAATCGATACAGCACCGCTCGACAGCAGCTCGGATTGGAGTGTGTTGAGCATCCCAGTTCCGCACTGCAACACCGATATTATTTATCAATGTTGGCGGCTGGCGCTGTTTACCAGTGAAAAATCACTCGACACTGCAGCACTTAAAAAGCTTGGGCCAATAAAACGTAATAGCCCTAGTCCTCTCATGACGAATGCCGCCAACGCGCTCGGTTTGCCTCTTTTCATTATTGCCGACGCCACTGCACAGTATGGCCTCGGCCGTAATTCGCGTTGGTTTAACCATACTTTTAGCGAACAAACTTCGAATCTTTCAGCGCGACTCGCACGTGATAAAAAATCCAGCATACAGCGGCTCAAAGCCGCGGGCTTAACCACCACGCGACACTATTTGGTGAGCTCCTTGAATCATGCGCTTGATGCGGCGAAACATCTTGGCTATCCCGTGGTAGCGAAACCCTATAATCAAGATGGCGGAGGCGGTGTCACGGCGGCGATTACCGATGCCAAGGAGCTGACTTTTGCCTACGAAAAAGCAGCTAAACTCAATAAGAATGTGTTGATTGAGAAACATGTCGAAGGCCGCGATTATCGTTTGACGGTGTTCGACGGCAAGCTTGTTTGGGCGGTTGAACGACGGCCGGCAGGAGTCACCGGTGATGGTAGTAGCTCCGTCAAGCAATTGATTGAAAAAGAGAATCAAAACCCTGCTCGCATGCCCGGTAGCGCCAAACAAACTCTAAAGCCCTTACAGCTCAATAAAGATGCCGAGTTAATGCTCGCGAAGCAGCAGTTAAAAGCTTCGGATGTTCCCAAGAAAGACCAGTTTGTGCGCTTGCATAGCATTGCGAACGTCGCCACTGGGGGCACGCCGCATGTGGTGACTGAGATGGTGCATCCTGACAACGCCGTGTTGGCTGAGCGCGCAGCCGCTGCGTTACGCCTTGATCTTGCTGGAGTCGATTTGATCATTCCAGATATCAGCCGTTCTTGGCGCGAGACGGGGGCAGCAATTTGTGAAGTCAATGGCCAGCCCGATCTAGGCTCGACCACGGCGCGCCACTTGTATACCGAATTACTCGCCTCGCGTGTTCCGCAGCAGGGCCGGATTCCTGTGGTTATTTTGGTTTATGGCGACGGTGCCGACGGCGCGGCAGCTCAAGCGGTCGAAGCCGCACAACAGACCGCCGCTGAACTGCGTAAGCAATATGAAAACGTGGGTTGCAGTTTGCCCAGTCCGCTGAGCCTTAAAGCAGCAGACACTCCTCTGACGCGCCAAAATTTTCTCAACGACACCGAAATCTTTCACGCCAGCAATGACTTCTACAACGTCGCAGTCATGTTCTTAACCGACCAGACGCTCGACGCCTTGGTGATGTGCGCGTCAGCGGACGACGTCTTACAACAAGGACTTCCTGTGCAACGCGTCGACACGCTTAAGTTTTACGGAGCTATCGACCCTGCGGTTAGGAAGGCGCTGGAGCCTCACATTGTCAGTACTTAACGCAGCTCGCTGACAGAGCTTGAGCGCTGACTACACCACTGGGGCATTGCGCAAAATTGGCTGCTGCAAACTAATCAACGTCTCCGTCGCTTGTATTTCATCAATCGACTGGATTTTGTTGATCAATAAATCTTGCAACTGCTCAATCGACTGCACTAACACCTTGATAAATATACTGTACTGCCCTGTCGTATAATGCGCCTCAACGACTTCAGGCAAGGCTTCTAGCCGTGCCAACGTGCGCGGGTAGTCCCCTGCACGCGCCAGATTAATGCCAATAAAACAGCACACTTGATAGCCGAGTTTGCGCGCGTCTACATGCACATGGGTACCGGTAATCACGCCCGCTTGGCGCAACTTCTCGATACGCACATGAATCGTAGCTGCGCTCACATGCTGCGCTTTTGCAAGTTCCGCATAAGACGTTCGCGCATTGGTTTGCAGCGCATTAAGAATATATTTATCGAGTGCGTCCAAAGTTAAATTAGCTGACATTTAATTTGCTTTCCTGTTTTATCCATTAAAATAGATTATTTCCAATTTATAGCCCATTTATTATAGATTGTTAATAGTGCAATCGTATGTTCGTTAAATAGTATTGAATATAAAAGCCAAATTGATGAATCTACCTTCAACAACAACGCAAATAACTTGAAGGAAATTCACCATGTCACCGATTCTCACTCGCCAACGCCAGGTCGCCCGCTTGAAAGCGCAAATCACGCATGATTTATGCGAAGCATTAAACCTCTACGAGGTGCATGCGCCCTTGCTCGTACCGGCAAATAGCGGCTTACAGGACACCTTAAGCGGTCGTGAGAGAGCGGTGAAAGTGCACGTCAGCGCGGAACAGAAACATTACGAAGTCGTACACTCATTAGCAAAATGGAAGCGCAGCGTCTTGGCTGCACACCAGGTTCCGGTTGGCGCCGGTATCCTCGCGCAAATGACCGCCTTACGCCCCGACGAAGAGCGCATCAGTGAGCGCCATGCGGTGCAAGTCGATCAATGGGACTGGGAGCAAGTCATCAGCCCATCACAACGCAACTTAGCGACTTTACGCGCCACCGTCACCAGCATCTACCAAGTGCTAAGAAGGGCAGCCCTTATTTGCCTGCAGCCCACGCAGGTAGCGGAATCGGTGTTTTTTGTTCACAGCGAAGAATTGCGCCAAATGTACCCTGCTTTGACGCCCAAAGAACGTGAACATGAGATCACAAAAATGCATAAGGCAGTGTTCATTATCGGCATCGGCCAAGAGCTAAAAGATGGCGTTGCCCACGATGACCGCGCCGCCGACTATGACGATTGGAGCAGCTTCAACGACGATGGCTACAGCGGCTTGAACGGCGATTTACTGGTTTGGCACGATGGCTTACAAGATGCTTTGGAGCTGTCTTCTATGGGGATTCGCGTCGACGCTACAGCTTTGAAGCGCCAGATTGCCCAGCGCGCCAGCAGCACCGCTACCGGCCAACGCACCCTGCAACAGCCTTGGCACCAATCCCTCCTGCAAGGAGGGCTGCCCTCCACCATAGGCGGAGGCATTGGCCAGTCTCGCGTGGCGATGTGGCTACAACAGTCTTCGCACATTCGCGAAGTTCAGTTCCCAACAACGCTCAGCGCATAGCCCACTGGGCTTTACCCCCTAAAAAGGGCAGCCCTCCCTGCGCGCACGCAGCAACGCGAGGGAGGGCTGCCCTTTCTGCGGTATAAATTCAGCTATTTAACCACGTCCTGAGCGTTTTGACAGGTAGAGTGTGTCACGCAACATACGTGCTTCCTGGAATGTGATCACACCTTGCTCAGCAAGCGTATAGGACACCTGCTTTTCACAGTATGAAGGCCCACTGTAACGTGGTTGGAACCGACTGAAACGGGAGTACCGTTCCTCTTCTTGTGGTTCGCACGCAGCATATAAATCCATGATGGTACAACCGTTGTCCGTCGTATAGTTGTCCACTCCAGATTCTAGGCCGTCGAAGCTGACTGTCGTACGAGCGTCAGAAAACGCACAGGTATCGAGCGCGTCACCAACACCATCCATGTCAGTGTCGACATCAATATAATCGGTGATGCCATACGCAACCGTCAGCCCACCTTCTTGATTGATGACCTCATTAATCGCAAACTCAAAATTAGCAACAATCGGTCCTATAGCTGCCGTTGGATACCCAGTTCTGCTGGCAATGATGCTCTCTTCGATTTGTTGGACGATAAAGTCGACATCAAACTCTCGCGAAACAAGATCATCGCTTTTCATGCTCAAACTATAGAATTCAGGAAAACCCTGTAGGAACTGATAGAAAGTACTAGTCGACTCCAAGTTTGGCAAAGTATCGACACTAAAAAAGGTCGGAAACGGCGGTGTTACAACATCACCATTGTCATCGTAAAACTCGATTTCCATGTCGACGACGGAACCTTCGTATAGCTTAAACTCTGGAAAATCAAAAACCGCCGGTGTACCGCGCAGTTCAGTAGCCATCGCCTTAAACTTCAAGCCGTGCAGCACGGGGAAATCCGGATATTCTGCATCGATCGCAGCAGGTACAATTTCACCGGTAATAATGACTCGAGTTTCATCAACAACCTGTGCCGCAGCGCCTAAACTCACTAACCCTGTAAGCAGTCCAAAACCTAGTTTTCTAACAACGCTCATGCCTCTCTCCTCTTGGCTTTAACCCCGAAAAAGGGCTGCCCTTTCTATGAAATGTCGGACCTAGTTATAGTCACAAAGTTCGTTGCGAGCCAATATGTCAGATCGCATAGCTGGCTTAATCTGCAAGCAAAAAAGGGCTGCCCTTTCTGCGGGTTGGGCCCGACCGTAGGGAGGGCTGCCCTTTCTTTGGGTTGGGGCGTTGACATCCGCGGACGGACGAGCGATGCTAGGGGCATGATGACACAGCAACTGAGCCTCACCATTATTACAACCACAAGCCTTTCGGGCGTGTGGCGGGCTTTGTTGACTTAAATTTAAGATAAGCAAGCAAAAAACCCACAGCCCCAACAGGCTGTGGGTTTTTTTTTGCGCTTTTTACAACGGCAGCAATAACAACGGAGTATCGACATGCAGGTTTTAAAATTTGGGGGTTCGTCGCTTGGGACGCGGCGAAAGATGGAAGCGGTAGCGGCGCAATTACTAAATCGTGCCAACAGCAAGCAACTCATGGTGGTGCTGTCGGCGCCCCAAGGCATGACGAATCTGCTCGAAACCATGCTGCAACAGGCGCAACTCGGTACGCTAGAAACATCGCAACTGCAAGAGTGGCAAAGCCGCTGCTTAGCCTTGATTGCCAATGAGTCGGCCACAGCTAGGTCGCACGACAAAAACAACAAAAACAAAGACAACGACAACGACAACGACGACCACAGCATCCAGCTCAACAAAAACACCCAAGCGCAACTCGAAAGTTTCATCGCGCAGCAAACGCAAATGCTCGAGCGACAACTGCAAGGAATTGCTCTGCTCGGTGAATGTTCCAACAAAATCAAAGCTAAGCTAATGTCGATGGGCGAACTGACCAGCGTGCAAATCATGCAGGCACTGCTCAATGCCACACAGGCCACAAGCGCCCAAATCCTGCCCGCCCAGCAATGCTTATCAGCGAGCGGCGATTATCTGAACGCGCAAGTCGATATCCCTGCCTCAGCCAAAAGCCTAAAGCGCTGGCTCACCGCAGCCGCAACAACCGCACCCCAAGCCGCGAAAACCAGCACCATGCACGCCACCATCACCCTCGTGCCCGGCTACCAGGCCGCGCACGAAGACGGCGGCCTCTGCGTACTCGGTCGCAACGGCTCCGATTACTCGGCGGCGGTGCTCGCCGCGGCGCTCAAAGCCGAGTGCTGCGAAATTTGGACCGACGTCGATGGCGTCTACACTGCTGACCCTCGTACCATAAAAAGCGCACAATTAATCAAGCACCTGAGCTACGAAGAAGCCATGGAGCTGTCGCATTTTGGCGCACGCATTTTGCATCCGAAAACCATCGCGCCACTTGCTCAACACAATGTGCCGTGCCTCATCAAAAACAGCCAAAACCCACAACAGCAAGGCACGCTCATTGACACCCAAGGCGATCCACAGCTACCGATTAAAGGCCTGTCAAATCTTACACAAATGGCACTGGTCACCGTTTCCGGACCCGGCCTCAAAGGTGTTGCAGGTATCTCCGCGCGGGTGTTTTCGTGCCTCGCGCAACGCAATATCTCGATCAACCTTATCACCCAGTCATCCTCTGAGTTCAGCATCAGCTTTTGCGTCGAGCAACGTGCGTTAACGCCCACCAAGAAGGCCATTAGCAATGAGTTCGACTTGGAGCTTAAGGCAAACCTGATTAAGCCCATCGATATTCAAAAGAACATGGCCATCATCTCGCTGATCGGCGACGGTATGCGCCATCAAGTTGGCTTGGCGGCGCGCTTTTTCGCCTCGCTGGCACAAGCGCATGTGAACGTTTGTGCGATGGCACAGGATAGCAGCGAGCGCACGGTCTCCGCAGTCATCAGCGAACAACAAGCGCAAGATGCGCTCAAGGTTTGCCACGAAAACTTCTTCACCCATATGCCGAGCATCGATGTGTTCGTTGTCGGTTGCGGCACGGTTGGCGAACAGCTACTCGAACAAATCCACCGCCAACAAAGCTTTCTGCATAAACGCAACGTCAAGCTCAAAGTCTATGGCATCGCTAACAGCCAAAAACTCCTCACCAACGCCCATGGAATTGATCTAAGTCAGTGGCAGCAAGACCTCAGCAAAGCCAAACAAAGCTTCAGCAGCGACGTCCTGAAAGCCTTCGTCAAGCGCCATCATTTGGTCAACCCGGTGCTGGTCGACTGCACTAGCTCGAACGCTATCGCCGGCAGCTATCTCGACTATTTGACCAGCGGTTTTCACGTGGTGACGCCGAACAAAAAGGCCAACACCATGGCGCAAACCTACTACCAAAAGCTCAAAGACACAGCCCGTTACCGGCATCGGCGTTATCTTTATGAAACCACCGTAGGCGCTGGCTTGCCTATCATCGATGCAGTGCAAGGCTTACAAAATGCCGGCGATAAACTCACCGAATTTGGTGGCATTTTGTCGGGCTCTCTGAGCTATTTATTCGGCTTACTTGAAGAAAATCAGCCATTTTCCACCGCCATCCAGCAAGCACGCGAAAAAGGCTACACCGAGCCCGACCCGCGCGACGACCTATCTGGGCTCGATGTCGCGCGCAAATTACTGATCATGGCTCGCGAAATTGGCCTGCAACTGGAACTCGACGACATTGACATCGAACCGCTACTGCCAGCCAGCTTCCAGGCCGTCCCCAGCAACGCCGCCCCCAACAACGCCGAAAGCATCGAAGCTTTCATGGCGCGCTTGCCGGAGCTCGACCAGCACTATCAACAACGCCAACAACAAGCGGCGGCAAACGGCAAAGTGTTGCGCTATGTCGCACAAATCAAGCACAACCAGTGCCAAGTCAAAATTGCCGAACTCGCACCGGGCCACCCGCTCGCCAGCATCAAAAATGGCGAAAATGCCTTGGTCATTCAAAGCGATTATTATCAACCCATCCCGTTTGTGCTGCGCGGTTATGGCGCCGGTGCTACAGTGACCGCAGCGGGTATTTTCAGCGATATCATGCGCACCCTCGCATGGCAACAACAAGGAGCCGCCTAATGCAAAAAACCTATTACGCTCCGGCTTCTATTGGTAATTTTTCGGTGGGCTTCGATACCCTTGGACTAGCGCTGCAACCTCGCGATGGCAGCCTTCTGGGCGACCGCCTCAGCATCGAACCAGCAACAAAAGCAACCAAGACAACAGTCTCCGAGCTCAAGGTAACCGGTCGCTACGCGCACCAATTACCAGCAGATCCGCAGCAAAACCTGGTCAACAAATGCTGGCAACAGTTCCGCGCCACAGTCGCCGAGCCAAAAAACCAAGAGCCACTCCCCGAACTCAAGCTGACCCTACACAAAGAACTTCCAGTCGGCAGTGGCTTAGGCTCGAGCGCCTGCTCAATCGTCGCCACTTTATATGCCCTGAACGACTATTTCGACCAACCGTTAAGTCAGCAGCAACTGTTGCAACTGATGGCGCGACTCGAAGGCCAAACCAGCAATGCGATGCACCTCGACAATATTGCACCAGCCTATTTCGGCGGACTGCAATTAATGGCGACCGACGCGCAACGGCTCTGCCGCCAACTGCCCTGGTTCGCGCATTGGTCGGTGGTGGTCAGCTATCCAGGCACGGTGCTCAACACCGCCACGGCTCGGCAAGTCATTCCAGCTCAGCTGCCGCTGCCAACCGCCATCCAAGCCGCGCAAAACCTCGCGAGTTTCGTCCATGGCCTGCACAGTCAAGACGAAACGCTGGCACTCAGTGCTCTCGAAGATTGTCTCGCTGAGCCCTGTCGGCTACAGCTGATACCCCAGCTCACGACCCTGCGGCAACAAGCGCAACAGCTCGGCATCGCCCATCTGGGTATTTCCGGTGCCGGGCCGACCCTCTTCGCCTTATGTCGCAACGACGCACAGGCCGCGCAGGTGAAGCAATTACTCGAAACTCAGTATCAGCAAAACGCTGATGCGATGACCGTGCACTGCCGCCCTGATCCCAACGGCGCCCGACAACTCGCCGCCCACGAGCACCCTGAACCAGCAAAGGAGTCCGCCCATGTCGCTCGCTAATCTTCTCGACCCTAGTCAACGCGTCAGTTTTCTTGAAGCGGTGCAACTCGGTCTGGGTCGCAACCAAGGCCTGTTCTTTTTCGACCTGACACAACCATGGCCACAACTCGACATCGATCAGTTGTTGACCATCCCCCTTGCGCAAAGAAGCGGACACATTTTGGCGGCACTCACCGACAACGAAATCAGCCCAGCCCGCATGACCGAGCTAACCGAGCAGGCGTTTAACTTCCCAGCACCTGTGGTGCCAATCAGCGCAACCGTCAGCTGCCTCGAGCTGTTTCATGGCCCCACTTTGGCATTTAAAGACTTCGGCGCCCGCTTTATGGCCCTCGCACTGGCCGCAGCCCAAAAAGCCAGCAATCAACAAGCGAGCCAGCAAGCCACCACCATCGTCACAGCCACCTCGGGCGACACTGGCGCCGCCGTGGCGGCTGCGTTCTACCGCCAGCCCAACGTCAAAGTCGTGGTGCTCTACCCCGAAGGCAAAGTCAGTCCGTTACAAGCCAAGCTCTTCACCACCTTGAACGACAACGTACAGAGCATTGCCATCGACGGCGATTTCGACCAATGCCAGGCACTAGTCAAGCAGCTCTTTAACGACCCCGAGGCCGCCACACAACTGCAGCTCAACTCGGCAAACTCGATTAATATCAGTAGGTTATTTGCACAGGTGTGCTACTACTTCGAAGCCTGGGCACAGCTGCCCCGAGCCCAACGCGAACACACTGCCATTTGCGTACCGAGCGGCAATTTTGGCAACGTTTGCGCCGCGTTAATCGCGGTGCAGCTGGGCTTGCCAGTCAAGCGCGTCATCGCCGCCACCAACAGCAACGATACCGTGCCGCGTTACCTGCAAAATCAGCAATGGCAGCCGCAGCCAACGCAAGCCACGCTGTCGAACGCCATGGACATTAGTGCTCCGAACAATTGGCCGCGCGTTGAAGCGCTGCTCAATCACAATCCGCAGCTGAAGAACAAATTCAGCGCGGTTGCGGTCAGCGAAGCCGACACCATCAAGGCTACCCAAACGCTCTACCAGCAAGGCTATCTCAGTGAGCCGCATGCCGCGGTGGCATGGGCGGCGCTGCAGCAAACCCTGCAACCGGGAGAACACGGCTTGATTATCGGCACCGCCCATCCAGCTAAGTTCGCCGAACGCGTTGAGCAAATCATCAAAGCGCCAGTCGAACTACCTGCAGCCTTACAACAAGTGCTTGAAAAACCCGAGCTCAATCTGCGCATGAGCGCCGATTATCAGCAACTAAAAGCGCATTTATTAAAGCAATCACAAAACAAAGGTTGATTTAAAAATATCTCCGTGATAAATCTTAAAGCAGATTGATTACACAAACAGCAAATAGCTAACAGCCAACAGCGGATAGCAAACAACAAATGTTAAAAAATTCGTTCGCGATTATTATTAACCTCCTCCTCGTGCTTCTCATCAGACGCGCGGGAGCTGCTATTTGTGAAAGTTAACTAAGAAACGAACCAAGCAAAAAGAAAGCCCCGCCACTAGGTCGGGGCTTTTTTTTTAGCCCGACCTCGGCGGCCAAAAGCGCAACAGCACACAAGCGCGACAACAGCCAAAGGCACAACGAGGAAGAGCAATGACCACCGCAACAGACGATCGCATTTGGATTTTCGACACCACTTTGCGCGATGGCGAGCAAGCACTGCGCGCTAGCTTAAGCAAAAAGCAGAAAATCCAGCTCGCCGAAGCTATCAGCCGCTTAGGTGTCGACGTCATGGAGTTGGGCTTTCCAGCCTCGTCCCCCGGCGATTTCGATGCGGTGCAAGCGATTGCCAACAGCATCGACGGCCCCGTGATGTGTGGTTTGGCCCGCGCCGTGGCAAGCGACATCCACGCTTGTGGCGAAGCCTTAAAAAGCGCCGAACGCAAACGCATCCACACTTTTATCGCCAGCTCGCCCTTGCACTTGCAGTACAAATTGCGCAAAACCTTAGCCGAGGCCACCGCACAAGCCGTCGCCAGCATCCAATTGGCGCGCAACTATACCGACGATGTCGAGTTCTCCTGTGAAGACGCCGGCCGTACCCCTATCGATGATTTGTGTTACATGGTGGAACACGCCATCAGCGCCGGCGCCACCACCATCAATATTCCCGACACCGTCGGTTACACCGTACCCACCGAGTTTGCCCACATCATCAGCCAGTTGAAAAACAAAGTGCCGAACATCGATCAAGCGCGCATCAGCGTGCATTGCCACAACGATTTGGGTTTGGCAGTTGCCAATAGTTTGGCGGCCATCGCAGCAGGCGCGCGGCAAATCGAAGGTACCGTGAACGGCATCGGCGAGCGCGCGGGCAACTGCGCCTTAGAAGAAATCGCCATGATCTTGGCCACCCGCGCCGACAGCTTCAACTACCGCACCCAGATCAACGCCAAAGAAATCTACCGCACCTCGCAGTTGGTCAGCCACATCTGCAATATGCCGATTCAACCCAACAAAGCGATCGTCGGTAGCAACGCCTTCGCCCATTCCTCGGGGATCCACCAAGACGGCGTGTTAAAGGCGCAAAACACCTACGAAATCATCACCCCAGAAAGCATCGGTATGCGTGCCAATCAGTTCAATCTAACTTCGCGCAGCGGCAAGCATGTGATCAAACATCGCTTAACCGAGTTGGGTTATCGCGACCAAGATTACGACCTGCAGCAACTGTACGCTAGCTACATCAAGCTGGCCGACAAAAAAGGCCAAGTGTTCGACTACGACTTGGAGGCGTTGGTGTTCGAACAGTCGTTGCAAGAGCAAGACGACCCCTACAGCTTGAGCCAACTGACCACGCAGACCGACAGTAGCGGTCAAGCCAGTGCCACGGTGCAATTGACCTGCCACGGCCAAGCACGCAGCTACACCGCCACCGGCAATGGTCCGGTGGATGCCAGCTACAACGCCTTACAAAGCATTATTGAACAGCCGCTGGAAATCGTCAGCTACCAGTTGAGCGCGAAAGGCAGCGGCGCCGACGCCTTAGGCCAAGTGGACATCACCGCTAGCTACGCTGGGCAGCAGATCCACGGCATCGGCTTGGCCACCGACATTGTCAAAGCTTCGGCCAAAGCCTATGTGCACGTATTGAATACCGCCGCCCGCGCCGCGCAAGTGCGCGCGCTGAAACAACACTTACAGGAGCAAGCGTCATGAGCATTTATAAAATTGCGGTTTTAGCCGGCGACGGCATCGGTCCCGAGGTGATGACCGAGGCAATCAAAGTGCTTGATGCTTGTGCGCAACGCTTTCATTTTCAACCACAGTACCAAGCCGCCAAAGTTGGTGGAGCGGCCATTGACGCCTATGGCGAAGCCTTACCAGCGGCAACCTTGCAAGCCTGTGAACAAAGCGATGCGATTTTATTCGGTTCGGTCGGCGGCCCCAAGTGGACTCATTTACCCACAGAACAACAACCCGAACGCGCAGCCTTGTTAAAACTGCGCCAGCATTTTGACTTGTTCTGTAACATCCGCCCGGCGCGCTGGTATGCCGGTTTTGAACACTTAAGCCCGTTAAAGCCGCAAACCACCGCCAAAGGTATGGATATCGTTTGCTTTCGCGAGTTAACCAGCGGCATCTACTTTGGCGCCAAAGAGCGCAACGAGCATCGCGCCAGCGATACCCAAACCTATCAGCGCGACGAAATTCGTCGCATCGCAATCAAAGCCTTCCAAACTGCGGTGCACCGCCGCGGCAAAGTCACCAGCATCGACAAAGCCAACGTCATGGCTTCTGGTGTGTTATGGCGCGAAGTGGTTAGTGAAGTGGCCCAGCAGTTTCCGCAAGTCCAGCTTGAGCATATGTACGTCGATAACGCAGCGATGCAGTTGATCCGTGACCCCAGCCAGTTCGACGTGCTGCTGTGCGACAACTTATTCGGTGACATTTTATCCGACGAACTCGCCGCGATTGCCGGCTCCTTAGGACTGTTGCCATCAGCCAGTATCAACGCCAGTCGCTTTGGCTTATATGAGCCAGCTGGCGGCAGTGCTCCCGACATTGCCGGGCAAGGCAGCGCCAATCCGATCGCGCAAATCTTAAGTGCCGCCTTAATGCTGCGGTATAGCTTTGCCAATGAAGCGGCCGCCTGCGCCATCGAAACTGGCGTCGCACACGCACTGAAACAGCAGCAAGTCACCGCCGATTTAACTTCAACCAATCCCGTATCCACCGCGCGCGTTGGCGACGCCGTCGCGCAATTTATCAGTGAGGAAGTAGCAGCATGGGCATGACCTTATACGAAAAAATCTATGACCAACATCAAGTGGCACAGTTGAACGACAGCACTGACCTGCTCTACATCGACTTTCACTTTATTCACGAAGTCACCTCACCGCAGGCGTTTTCCGGGCTAAAACAAGCAGGACGCACGGTACGCAATCCAGTCGCCACTTTGGCGACCATGGACCACAATATTTCGACGCAAAATCGCCGCATTGACGGCGCTGGAGAGGTTTCCAAACAGCAACTGACGGCCTTACACCAGCATTGCCGTGAGTTTCAGATCCCGTTGATCGATATCACCCACCGCGACCAGGGCATTGTGCACGTGATCGGCCCCGAGCAAGGGATTACCCAACCCGGCATGACCATTGTTTGTGGTGATTCGCACACCTCGACCCATGGTGCTTTTGGTGCTTTGGCCTTTGGTATCGGCACCAGTGAAGTGGAGCACGTGTTGGCGACGCAAACCTTGCCACAGCAACGGGCGAAAAACATGAAAGTGCAAATTGACGGGCAACTGCCGATGGGGGTCACTGCCAAAGACGTGATCTTGGCGGTGATTGGTCGTATTGGCACCGCCGGTGGCAGTGGCTACGTGGTCGAGTATTGCGGCAGCGCCATCGAATCCATGGACATGGAAGAGCGCATGACGGTGTGCAACATGACCATTGAAATGGGTGCCAAAGCCGGCCTTATCGCCCCAGATGAAGTGACCTTCAGCTACTTGCAGGGGCGCCCACGCGCGCCAAGCGGCGACCAATGGCAGCGCGCCTTAGCACGCTGGAAGACGCTAAAATCTGATGCCGATGCGGTGTTTGATAAAACCGTGCACATTGACGCCAGCAGTATTCGCCCACAAATCACTTGGGGCACCTCGCCGGAGCAAGTCATGGCGGTTACCGAGCGGGTGCCAGATCCGGCCAACTTCCCTGCCACTGAGCAACAACGCAGCGTCGCCAAAGCATTGGAATACATGGGCTTAACTCCCGGCAGCTTGTTGCAAGACTACCCGGTCGACGTGGTGTTTATCGGCTCTTGCACCAACAGCCGCCTAGTTGATTTGCGCCAAGCCGCCGCCGTGGTCAAAGGTGGACGGGTCGCGCCACACGTTCGTGCGTTAGTAGTACCTGGATCAGCGCAAGTAAAACGCGAAGCCGAAGCTGAAGGCTTAGCCGATGTCTTCCGTGCCGCTGGCTTTGAATGGCGCGAGCCCGGCTGTTCCATGTGCTTGGCGATGAACGACGACATCGTGCCAGCGGGCCAACGCTGCGTCTCTACTAGTAATCGTAACTTTGAAGGCCGCCAAGGACGTTTGGCGCGCACCCACTTAGCCAGTCCTGCAGTGGCCGCCAGCGCCGCGATTCACGGCTATTTATCTACCAACCCATTAGTCAGCGGAGAGGGCTTAATATGAGCCAACAACAGTACTTTCACCAAGGCAGCGCCTGTGCGTTGCCAATTGATAACGTCGACACCGACCAAATCATTCCAAAGCAGTTTTTAACTGGTATTTCGCGCGACGGCTTTGGCGAGGCACTCTTTTACGACTGGCGCTACCTTGACGATGGTGCACCAAACCCCGAATTTGTGCTAAATCAACCGCAATTCCAAGGCGTCAGCATTCTCGTTGCGGGCCATAATTTCGGTTGCGGATCGAGCCGTGAACACGCGCCTTGGGCGCTTGCTCAGTTCGGCTTTAAAGTGGTGGCTGCCAGTAGCTTCGCCGATATTTTCTACCGCAATTGCATCAACAATAAGTTGTTGCCGGCACAGGTCAGCGAGACCGATCTAAAGCGTCTGACCGCTGCCTGTGAACAACGCGCCGAACCAATAAAGGTCGATTTAGAACAACAGCAATTAGTGCTCAGTAACGGTGACACGATTCCGTTCAACATCGCTGGCAGCGATCGTGATCAGCTATTAGATGATTGTGATTTTATCGGGGTGGCGGAGCAGCACTTGGACGCCATCGATCGTTACGAGAACGATCGGGCGACCACCGTACCTTGGTTTATGCCGTTTTCTTTTACGGTATGAGCTTTTACGGTATGAGCCTTATCAGCATGCGCTAAAAAGAACTGGTAGCTTGGCTGCGCCGTGACATCCACAAACGGGTAGCCAAGCTGCTGTAACATGTGCTGCAGCTCGCTAGCGCTGGCGGTCGCTGCAGCTACGCCACCAAAACCCACCAATACATCGCCATAGGCGGCGCCATGATTACGATAGTGAAACAAACTAATATTGGCACTATCGCCAAGCGCCTGTAGAAAGTCACTGAGTGCTTGCGGATGCTCAGGAAAAGTCACCTGAAACAGGCGTTCCTGCAGCGGCTGCCGTGGCCGCCCACCGACCATATGCCGAATATGCTGCTTCGCTAGTTCATCTTGCGACAAATCGACAAAGGCGTAGCCTGCCTGTGCCAACAGCTGCTTGACTTCATTCAGCTCGTGCAAGCCATCGGTAAGCTTCAACCCGACAAAGATCTGGGCTTGCTGATCATCGGCGTAACGGTAGTTAAACTCGGTGATCACGCGGCCATTAAGCACCTCGCAGAAGCGCCGAAAGCTGCCCACTCGTTCGGCAATGGTCACCGCCAACAAGGCTTCGCGTAACTCGCCAATTTCACTACGTTCGACAATGTAACGCAGCCGATCAAAATTCAAATTAGCGCCACTCAGGACCGTCGCCAAGCGCAAGCCTGGCTTCACCTCAGCGCGGCGGGCATAAACTTTTAACCCTGCCAACGCTAACGCACCAGCAGGCTCGGCAATGGCACGGGCATCGTCGAAAATATCTTTCACCGCCGCACAAATCTCGTCAGACGACACCGTAATCACTTCATCGCAGAGAGCCGCAGCCACGGTAAACGGCAAAGTGCCGACCTGCTTCACCGCAGTACCGTCGGCAAATAGGCCAACTTGCTTGAGTTTCAACGGGTAGCGTGCCGCCAAAGCCGCGGTCAACGAGGCCGCATCGGCGGGCTCCACCCCAATCACTTTAATCTCTGGGCAAATGCTTTTGATATAAGCCGCCATACCGGCCAATAAACCACCGCCACCGACTGGAACAAACACCGCATCAAAATGTTGCTGGGCAAGCATTTCTTTGGCCACAGTGCCCTGCCCGGCAATCACTGCATCGTCATCAAATGGCGGCACATAGCTCAGCTTGCGTTCAGCAGCTAACTGGTGGGCAAAGTCACTGGCACTGTCAAAATCAACGCCGTGCAAAATCACCTCAGCGCCTCTATCGCGCACTGCACTCACTTTAATCTCCGCAGTGGTGACCGGCATCACCACCACCGCATGCAGCCCAAGCTGTTTGGCTGAGTACGCCACGCCTTGGGCATGGTTGCCAGCCGAGGCACAAATCACCCCTTGCACGCCCTGTTGCTGCAGTTGGTGTAACTTATTAAAGGCGCCACGTAGCTTAAATGAGTAAATCGGCTGCTGGTCTTCGCGTTTCAACAGCACTTGGTGCTGTAACCGTTTGCTGAGCTTGGGCATTTGCTGCAGCGGCGTTTCGACCGCCGCTTGGTAGACCGGCGCCAGCAAAATTTGCCGTAAGTAATGGGCTTTCATCGCCTCCACTGAGGTAAACTCGCTCATCGCGCACCGCCTGCCAGCGCCGCCGGCAACACCCGTACTGCACCTTTGTCAGCACTGCTAGCAAAGGCAGCATAGGCGCGCAATGCGGTGCTAACGGCGCGCTGCCGAGGTTGCGGTTGCCACCCTGCAGCGCCTTGCGTTTGCATGGCGGCGCGGCGGGCCGCCAGTTCTTGATCCGGCACTTGTAGTGTCAACGCGCGTTGGCGAATATCGATCGCAATCCTATCGCCGTCTTCGACCAAGCCAATCACACCACCAGCTGCCGCTTCAGGAGAGACATGGCCAATCGACAAGCCCGAAGTACCGCCGGAGAAACGACCATCGGTGATCAGCGCACACTGGCTATCAAGCCCCATCGATTTCAAATAACTGGTCGGATACAGCATTTCTTGCATGCCCGGGCCTCCGGCGGGGCCTTCATAGCGAATCACCACCACATCGCCCGCTTTAACCACGCCACCGAGAATGCCGTCGACCGCCGCATCTTGACTATCAAACACCCGCGCTGGGCCACTAAATTTCAGCATCTCTTCACGTACCGCGGCGGTTTTCACCACGCAGCCATCGGTCGCCAAATTGCCCTGCAATACAGCGAGGCCGCCTTCAGTTGAGTAAGCATGCTCACCAGCACGAATGCAGCCCTGTTCACGATCCACATCAACACTCGGATAGTAACAATCTTGCGAGAATGCTTGGGTAGTGCGAATCCCTGCTGGTCCAGCGCGATAAAACCGCTGTACTGCTGGAGCCGAAGTGCGGCGCACGTCCCATGCAGCTAACCAATCGTGCAAAGAAGCAAAGGCAATATGGGCGACGTCGTCGTGCAACAAGCCGATGCGCTCCAATTCACCTAGAATCGCCACAACGCCACCGGCGCGATGCACATCTTCCATATGGTACTGCGGTGTCGCTGGAGCCACTTTGCAAAGATTCGGCACGCGTCGCGAGAGCGCGTCGATATCAGCCATGGCAAAGTCAACTTCGCCCTCATAGGCGCCTGCCAGTAAATGCAAAATAGTATTGGTCGAGCCGCCCATGGCAATATCCAGCATCATGGCATTCTCAAACGCATGGCGATTAGCGATGCTGCGCGGCAAGGCGCTCACATCGTCTTGCTGATAATACTGCCGACATAAATCCATGACGGTTTTACCGGCATCCACGAACAATTGGCGGCGCAGCTGATGGGTTGCCAATAACGAACCATTGCCCGGTAGCGCCAAGCCCAAAGCTTCAAGTAAGCAGTTCATCGAATTTGCGGTGAACATCCCCGAGCAAGAGCCGCAGGTCGGACAGGCACTTTGTTCAATCGCTTCGCTGTCAGCGTCGGACACCTTAGGGTCGCCGCCAGCGACCATAGCGTCGACCAAATCGAGCTTGATAATTTGCTCCGACAACTTGGTCTTACCCGCTTCCATCGGACCACCCGAGACAAACACCACCGGAATGTTCAGTCGCATCGCCGCCATAAACATACCGGGCGTGATTTTGTCGCAGTTCGAGATACACACCATGGCATCGGCACAATGGGCATTCACCACATACTCCACCGAGTCGGCAATCAAGTCGCGCGACGGCAGGCTATACAGCATGCCGTCGTGCCCCATGGCAATGCCATCATCGACCGCGATACTGTTGAATTCCTTGGCAATACCGCCGTTAGCGACGATGCTTTGCGCGACAATTTGTCCGACTTCACGCAAATGCACATGACCCGGGACAAATTCGCTGAAGGAGTTGACCACCGCTACTATCGGCTTGCCAAAATCGGTGTCTTTGACGCCGGTGGCGCGCCACAACGCTCGTGCACCGGCGCGATTACGACCTTGCGTGACTGTTGCTGAACGTAATTTGGGCATCATTAACCTCGTTGCACTTGCGCGGCTGGCGTAGCCATCGAACGCGCTGCGGCCACCGGCGTAGGCCGCGCCGCCAATTGAAACTCAGCGCCCACTTTGAGTTCACGCACATGGTAGATCTTGGCCAACTGCTTCACCAACAGCTCGATATTGCGCTCACTGGCGATTTCCAACACCAGCCGCTGCTCCAATTCGCTGTCGCGGGTCAGGTTCATACCGACCACGTTAAAACCACGGTAGCGCGCGACTTGCAGCACTCGCTCGATGGCAACCGGATGATGATCAACAAGTAAAGTAACTGTGGTGTGCATTAGTTTTTCTCCGTAAGCATGTCGTGGTTAGCAGCGCCGGGCGGTACCAAGGGCCAAACGTTTTCAGCCGCGTCGATCCGCACGTGTAATAAGAAGGGGCCGTCACTGGCGAACAGTTGTTCCAGCGCTGCCGGCATATCGGCAGCGTGTTCCAAGTACAAGGCAGGAATGCCAAAAGCGCGCGCTAAGGCGCAAAAGTCAGGGTTATCGCTTAAGTCGGTTTCGCTGTAGCAGCCGTCAAAAAACAGCTCTTGCCACTGCCGCACCATGCCTAAGCGTTGGTTGTCGATGATGACGATTTTGACCGGTAACTGAAAGCGTTTGATGGTTCCCAGCTCCTGTACGTTCATCATAAAAGAGCCGTCGCCGCAGATAGCAAACACCGTCGCCTCAGGGCGGGCGATCTGTGCACCAACTGCGGCCGGCAAACTAAAACCCATGGTGCCAAGACCACCGCTACTCAAATGATTATTGGGTTGGCTAAAGCGCATATGCTGGGCCACCCACATTTGGTGTTGCCCGACATCAGGGCAGACCACCGTATCGGCGGGCACCTGCTCACTGATGCTGCGCAGCAACTTGGGCGCATAGACACCCGGCGGCGGTGCGTCATAGCGCCACGGGCAAGCAGCATCAAGTTCGCGACAACGCTGTCGCCAAGCATCACAGTGCGTAGTCACTTGCAGCGTGGGTAAAATATCACGCACATTGCCATGAATGCCACACAGCGCGCGGCGGCGTTTGTGCAGCTCAGCGGCATCAATATCGATATGAATGACTTTGGCGTGGGGCGCGAATTCTGCCAATTTACCAGTGACCCGATCATCGAAACGCGCACCTAAATTGATCAGCACATCGCATTCTTGCACCGCCATGTTGGCGCATTGTCGACCATGCATACCCAGCATCCCCAAATCATGTGCATAGTCAGGCGCCACACTGCCCAAGGCTTTCAAAGTCGACACCGCAGGGATCTGCGTCGCGTCCAAAAACGCACGTAACTCGTGCACGGCATCCGCCATCACCACGCCACCCCCGATGTAAGCCACCGGGCGTTCTGCTTGCGCAATTAAATGGCGAGCCAAGGCGATGGCGGCGGCGTTGTCGATACCGTGTGTCGATTGCGGTGGCGGCGCTACACTGGGTTTCGCCGCGGCGGGCGGTTGCGTCGGACAGTCGCCCAGTTGAATATTCTTCGGCACATCGATAAGCACTGGCCCTGGACGGCCCTCAGCGGCAATTTGAAAGGCTTGTTGCAGCGCGTCGGCAAGTTCACTCGGGTGGCTGACTAGAATGCTGTGTTTGGTGACGGCTAAGCTCAAGCCCAAAACATCGATTTCTTGAAAGGCGTCGGTGCCCATCACCGCTTGATCCACTTGTCCAGTGATAGCGACGACCGGTACCGAGTCCAATTTGGCATCCGCCAGTGCTGTCAATAAATTGGTCGCACCTGGGCCCGAAGTTGCCATACACACACCGGTTTTACCGCTGGCCCGCGCATAGCCGATCGCAGCGAAGGCCGCGCCTTGCTCGTGGCGACAGAGAAAATGCTGTACCGGTGATTGATAGAGCGCATCGTAAATCGGCATGATCGCGCCGCCGGGATAGCCAAATACGTGTTGCACCTGTTGTCGGTGTAAAAAATCGATGATGAACTCAGCACCGGTCATTGCCATTTTCCCTTTTTCTTCGGCCCTAGAACGAAAAAACCCCCGCTTGGTGAAGCGGGGGTTTTTGGAGTTTTGCTTGTTTGGCTGTTGCTTTACAAATTCCAATACCTGCCCGCGCAGCGATTAATAATCACCACGAGGAGCACTAGAATGTTGATGTTTGCAACAGCAAATAAACGCATTGTGTGTTTTCTTCTTAACAGTTCAAGTTTTGTTCAAGTCTTATCTAGTTCTAACATTGTCAGTTTGAATGTCAACGGTTTTTTCCAATTGGCTTCATTTCTTTCATGTAAGCGCGCAAGGTACGACCGATTTGCTCGATCGGATGCTGATAAATGGCTTCGTTGACTCGATTCAGTTCGCTGTAGTCGACCGTTTCTGCATGTTGCAGCCCGGCGCCGATAACATCCGTGCGCAAGTGCGCAAACAGCTCGCGCTCTAACAGCTCATGTGCGGCGTTGGCGAATAAATAGTTGCCGTACTCAGCAGTATCTGAAATCACCACGTTCATCTCGTACAAACGTTTGCGCGCTATGGTATTGGCAATCAACGGCAACTCGTGCAATGACTCATAGTACGCCGACTCGGCCCGAATCCCGGCACTGACCATGGTCTCAAATGCCAATTCAACGCCAGCTTTCACCAACGCTACCATGACAATGCCGCGGTCAAAGTAGTCTTTAGCGCTCAGGGTTCCCGCGTAAGTAGGCGCTTGCTCAAAGGCGCTTTGCCGGGTTTGTTCACGCCAAGTATGCAGATCATGATCGTCGTTGGCCCAGTCGGCCATCATCTGCGCCGAGAACGCACCACTTAAGATGTCATCTTGATGTTTGGCGAACAACGGCGTCAACAATTGCTTGGCCTGCTCACTCAGCGCGTTGGCACGCAACCGCGCCGCACTGTCGAGGTGGCTCATCATCAAACTGATGCCACCAAACTTCAGCGCTTCAGTAATTTCCTCCCAACCGTGCTGCACCAAGTGGGCGGCTTCAGCTTTATCGATGCCATGCTGGACCATGTGGTCGTAACACAGCAACGAACCGACTTGCAGCATGCCACACAAAATCGTTTGCTCGCCCATTAAATCGGACTTCACCTCGGCCACGAACGAGCTCTCTAACACCCCGGCACGATGCCCGCCGGTTGCGGCTGCCCATGCCTTCGCCCACGCCAAGCCATGGCCATTCGGATCATTCTCTGGATGCACAGCAATCAGCGTCGGTACGCCAAAGCCGCGTAAGTACTCCTCGCGTACCTCGGTGCCTGGGCATTTGGGTGCCACCATGATGACGGTGATGTCGGCACGAATCCGCTGGCCACTTTCAACGATATTGAAGCCATGCGAATAGCCGAGCGTTGCGCCCGCTTGCATCAGCGGCATCACCGCCTCAACCACGGCGCTGTGTTGTTTATCTGGGGTTAAGTTGATGACCAAATCGGCACTCGGAATCAACTCCTCGTAGGTACCGACGGTAAAGTTTGCGCCGCTCGCTTGTTGCCACGACGGGCGCTGCTCTTTGATGGCCTCGGGACGAAGCGCATAGCTGACATCAAGTCCCGAGTCGCGCATATTGAGGCCTTGGTTGAAACCTTGCGCACCACAACCGACAATCACAATCTTCTTCCCGAGCAGTGCATTGCAGCCATCGCTAAATTCCGCGGCTTGCATAAAACGACATTGTTGCAGTTGCGCTAACTGCTGACGAAAAGGTAATTGATTAAAGTAATTGTCACTCATGGCTTTTCTCCTGTGGTCTGAATTGAGCCTACGACAGGATTTATGTTGCGTATAGTGAATCATTTGCAATAGAGTATTGCTAAATACGCAATATTTGAGGGTGGTATGGACCTACGTACCTTAGAGTTATTTGTCGCGCTTGCCGAAAGCTTGCATTTTGGCCGCACCAGTGAAGCCATGCATGTCAGCCCCTCGGCGCTATCGCGGCAAATCCAGCGCTTGGAAGAGGCACTCGGTGTGCGCCTATTTATGCGTGACAACCGCACAGTTGAACTGACGCAACAAGGTCAACAAGCGCTCATCACCTGTCAGGCGTTGGTGGCCAGCTGGCAACAATTGCAGCAGCAACTCGGCGACGACAGTCAACTGCGCGGACAATTACGTTTGTACTGTTCGGTCACCGCCGCGCAAACCCTGATGCGGCAGTTTATCGAGCGCTTTCGTCCGCTGTTCCCCAACGTTGCACTTACGGTGGAAACCGGCGATGCGGCTTTGTCAATCGAACATGTATTGCAACAACAAACCGATATCGCCATTGCCCCGCGCCCCGACAAAGTCCCTGACGGCTTATTGATGCGCGAACTCAACACTTCACCACTAGTATTTATTCGCCCGCGCGCCGACTGCGCAGTGCGCACGCAAACCCTTGCGAATACGCTCGATTGGTCAGCGGTGCCAGTAATTGTGGCACGCCTGGGGTTATCGCGGGAACGGCTGTTTGCTTGGTTTGCGCGCCATCAACAACAGCCGCACGTGTACGCCGAAGTGGCCGGCCACGAAGCCATTGTTGCCATGGTCGGACTTGGTTTAGGCATAGGTTTAGTGCCGGAAGTGGTACTCGAACAAAGCTTAGTGCGGGAACAAATCGAAGTATTTAAACGCCCCGCCGACGTACCGCCCTACCATGTCAGCATCTGCTGCCTCGAGCGCCGCCTGCAAGACCCCGTCATCGCCGCCTTCTGGCACGCCTGCCGTAGCCCGTAGCTCTACTACGGGAAAGCGATCGTACACCGCGATCTCAAAGCTCTTTCAACCGCCGCCAAAGCGTGGTTTTACTTATGCCGAGGAATTCGGCGGCTTTAGTTTTATTGCCGCCGAAGCGGCGCAGGGCGTCGGCGATTTGTTCCGCTTCCGATTGTTTTAAAAGCCCGCCAGCCGTTTCATCGGCTGCTTCTTCCGTGCTCACCGCGCCAGCAGCAACCAGCTCTGGCGCGATCAACGGCAAGGCCTCGATCAACGCGGGAATTGATTCGTAAATCGACAGCGACACCAACAAGCGCTCGACTAAATTCTCCAGTTGCCGCACGTTGCCCGGCCATTGGTAAGCGCGGAAAATCGGCAACAAATCTTTCACCAAATGCGCCACACTGATGTCATAACGATAATGGTTGTTCAAGGTGTGCATGAAATACAGCATCAACGGCTCTAAATCATCCAAACGCTCACGCAGCGCTGGTAACTTAATCGAGAACACGTTCATGCGGTAATACAAGTCTTCGCGAAAACGCTTATTTGCCACTTCCACTTGCAGGTCGTGATGACAGGCCGCGACAAACTTGATATTCAACGGAATGGTGCGATTCGAGCCGACCGGCTTAATTTCTTTTTCTTGCAGCATGCGCAGCAATTTTGCTTGCTGAGTGAGCGGCAGCTCATTCACCTCGTCCATAAAGAAGGTGCCGCCATTGGCTTCTTCCAACAGACCCGTGCGCCCACCGCTGCGCGCCGAGGTGAAAGCGCCCTCGGCGTAGCCAAACAGCTCGCTCTCGAGCAAGTCTAGCGGAATCGCCGCGCAGTTGATTGCCACAAAAGGCCCATCACTATTCGGACTTAGCGCATGGATTTGGCGGGCAATCAGCTCTTTACCGGTACCAGTTTCACCTTGCAGTAGCACCGGCGAAGGCGTTGCCGCATACAGCTCAGTCAGCCGAATAACATGGTGCATTTCGGCCGAAACGTAAGTCAATTTCGGCACTGGCTTAGTCACCCCACTTTGCACCAACGCGACTTTCGGTTTAAAGCGATACAGCCGCCCGACCAATTCATCTTCGAGGACAAACGCCGAACCCGTGGCTAAATAATCACGCTCGGCAATGGTCAGTGGTGTGGCTTGATCAGATAGCTCGCCGAACCGAATCGTCGGCAATTGCAACGGCACCCGTTTACGCCCATGCAGGTCAGGGAATAACTGTTGCGCCGAAGGGTTAGCGGCAATCAAATAGCCTTTGCGATTCACCAACAGGCTCGGTGCATCCATTTTCGATAGCAACAAATCAGCCAGCGCCGACTGCTCTTGCCGCTTGCGTTCAACGCGGGCTCGGGTAATAGCCGCTTCAATCAAAAACCGACAAGATTCGCGGGAATACACCATGACATAAGGGATACCGGCCTTTTCTGCCAAATCACAGACAAACGACGAGCCGATAACTACGCCAAATTGGTCTTGTTTTTGATTCTGGAAAATGTCGCGCGCCTCATCCACTGTGGAATAGGTGCGATGAATCAAATCGATATCGCCAAAATAAGAGAGTAAATCAACAGTGCGGGTCAATTGATGTTCATGGGTCAGCAGCAACATTTTGCGCGAAAAAGCGCTGGCTTTCATCACCGCCACGAACAAGTCACTTTGCGAAACCCGCAGCGGTACGACGGGCACGGGCAAGGTATCTTTTAAATAGAAAGCGTTGGCACCAGCACTGATAAACACATCAACAGCATTGGCTTCAATTAAGCGATGGGCGCTGGATAAAGCATCGGCAAAAATACTATCAATAATGGTGAACTCGGCAACTTCCCTAAATTCCGGCAGCAGCGAGTGCACCATTTTATTAAGTTTCGAGTTACCAATTAAACAAACCCGAACCAGACGCTCATCAGTATTTTTAAAGTCCATGCTCGGCGAATAACCACGCGTATTTTTGCTTGTTTGTGCGCTCATACTCGCGGATTTTTTCGGCATATTCAAGCGTTTCGCCAATCGGATCCATGCCGCGCATAAGGGCTTGTTGGCGGCTTTCAGCAAGTTCGAACGTCAGCTCGCGATCCCCCACCCGAATGCAACGTGACGCGATATCAACATTGACCTTCAACCCAGCAGCTCCAGCAGCGCGTTCCAACGCGAATAACGCATCGATCTCGGTCTGCGGTAAAACAATCGGCAGCAAGCCGTTATTAAAGCAATTGTTGTAGAAAATCTCGCCATAGCTCGGCGCCAGCAATACGCGTACACCGAAGTCACGCAGCGCCCACACTGCATGCTCACGCGATGAACCACAACCGAAATTCTTTTGTGCTAGCACCACTGAGCCATTGCGATAAGGCTCTTGATTCAGCACAAAGTCAGGATTTTCTTCACGCTCGCTCAGCGGTGTGTCGACATCACCGGCGTTCAGAAAGCGCTCGTCATCAAACAAAAAGTCGCCATAGCCAACTTTTTCAAGCTTCTTCAAGTATTGCTTGGGTAACAACGCATCGGTATCGATATCGCTACGGTCCAACGGAATCACAATACCGGTATGCTCAATTAAAGGTTTCAACATAACTCACCTCGTACGTCGACAATGGCGCCATGTATAGCTGCTGCAGCTGCCATCACCGGACTCATTAAGTGCGTGCGACCGCCCTTGCCTTGACGCCCTTCGAAATTGCGGTTCGAGGTTGAAGCACAACGCTCACCAGCTGCCAAACGATCATCGTTCATGCCCAAACACATGGAGCAGCCGGAGTCACGCCACTGAAAACCTGCGTCCAGAAAGATGTGGTGCAAACCTTCGCTCTCCGCCTGTTTTTTCACCAAGCCAGAGCCCGGCACTATCAGGGCTTCCTTAACATTGGCTGCGACCTGCTTGCCAGCGACCAGTGCCGCCACTTCGCGCAAGTCTTCAATACGGGCGTTGGTACAGGAGCCGATAAAGACTTTATCAACCGGCAAACCTATCAGCGATTGCCCGGCCTGCAGCCCCATATAATCAAGCGCGCGCTGCAGTGCTTGGCGCTCAGTAGCCGAAGCATCAGCAACGAACTCAGGCACCCGCCCGTCGACGCCAGTGACCATATCCGGCGACGTACCCCAGGTCACTTGTGGCCCTAATTGACTGACATCAATGACGACTTCACGGTCGAATTCAGCATTAGCATCAGAATGCAGCGCTTGCCAATCTTCCAGCGCCCGCTGCCACAAGGTCGACTTCGGCGCGTAAGGCTTGTCGCGGACATAGGCTTCGGTTATCGCATCAAACGCCACTAAGCCATTGCGGGCGCCAGCTTCAATGGTCATATTGCAAATCGTCATACGCCCTTCCATCGACATTTGCTCGATGATCGGCCCAGCATATTCCACCGCATAACCACGTGCGCCAGCGGCACCAATTTCACCAATCAGCGCCAGGATCAAATCTTTCGGCGTCACCCCACACGGCATCACCCCTTCAAAGCGCACCCGCATGTTCTTCTGTTTGCGCGTACGCAGGGTTTGCGTGGCCATCACATGTTCTACTTCGGAACTGCCGATGCCCATCGCTAAAGTCGCCAAAGCGCCGTGAGTAGAGGTATGCGAATCACCACACACCACGGTCATGCCCGGCAACGTTAAGCCTAACTCTGGACCCACCACATGCACGATGCCTTGGCGTTGATCTTGCAAGTCAATCAGGGGCACATTGTGCCGTTTACAATTGGCTTCCATGGTCGCGACTTGCTGGCGCGCAATGGGGTCATAAATACCAATCAGGCCTTGCTCACGATAACGCGTCGGCACCGCGTGATCCGGCACCGCCACATTTGCTGCGGTACGCCACAATTTGCGCCCCGCCAACTCCAATCCAGAAAAAGCCTGCGGTGAGGTCACTTCATGCAACAGTTGGCGGTCGATATACAACAGCACACTGTCGTCGGGTAAGGCAGCTACCACATGGCGCTGCCAAAGTTTGTCGTATAAGGTTTGGCCAGCCATAACCAGCTCCAATCTATGCGGTACGGTATCAGCGAACAACAGACGGAAAATTAGCGCACCGGCGCCAAGGTATCCCAAGCGAACCAGACGTTCACTTCTTGCCCAGCAAGGCCGTCTTCGCGATAACCACACCAATAAGTTAATTTGCCTTCTTGCAACGGCTCGATAATGCACTGCGGCAAGCGACAATCGCCGTCATCCTGCGCGAGTTCAGCAAAGGCAGCGTCTGCTTGTGTTTGCATGGTTGCGTTGTCTTCACTTAAACCGCGCACGTTCAGCGCAAATGCTGCCACATAGTCCGACCGATACACGTTGCACCAGGCGGGTTCAGCTGCGAGTTGTTGTTGCAAACGTTGTTGCACCGTGGCGGTCGCGGTATCAGCACTCAGCGGCGTCCGCGCACCAGCCCCTGAACCGTCAGTAACTGAACTACAGCCAGTCAACGTCAGTAGCAGCGCGGCCACGCACCAATTGCAACGCGTAGTGCAAGCTGACCACGTCGGCATATTTAATTTGTAAGTCATAAAGGTTCGCCTTATGAGCAGCGTTATCGCGATCACCACAGGCTTCAATCGGCACCACCACACGAAAATCGTGTTGCAGCGCATCGACGGCGGTCGCCCGCACACAACCACTGGTGGTCAAGCCGGTCACCATGACGCCGTCGCAACCTGCCGCGCGTAATTGCGCGGCTAAGTCAGTTGCAAAAAAGCCACTGGCCCAATGCTTCTCGATCACCACTTCGTCGGCTTGCGGCGCCACCCGCGGGTCGATATCGACCAACGGCGAGCCACGCTCAAGCACATTTAACGAAGGCAGTTTCTCGCGAAACACCGCAGCTTGCTCGGGTGTGTCATAGACCACGGTGGTAAAAAATACCGGCCAGCCGCGCTCACGAAACGCTGCTAACAACCGCTGATTCGCAGCCACCACAGCATCGCTCTCAGCCCCAAGCGGGCTCAGCGACGGCTGGGTGAAGCCTACCGACAAATCGACTAACACCAGTCCGTACTGCTGGGCTGGTGTTAGTTTTTCTGTGCTCCGAAACGCGGTCGTCATTTAACGTTCCCACTGCGGTGTTGCTGGTGCTGGCAAGCCAGTTTCAGCCAAGGCACGCGCCTTGATTTCCGCCAAGGTACCACCACGGTCAAACAGCGGCAGTTCCTCAGTGCGAGCGGCACGGATTTCATTGCGTAAGGCTTCGGTTGCAGCGCTATCAATAGTGCCATCAGCTGCCACTACCACACCGTAACGACGGGCACCATCGACGCTGATCAAACCACGTTGTACGTCGAGGCTCATCGCTGCAAGGTCGCGTTCGGTTGGGTCGCCCCAGCCACCGCCACCCCAAGTTTCGAACAACAGCAGGTCATCTTTTTCGACCTTGATGTTGTCGCACTTCGACGGCAGAATTTCCTGCGAACCATCGGCGCGCACCAACACTTTACGGCTACGCTGACCTGGCGTACCGCCACTCACACCCCACGGGTAGGTCAACCAGCGGTCGTCGTGAATCGAGATTTCGCCTTTCGCGAGCAACCGATAGCCGACACGCAAGCCATTACCACCGCGATGCTTACCGGCACCACCCGAATCAATAATGGTCTCGTACGTTTCGATCCGTAGCGGGAAGTAGGCCTCGATAAATTCGTTTGGTACGTTGGTAAAGCCCGGCCACAACGAGTGACCATCAGGGCCATCGCCAGCTGGACGTCCCGGAATACCGCCGAAACCGATCTGGAATAACTGGAACCATTCATCGTTCTCGTCGTAACCCGAGTACATAAAATGTGGCGAGTCAGAGAAACCAGCCGCACTCATCGCTGCTGGGTTCCCTTGTCCGAGCAAACCACCCATAATGTCAAAGATCCGGCCCAATAAGTGGGTGCGGCACGACAACGCAGCTGGGAAGTTTGGCTTCAAGATAGAACCCTGCGGAATGCGCACATCAACTAAGTCATAGAAGCCATCGTTGAACAGAATCGACGGATCAAACAAGTTGATGGTGAACGCCCCGAAGAACATCTTGAACATTTCTTCGTTCAAATAGAAGTTAATCGATGACGGTGCTTGTGGGTCGGTACCCTCAAAGTCAAAAATCGCTTTGTCACCCTCGCGCCACATCGAGCAACGAATGGTGTACGGACCTAAACCTGCACCATCGTCACAAATGTAGTCTTCAAAGGTCTGTTTCGACTCTGGAATAACGGTGCGAATGATTTCACGCATCGCCACAAAGTTACGCTCGAGCATCATCGTTAAAGCACTGGTAAACACGTCGTCGCCGAAGCGTTTCGCCAGTTCCATGCAGCGTTTACCGGCGGTGCGGCACGAGGCCACAATGGCGTTAAAGTCCGAGCGGTTCCAGCGCGGCATGCGCACGTTGTGTAGAATCAAATCCAACACATCGCTGTTGAGCTCGCCGTTACGGTAGATTTTCAAGGGCGGAATGCGGATCCCTTCTTCAAAGATGGTCTTGGCATCGGTTGGCAAAGAGCCTGGTACTTTACCGCCGACATCGGACATGTGACCGAACATCGCCGCCCAGTTAATCAAGCGTCCGTTGTGGAACACCGGCACCATGATCAGCCAATCTGGCAAATGCGAGACAGCGCCATCACACATGTAAGGGTCGTTGGTCAGGAACACGTCACCTTCTTCGATGGTGCCCTGATACGACTCGGTAAAACCGGTGATAAACGAGCCAAACTGGCCGACCACCATCTTCCCTTCGTGGTTGGCAATCATTGGAAAAGCATCGCCTTGCTCACGAATACCCGGCGACATCGCCGTGCGGAACAACACCGCGTCCATTTCGTTACGTGCGTTGGCCATGGCGTTCTCGATAATATCGAGGGTCACCGTATCCACATTGACGCGCTGCAACGGCGTGCTATTGGTTTCAATTAGTTGTGCTGGCATGGCGTTACTCCTTACCCGCAGGTTCAATCAGCAAGTTACCCACTTTATCGACACGCGCATGGTAGCCCGGGAAGATCACTGTGGTTGAATCCATCTCCATAACAATCGCCGGACCCGGCACCACATGGCCTGGGCTCAACAAATCACGATTGTAGTGGGTGGCTTGATGTAAATTGCCGTCAAAATAGATTTCGTTATGACCCATTTCGGCATCAGCGATGCTGCGATCGGTCTCGGCAAAGGTACGCTCGGTAATATTCGGGCGTGGAGCACGTGAGATAGCACGCAAGTTCACCAATTCGTGCTCTTCATCGAGCTTGAAGCTAAACAATTGCTCATGCTCAGCATCGAACGCATCAGTCAAGACACTCAGGCCACGCTCTTTAAACGCCGCTGGCTCTACTTCTTGCGTCAGCAACAAGGCTTGCCCTTGATAGCGCAAGTCAGCTTGCCAGTTAATCGTTTGCTCGCTCGCATCAATACCTTGACGGGCAAGTGATTCAGTCACTTGACGGGTGACTTGCTCAAACGCTTCCAGCACGCCAGCGTCGGTCAATTTTGATACGCCTTTCACCAATGAGCGTGACGCTTCATCTTTGACGCGCGTGGTGGCATCACCATAGGCGCAGAGTACGCCCGGTGCTGGCGGGACAATCACCGGCCAGGCATCCATCAAAATACCCAAAGCGTTGGCATGCAACGGACCTGCACCACCAAAGCCACAAAGCGCAAAGTCACGCGGGTCATAGCCTTGCTCGACCGAGATCAAACGCAGCGCACCGAACATGTGTTCGTTGGCAATGCGGACAATACCTTCGGCCGCTTCGTAAATCGAAATTCCCATGGCATCCGCGACTTTTTGCACCGCCGCCCGCGCGAGATCTTCGCGTACTTCCATATCGCCACCGAGCTTTTGATTCGCTGGCAAATAGCCCAATACCACGTTGGCATCGGTGGTGGTCGGTTGCTCACCGCCTTTGTTATACGCCGCAGGCCCCGGCTCAGCACCGGCAGATTGCGGACCAACGCGTAACGCCTTGGTCAGTTCAGGAACGAAAGCAATCGAACCGCCACCGGCACCAATGGTACGCACGTCCACAGATGGCGCGCGGACCGCAACGTCACCTACGCGGGTTTCCCGACGTAAGCGCGCAGAACCATTTTCGATCAAGGCAACGTCAGTCGAAGTACCACCTACATCAAAGGTCAGTACCTTGTCAAAGCCAGCACGGGTACAGAACCAAATAGCGCCAGCAACACCACCCGCAGGACCAGACAATAACAGGTTCACTGGCGTGTTCGCCGCTTGTTTAGCGGCTGACAAACCACCGTCTGAGCGCAGAATCGAGAGCTCGACATCGTCCGCCAGACGACTTTTCAGTTCGTCTTCAAGGTGGGTCAAATAACTTGCCACTTCTGGACGTACGAAACTGTTCACGACTGTAGTTTCGGTACGCTCATATTCTTGCATTTCAGGTACCACTTCACACGAAAGTGACACCGGGATATCCGGCATCACTTCAGCTGCAATAGCAGCAATCTCATGCTCATGGTCGCCATTGGCGTAGGCGTTGATCAGGCTCACTGTTAATGCCTCGATACCGGCATCACGCAAGCGCTCAAGTTCAGCGCGAATCGCTTCGCGGTCTAGTGGCTTCACCACCTCGCCTTTTGCTGACATGCGCTCATCGGCCTCAACAGTGCGCTCCAGCGGGGCTAACAAAGGTTCTTTGTTAAACACCACCCAGCCACCTAAACCACCAGGCACAAACGAGCGTGCGATATGCAGCACTTGTTTGTAGCCCTTGGTGGTCACCAAGCCCACTTTGGCGCCTTTCTGCGTCAAAATAGCGTTAGTACCTACCGTGGTGCCGTGCATGACCTTTTTGATTTGCTTCGGATCAACGCCCGAAGTACGACAAATCTTCTCGATACCGTTGAGTACCCCAATCGAAGAATCCTTCGGCGTTGAAGGAACCTTCGCCGTGTAAGTCTCACCGGTTGCATCATTAATCAGTAGTAAGTCGGTGAAAGTACCACCGACATCTACGCCTAGACGAAAACTCATACTGCCTCCTAGCGGACTGCTTCACGTTGGAGTGTACGTAAGCTGATCGAATCGGCATCAACACCTTCAGTGTTTAAGCGCGCATTCGGAGCCAGCACGAAAATAGTTGCGTGACGACGCTGATAATCAATAGTGAAACCAGCATTCGACACAATACCGCGGTCGCCATCTTCAGTGTCGATGGTGCGTAGGTTGTAGTTCATCCACTTCCAGAACTCGCCACGGCGATCATACACATCAGCCATGTAGAAACGCGGGAACTGCGTATCCATGTACATGACCTTCTTGCTGTACGGGTGCTCCGGTGGTGCGATGGCTTCAATCACCCATACTTCACGCGGTTCCCACTGATCAGCAGGGTTCCAGTACGGCGCAGTGTCCAGATCAACGATTGGGAACGCAGCATTACCAGAAGCATCTGGCTGCCATGGCGTCGACTGACTATTAGCTACTACTAAAATAGTGCGTTTGTCGACTAATTTATATTCTGGGTACCAAGTTGGATGCGCATTGAAAATCTCAATGTCATCGTTCAACTGGTCGGTTCCGCCAATCGGATCCATCCAAGTACCACCTGACAGACGACGGGTCCGGCGAACGCTCTTAATGTACGCCCAGCTGTCATCTAGTTTCGGTGAATCATAGCGAATGGTGTGCAAACCAAGGCCACGAATATCGTTTGGATAGGTTGCATACAACAGTTGCTTCCACAGAATATCGCCATCGCCCTGCTCAGTGGCATCCTCACCTAAGCGACCCTTCATGTAGTAGCGCTGCAGCACCCATTCTTGCGTCCGTTCCAAGCCATCTTCATCGTCGATGAACAAGTAGGCAAACTGCGAGTAGTCTTGGAAGTTCTTGGTTGGCTGCGCCACATGGTGGTTCCAGATCAACTTCTCGGCGGCGTGTGGGTCTTCCGCCGTGACGTTCGGAAACGGCATACCGGCAACCCAACCTTCCATCATGCGAGTGTCTGGGTTGTAGCTTGCCTGCGCCGAATATTGTTCAGTAGCAGCCACATAGTCGTCACCTAATTGGATAGGTGTCGAGGCCTTTAAGGTGATGCTTAAACCTTCGTTAGCGATTAAGTACGCTTGACGCTCAGTCAACAGATCAGAAATCTTGTGACCTTCAAAGGTATCGTTCATACGGGTTTCGAGGTTACCTGCGTTGATCACAGCGCCGGGCTCGAGTTCAGCTGCCTGGGCGGCGCTGAACAACATGCTCGAGGCGAGCAGCGATAACCAAAGCTTGTTCTGCATAATAGTCATGATGTGCTCCTTAGAATTGGTAGGTTAAGCGCGCGACCAATTGGTCGTTGCCTGCGAAGTAACCAAACAAGTTGGTGTCGTTAAAGCCCGCCAATGGCACTTCTTGATTGTTGCTGTCAAAGAAAAAGTCAGCTTCAAGACGCAAGCGCCAGTGGTCGCCATAGACCAACTCAACCGACGGAATCACAAAACCACCGCCATTGGTTAAATCAGCACCTACCGCAAGGGTTGGGTTGATTTTATCGTTATCGTAATTCATCCCGAGGATGCCGGTAATAATGGTGTTGTGCTCGTTACGGTCGGCACCAAAACCGGCAAGATTGACCAGCTGGTCAGCGTGGTCGTAATCCATGATCCACTTGTCGAAAAGCTGCACCGACAAGAACGATGGACGGCTGGTGCCAATGTAGCTGCTCAGGTCGACTTGCTTATCAAGACGGAACATAGTGGCAACCACGTCACGCTCTTCAATGCCACAGAAGCCGGGGAAGAAACCACAACCTGGACCTTCAGCGATACTTTCGCGACCGACGTTCATTGGGCTGTCGATGATGTAAGCGATTTCGGTACTAAAGACCGCGTCGATACCGGCAAAGTAGTTGTTGGCGGTAAAGCCAAGTACATCGACGGTTGGGAAGATAAACTCACCCGCTTCGCCCGGACCACCCTCATAAATCCCGCCATAAGGGCCGGTTTGCAGCTCTGGTTGACCTGGATTCGTTGCTGGGTTGGCATTGGCGACCGGGTCAATCGATGGACCGCGGAAGTACGCCAAGGAATAACCCCAATCACCGGCAAGACCATTCCAGCGCAAACCAAATGAATCGTCTTCAAGGTCAGCTTCTGGATGGGTGCGGTTGTACTTCACGTTGGCACCGAATGGCGCGCCAGGGAAGGCAATACCTTTGTTCGGGTTATTCGCCCAACGACCGCCTTCGACATCGTAGCTATTGCCGCGATCATCGACGTCATTCAAGCTGCCAGGGATATACAGAAACTGTAGGCTGCCATCTAGGTCATCAAAACGCTGAACTAAGTTCACCATGTTCAATGGCTTGCGTAGCTCTTCGTTCTCTGGCTCTAAGAATGAGCGCCAGCGATAGTCATAGCCGTGGACCACGTCGAGCAAAGCGAAGAAGTCGGTTTCACCCCACACCACTTGTTGACGGCCGATTTTGAAATCGAGGGTGTCAGTTAACGCCCCTTCAATCCAAAATTCACGCAACTCGATGTCGTTATAATTGTCGTCCATCAAATCGACGGGCGAGCCTGCGACACCACCGGTTTGTGCCCACTCATCAGAAACCTGTTGCAGATCTTTTAAGTAGTCGGTTTCGATTTCTTGCGCCGCACGACCGGTAATTTTGACGCGGTAGTTACCGAAATCTTTATATAAATCAAGCTTCAACGAAGTACGCGCCATCGAGATATCATATTGATAGTCGTCACGTTGTTGAAAGTCTGGACCCACCAAAGTGGGCTCTTCTAAGTTCATAGAAACATGCTGACGCACGTAACCACTTACTTCCCAGCCTGCAAAAAAGCCATCGTCTGCAGCCTGTACTTGGTTACTCGTCAGTCCTGCTGAAGTCGCCAAAGCTATTGCCGCAAATAAGGCAGATTTACGAGGCATCATGTTGTTTTTAGTATGCATCTCGATTGACCTTGTTGTTGGTAGTAGAACTTGTGAGATCGTCTGAACTCACCCCGTCGACGTTGCCGTCGAAGATAAAGGCAGGTTTGAGTAAGCGCACCAAGGTCGGCATCACAAACAGCGAAGTGAACGCTGAGGTGAGCAACCAAAGTCCGATTAACATCCCCATTTCTGCTTGAAAGCGCAGTGAACTGAGTGACCAGAACAATACGCCACAGGCCAGCGTGACCGAGGTCAAAAGCACCCCGCGGCCGGCCGAGAAAATGGCTTGGTGAATCGCTTCAACCAAATCCTGTTTCTTGTGCTTCTCGAGGTACTCTTTGATGGAGTCCACGATGTAGAACGCGTAATCAACGCCTAAACCAATGCCTAAAGCGACCACAGGTAAGGTGCTGATACTCATGCCAATGCCTTGCCACGCCATAAATGCGAAGGTGACAATGTTGGAAATAAGCACTGGAATAATGAAGAAGATGCCGCTAGCCGAGGCGCGATAGACCAGCAAACAACTGATAATCACCACCAATAGCGCCAACGCCACTGCTTCAATTTGGTCATTCAAAAGGATTTCATTGACGGCGGCGATCATGCCTGACGAACCACCGGCCATGCGCACTTGTGCATGTTCAAGCGGATTCTCGTCGATGAACTTTTGAATCTGTTGAGTGACTTGACGCAAGGTTTCGCCTTGGCGGTCACGAATAAAAAGGCGCACCGACGCACTGGTATAAAGCGTGTCTACGAATTGGGCTAAATCGTCCGGCGGCGCGCCTTGCATATAGAAATTAATCAATTCACCGTTTTCGAGCTGAGAGCTGCCGAGCTCGGTGTAACGCGGATTACCCTCGTACAAATTGCGTTTCACATCGACAATCACATCGGCCAAGCTGACGGTGGCTCCTACTTCTGGCAAGCGCTCAATATGGCGCTGGAATTCTTGCATCCAACGCAGCACTTCTGGGCGCTTCATATCATTCTCTTCGTCGCCCTCCAGCACAATGAACATTTGTTCGGCACCCGGGTAACGCGAGTTAATCAAGGCGCTGTCGCGGTTAAAGTCGCTGTCTTCCCAAAGGATCGGCGATCCTGGTGTGGCATCACCGATGGTCAAATCGGTCGCTTTAAACAGTAAGCCGCCCATGCTCAACAGCACCACTGGAATGATGAAGTAGCGCACACGGGTCTCGACACACAAGGCCGCGACATACAGCACCGCATTCAACCCACGGCGACAGTTAATCGGATGGGCTTTCGGCAGCGGCTTTTTCACCCAGCTCAACAGTACTGGCGTTAGCACCATGGCCGAGAAGCAAATAGTGACGACCCAAATCGCACCGATAATCGAGACTTTTTGCAGTAATGGAATGGGTGTAATGACCACACATAAAATGGCGCCAGCGTCAGAGATAATGCCGAGCAGTCCCGGCCGGAACAGTTCACGCATGGTCGATTCAGCGGCTTTGCGCGGTTCGATAAAGTCGTTTTCGACCAAGTCATCGAAGCGCACAATCATTTGCACGGCATGACTAAAACAGCGCGCCGTGATGATAAAGGCCACCACCACTACCAGCGGGTCAAAGTTGTAGCCCAGTAGCACACCGATACCCAACGCCCAAGTCGCAGAGACCACCCCACTGAGCAGCGGCAACAAGGTGCCACGCCAGGTCTGGTTCAAAATAAACAAGGCAAACAACATGGCCCCGAGACTGATCAGAGCGATGCGCACGGTTTCGTCCAAATGCACGTTAACCCAACCGTACAACGCAGGCTCACCAATCACATGGTGAGTCACTTGGTCGGTGGTGCTGTCAGCAATGATGTCTTGAATGGCTGGCAGAATGACTTGGTAGTCCACCAACTGATCATAGAAATCGAGCTGGATCAGCGCCGATTCCAACTGGGTATCGACATAGATGCCATAGACGAGGCTGTTGCTCAGCACACTGGCACGCAGGTCGGCAATTTCAGCATCGGTTTGCGGCAAGTCTGGCCACATCAACGGCACAGTTTCGATGCCGTAGCTCGACGCATTAATGGATTTCAACTGGCGCGATGCGAGCGAAATGATCTGGAACGGATTCGCCCCTTTCACAGTATTCAGCTCGTTGGTGACGCGCTGAATTTCGGCCAATATTTCACGGGTAAAGATTTCGCCCTCGTTAGCTTTAATCACAATGCTAACTTTGTTGGTGCCACCAAAGGTTTCTTTATATTGCTCATGTACTTCGGTGTAAGGATGGGTGCTTGGCACCATGTCACTGAACACCGTACGCACATCCAGATTCAACAAAGTTAATGCCATAAAAGCCGTGGTGACCAGAATCAAGCCGGCACTGGCTTTGCGGTAGCGGATCGCGGTGCGCGATAACCAAATTGCGAAACGTTCAAGCATCATAACGCGCCTGCCTTAGCGGTCGGCGTTACCGCTTCAAATTGGAGTGGAGTGCGAGAAAAATCGAGCGAAGTAAGATGACTACCGGTGAAAACGAAGGTTTGGCGAGTAGTTTGAGCGCTATTGCTAACAAAATTGAAGGTGCTGTTATTGCCTTCGAGCGCTTGCCAACCGTTATTATCGTTGCGCCAGAGCAGCGTGCCGTTAGCGCCAGCGACGAGCCAACCCTGCTCGCTGAGCGCGGCACTATAAAGATGTGCGTCGGTAGGGCTGTCGAGCTGTTCCCAGCTAGCACCTTGGTCATAACTGGCCGCCATATAGCCTGAATTACCGACCACCAGCATATGCTCGGCGTCGATAGCGATGCTTTGTAAGGTCACATCGGTCAGCTCTTGGCTTTGCCAGTTTGCACCGTTGTCAGTGCTGCTAAGTAAAGTGCCAAACTCACCGGCGATCCAAATACTGCCGTTTGCAGCAACCGCAACATCGCTGAGGTTGACGTCTTGCTCAAGCTCTTTGGCCTGTACGTTGAAAGGCTGGCCTTTCGCGCTTTGCTGCAAATGGAAAATGGTGCCCATTTCGCCCACCACCCAGAAGCCATCAGCGCTGGCGGTAATCCCTAGCAACTTACCGGCAAATTCACTGACCGGTAGCGCTTGAAACTGCCAATTATTTGGCTCGGCCAGCGCGCTAAGACTCAGTTCGCCGTCATACACATAAAAGGCGCCTTGGTTACCGACCGCAGCAATGGTGCCATTGGTGTGTTGCGCGATAGCCTGCAAGTTGTGTTCTTCGGCAAATTGCCCACGCTGCCACTCACGATCCGCATTACGCGTCAAAAAAGTGCCATTGCGACCGACATAAACGAGAATATCGTCCGGCGTTGCCACCACATCGAAAAAGACATCACGTGCTTCAAGCAATGGCTGCGGCAACGGCCGCAATTCGGTTTCTGGTTTAATAAAGGCAGCGGCATACGCCAACCCTGCAACAATCAGCCAAGGCGCAAGGCCTGCTAGGAGGCTGAACAGCTTTTGCATTCCTTTAGCCACAATGCGCTCCTTGCTCTGTGTCGTTCAGGTACTGGCGTTTCAACCAGTTATAGCTGTGGCCGCCAAGCTTACGCTCGACCATGGCTTCGGCTGTACCGATAAACTGGGTCAGTTGCGGCAGTGAAATGCCGGTTTGGTAGCCCATTTGCTCTAGCATCAGCACCGCATCTTCGGTGGCCATGTTACCGCTGGCACCCGGCGAAAATGGACAGCCGCCCATACCACCGATGGCGGTATCAAACTCACGCACGCCACATTGCAACGCGGCATACACATTGGCCAACGCCATGCCACGGGTATCGTGGAAGTGACAAGCAACCTGTGCCATTGGCACCACCGCCTGCAATTGATTCAGCAGCGTGGTGACTTGCGCTGGGTTAGCGGCGCCAATGGTGTCGGCAATAATGATTTTCTTCGCGCCGGCTTCGAGCATTTGCTGCGCAAAGCCAGTCACCACCTGTGGGTCGACTGTGCCCTCAAACGGACATTCGAAGGCGACAGCTAGATAAGCCTGACCGTTGAGTTGGTCGGCTGCCGCCTGTTGCATGATCTCGGCACACACCTGTGCGGTTTGCTCCAAGCTCATGTTGATGTTTTTACGATTCATAGTGTCGGTTACCGACAGCACCACGTTCACTGTGTGCGCACCGGCAGCTTTCGCGTCGGTATAACCACGTACGTTTGGCACCAAGGCGGCATAGCGCACTTTGTCAGTGTCAGGTAGCTGTTGATAAAGCTCGGCCGCTCCCGCCATTTGTGGCACCGCTTTCGGTGACACAAACGAGGTCGCTTCAATCGCGCTGAGGCCGCAGTCGACCAAGCCTTGAATCAGTTGCAAGCGTTTCTCGGCGGTTAACACCTTACCGAGACTTTGTAGGCCATCGCGTGGACCTACTTCGTTAATGGTGACCCATTGACTCATGTTGATCTCCGTTAGCCGATAATCTTGTGGGCTTTCAGTTCAGCGATTTGCGCTTCGCTGTAGCCAAGGTTGCGCAGCACATCTTCGGTGTGCTCACCCAATTTCGGTGGCGCAGTGTAGGTGTCGTCGCTATCGATCGACAGCTTGATCGGATTGCCCGGCGCTTTGACAAAGCCGCCATCGGCTTGCGGAATGTCCACCACCATTTTGCGAAACAGCACTTGCGGATCGCTTAAGGCTTCGGAGAACTTGTTGACCGGCGCACACGGGATCCGTGCTTTGCTCAGCGCCTCAACCCAATAGCTGGTGGGCTGCTGAATCGTTAGTTCGGCAATGGTGTTATTAATGTGGTCGCGGTTAGCGAAACGTCCCGGCTGGGTAAGGTAAATTGGATCGTTCAGGCGCTCGTCGTTGAAGACTTGGGTGAGATTTTCCCAGAACGAGTCAAAAATCACCGCGATGATCAGATGGCCATCGCCGGTCGGGAAAGTCCCGTACGGCACATGCACAAAGTGCGAGTTGCCAAGTGGCTTGGGATCATCACCACTTAAGAAATACATGGTCGCCATGTAGTTCAGCATGCTGATTTGACAGTCAAGCATGGAGATATCGACGTGCTGACCGTGGCCCTTCACATGCCGCGCGTTGAGCGCTGCCAAAATCCCCATCACGGCAAACATACCGCCCCCCAAATCGCCAATCGGAATACCGGCGCGCATTGGGTGCTTCTCGTCTTCGCCAGTGATGCTCATGCCACCACCGATGCCCTGCACCACTTGGTCAAAGGCCGGACGCTGAAAGTTAGGCCCCGCTTGGCCAAAGCCAGTGATCGAGCAAGTAATGATTTGCGGATTAATTTTTGCCAGATGCTCATGATCAATCTTGAGCTTGGTTGGCACCCCAGCAGAAAAGTTATCAATCACCACGTCGGCGTCTTTCACCAGGTCGTAGAAAACCTTGAGGCCGTCGTCAGACTTGAGATCGATGCAAATGCTTTTCTTATTGCGATTGAGGGTAATGAAATAAGCACCCATGCCGTCGTAGGAGTTTGCTGGGTCGGTTGCAAGTAATTTGCGCGTACCTTCGCCGGCAATCGGCTCAACCTTGATCGATTCAGCACCCAAATCAGCAAGCAGCATGCCTGCGTAGGGCCCCGACAACATATGGGTCAGATCGATGATCCGAATAGTGTCCAGTGGCTTGGCCATGGTGTCCTCGTTGTTGTTCTGCTTTGACGGTTTCTAGTGATGATTCGCATCTTCGCTGCAACTCATCGTATTTTTATGTCGTTTCAACGGTTCATCTTGAAATGGTGCGCTGTTTGAACCTGAAACGCTGTCGGCTAGAAACTAAGCAAGAGGAGTGCCAAGTTTAGTTTTTACACTGTAAATAATTTTATATTACTGTATTTATTGGGATTTATTTTATGGTCAGATGAGATAGGAAAGAACAGATTGAAGTTTGCTGAACAATTAAACGTTTCAAAGTGAATTTATTTTTGTTTCATTGTGAAACGGTTGGCCCGCGGCAAACGCCACGGGCCAGTCAGTTTTAGAACGCACAACGCGGTTGTGGTAATTGTCGACCACGCGGGTGCGATGGACGATTGCTAAGGCCAAAGCCGCAGGTGCGCGATAGGCGCAAGTCAATCACGATGGGATCATGATCGCTTGAACGGAACGCATCGGCTTGATACAGCTCAGGTGATTTGAACCACGAGCTGCTTGGTAGACGCTCTTGGAAACCAAATGCTGGGATTTCGTCAGCATTGATATGCCATGCAGCAGCGTTCAACACTTGCGTTGCCATTTCTGGCGAAGCGAATACGTGATCCAAGCTACCTGCTTGGCCTTGGAACACATAGCTATAAACCTCAGGGTTGCCGCCATTAAAAGCAACTTCGAGGTTCGTATAACCAGCATCACTCAAGACAACTAACGGATCTTCCATCGCGTATGCGTTGAAATCGCCGAGAATCAAGTAGCTGTTGTTGCTTGATTGCGTCGGGTTGGTTTCGATCCAACGCGCCAAAGCTGCGGCTGAATCTGTACGCCACTGGTTCCAACAACCTTGACCATCACCTTGGTCGGCGTTCACGTCTGAGCTCGATGGGCACGAACCTTTTGCACGCAAATGCACAGCAACCGCGGTAAATTCACCACTATTATAGGCATGGAAGCGTTGCGCGAGGGCTGGACGTTGACGTGAGGTATCAAACTCAGGGTCGACACTTGAATCAAGTACAGCATAGTCACCACGCGGCATCACCCGACTGCTGCGATAAATAAAGGCCGGCTTAATGGCGTCGGTACCTAAGTAACCGGTGGCGATATAGCTCCACTCAGGTCGCCACGCAGGGCTGCGTGATTGCGCGTTGAGTTCAGCCACTAGCAGCGCCAAGGTCGCATCATCAGCGTCATTTTCAATTTCATTAATGGCGATAACATCAGCGTCCATGTCGAGAATCGCTGCCGCTACTTTAGCGAACTGACGATCGCGTTCAGTGCTGGTTTCGGCGCCACGACAGCTCAGGCCGTTTGGACCACACTCAGAACCCGACACACTTAAGGTTGCGAATAAATTCTCAACGTTAAAGCTCGCCACACGCAAGTTTGGCACGGTGTAGCGCTGGCGGCGCGGACCGCGGTCGCTGCCATAAGTAAAGGGCACAACCAGTGGACGTTCGTTCGCTTCGCTATCAAACGCTGGTGTTTCCAATGAACGCAAACGATAGGCACCAAACGAATAGCCCATTACCGCGGTGAAGCCTGGCTCTAAGGTATAGCCAGCGCGCACAGGGTTGCTGGCATCCGCCGGCGTTAAACCATCAGCACCGATTAAGTACGGCTGACGGTAACTGCCACCACGCGCGTTATCGATCACTAGCGTATTCAGTGCATTTGCCGCCAATACCGCATCAGCTTCGTCACCCGGACGTGCAACTTGCGTGGGTTGGAAAATACGGCCGTTCGATACGGTGATCTCACCATAACGTAGGGCGTTGTATACGTCGCTAACGGTCAGCTGTTGCGGCAACGTGGTGAGCATCCCTTCTACTGCTTCGTAGGCCAGATAATCGGTGACTGGCAGTTCGAAACTGACCGGTGCCACCGCATTTGGCGCGCTACCACATAAGGCCATTGCGTCGATATCACTAAGTTGCGTTTGGCCGAAATACTCTTGCGCATAACCACCAACACGCACGATATCGCCCGGCTGTACGGCATCACCTTGACCACCGTCATAAACGAAAATACCTTCCGAGGTCAGCGGATTACCGTCGCCTTGCAATTCTTGCAAGTAAAAACCGCCGAGACCACCGTTACTGGTGTCTTGGAAGCTCTGCGTGACCACCGCTTCAACCTGTACATAAGCGCCTTGCACTGGGCTTTGGAAACCAGCACCTTGCACTTGATGGATTGGGTTAGCCGGAGCGCCACAGGCAAATTCAGCTAAATTATTTTGCGCTTCAGCAGTGATTTCAAACGCGGCGACGCGCCAAGTGCTGCAGTTGCCGTCATTGAAGGCGTAACGAAACGCAAAATGCACCTGCCCTTCGAGTTCGGCGGCATTGGCCAGCCCTTCAAAGCGCGTCGGTACGTTATTACTGGTAAAGTCATCGCTTACCAAAGTATCAAGCAACACCCAATCGCTTGGATTGATGACGCCATCACCTTGATACGACGTTGAATAGTAGATTTCGAGGCCATTGGTACCACCGAAGCCACGCGCAACTTCAACGGCAACTTGCTCGGCAGTTTGCGCATCGAAATCAAACACTGGCGAGATAAACCAGCTGTCATTGGCACGGCAAGCACCGTCGATAAATGGCGCAAAACTGACGTTATCAAAGCTGCCATTCCAGTCCCATGATTCAGTACCGCTGACGCTCACTTGCGTCCAACCCTGTTTGTACGGGTCTTCGCTGAACTCGTCACGATAAACCGTCATGCGTGCTGCGTCTTCGTCGCTGACGCCGGTCACCGTGATGTTGTCGAAGCGGTTGTTGCCAGCGGTTGAGGTCGCACCGTCTAAGGTGATGCGAAAATAAACCGAAGCTTGGTCATTCACGTCAGCTTCGTCAGTGAGATCAAAAGCTGCTGTTTCCCAACCACTCAGGGTACCGCTATCGACGTTTACCGTGGTGAAGCTGCTGCCGTCGGTTGAATAGGCAAATTCGCGTGAGCTAAAGCCGGTGCTGGTGCCCCGTTGCGCCCAGCTGACGTTGATTTGCTGGTAGCCTTCGGTGTTCACTTCGAACACGATGCTCATACCGTTATTGCTGGTATCCGCGCCGCCCTGCGGTGACAACGAGCCACCTGAAGGATACGCGCCAATGCGATTATTGGTGGTGCCGGCAAAGCTCTTGATATAGCTCAGCACGCCGTCGCCATCGGCATCTGGGTTGTAGTTTTCGAGATAAAGAAGGCCTTCACCTTCGTCGGCTGGCATTGGAAACGACGAAATCGTAAAGCCGTTTCCACCAGTAGGGAGTTCATTATTATTTTGAGCCCAATACGCTAAAGTGTCCTGTGCAAATGCACTACATGACAATAAAAGCGAGCCCACGAGAGCAATTATATATTTCATTTTTTATGTTTCCGTGGTGTGTAGAAATGTGCGTTAGAATACATGGCAATTGTTACAAAATGATTGCCTTTTTATAATCGATTTGCGCAGGAATTACTACCACGGGAAAACGGCTTTACATCGGTGTTGAATGATAGCTGAACCCGTAGTAGAACTACGGGCTACATTCATTGCCGAGAACACCGATGCGAGTGAGTCGTGAAACGCTAGCGGAAGTAGAAGCTATAGCCCAAGCTGCGGGCGCTGCGATCATGCAGATTTATCAGGCGCCCGATTTTGCTGCGCGCATTCAAGTGCAGACCAAGGGCGATGATAGCCCGCTGACCGAGGCTGATTTGGCAGCGCATCACATTATCACCGCCGGTTTGCAGCGTCTCAGTGACGCACAACTCGCTGCGCTGCCGCAACTTTCAGAAGAATCCGCAGACATCCCTTGGCGTGAGCGCCAACAATGGCAAACCTATTGGCTCATCGACCCGCTCGACGGCACCAAAGAGTTCATCAAGCGCAACGACGAGTTCACCGTCAATATCGCACTTATCCACAAAGGGCAGCCCCTCCTTGGAGTCGTGGCGGCGCCTGCGTTGCAGACGATATACAGCGGCGCACGCGAAATTGGGGCTTACAAAGCGGGTGCGTCAATTGCGGCGCGGCAAGATAGCGCTGCGCCGACACTGAAAGTCGTCGGATCGCGCTCGCATCCGTCGCCGGATGTGCAAGCTTATTTGGACAGATTAGGTAAGCCGTATGAACTGGTGCCAATGGGGAGTTCGCTGAAGTTGTGCTTGGTGGCAGAAAGCAAAGCGCACTTGTACCCGCGTTTAGGCCCTACGAGTGAGTGGGATACAGCGGCAGCGCATGCGGTTGCAGTTGCCGCCGGCGCCGAAGTCATGACCCTCGATGGCGAAGCATTGCGCTATAACCAAAAAGACTCATTGTTGAACCCGTGGTTTTTGGTGAAGTGACGTAGCCCGTGGTTCTACCACGGGGCAGCATGCGTACATTGCAATGGGAGGTGTCGCAGAAGGTATTGCGCCGAATGGTCGTTACCCCGTACTAGAAGTACGGACTACATAAGGCGTTATAAGAAATTCGTCGGCTGAACGAATGCCTTCGCGTTGCTGACAGACCTTAAATAAGCCGAATAATTTCTTTGCTGTGGCGTTGCCTTGCGGGCCAACCATGCGGCGCAGCCCTGACTCTTTCATCTGCAGTTCAGCAGCTACATCACCAAATGCTTGCGTGCCATTTAAGTAATCACGCAGTAGTGCGTTTCCAACTGCAATATCGTCTTCTAAGTACGACTCGAGCGCCTCAAGCAACAAAGCGCGGCGATACTCTGGGTCTTTACATAGCTGCATAACCGTTTCTTTAAATTCCTTCGTTAGTGCCATTTTTGATACCCTCTGATTTGCGTGTTTTGTAGTCGTCTAGATATTGCCGCGCCAGCGCGATAACTTTGTTCTGGCTTGCCTTATCGCTACCAGCAAATAGGACGATGAGACGATCACCTTCTATCACGTAGTAAATTCTATAGCCTGGGCCAAAATGAATTCTTCTTTCATACAGACCACCACCCTGCTTAATTACTTTATGATCGCCGAAGTTTCCGATTTCCATTTGGGTGATAGCTTTGGTGACTTTTGCTTTAGCACGAACATCTCTCAGTCCCCTAAGCCATTCGTTAAATGGCGATCGTCCATCGCTCGCCACATATTCCTTTGCCGTTCGCTTGATTGCTCGGCTTGTATTCATGCTAAATCCTTTTGCACTTTATAATAACATTTATGTTATTTTCAAGAGTGTTACAAATTAAACAATTTCAAACTTACTTTAAGCATTGTTTTAATTGGTTTTTTGTCAATAAATGGAGGATTATTTTGATGTAGGAGAACTTTACTACGACATAAAATGTTGCGCCGAATGGTCGTTACCCCGTACTAGAAGTACGGGCTACATAAGGCTACAATCGGGGCATCGATAACAACAATGATAAAGCGATGCGACTGACTCATTTGCAGCAACTGGAAGCCGAAGCGATTCATATCATGCGCGAGGTGGTGGCCGAGTGCCAGAATCCAGGTATGCTGTATTCGGTCGGCAAAGATAGTTCGGTGATGTTGCATTTGGCACGCAAAGCCTTTGCGCCGGGACGCATTCCGTTTCCGTTGCTGCATGTCGACACCACTTGGAAATTCCAAGAGATGATCGCCTTTCGCAACGCCATGGCGCAGAAGCACGGTTTTAAGCTGCTCACCCACACCAATCCCGACGGCCTCGCACAAAACATTAATCCGTTCGAGCATGGCAGCGCCGTGCACACCGATATCATGAAAACCCAAGCGCTCAAACAAGCCCTGAATCAGCATCAGTTCGATGCGGTGTTTGGCGGCGCCCGCCGGGATGAAGAAAAATCACGCGCGAAAGAACGCATTTTTAGTTTTCGTGACGAGCAGCATCGCTGGGACCCGCGTAATCAGCGCCCCGAACTGTGGAATATTTACAACACACGCATCAAGCCCAAACAGAGCCTGCGGGTGTTTCCGCTGAGCAACTGGACCGAGCTGGATATTTGGCAGTACATCTACCAAGAAGGCATCGAGATCCCGCAGTTGTATTTTGCCGCCAAACGTCCGGTGGTGGAGCGCAACGGCACCTTGATCATGGTGGACGACGAGCGCATGCCGCTCGAACCCGGCGAACAACCGCAACACAAAATGGTGCGTTTTCGCACATTAGGCTGCTATCCGCTGACCGGAGCGATCGAGTCAACGGCAACTACACTGCCCGAAATCATTCAAGAAATGCTGCTCGCCACCACCTCGGAGCGCCAAGGTCGAGTGATTGACCACGACAGCAGTGGCTCAATGGAGAAAAAGAAAATGGAGGGGTACTTTTAACAGTACCGTTTTGCTACATGAGCCATCAATCACCGTTAATCGCTGAAAACATTGAAGAATACCTAAAGCAGCATGAGCGCAAACAATTGCTGCGCTTCATTACCTGTGGCAGCGTCGACGACGGTAAGAGCACCTTAATCGGCCGCCTGCTGCACGACAGCAAGCTCATTTACGAAGACCAGCTCGCCGCGCTGAAGAAATCGCATAGCGACGCCGACGTCAACCTCGCCGACTTGGTCGATGGTCTGCAAGCCGAACGCGAGCAAGGCATTACCATTGATGTCGCGTACCGCTATTTCAGCACCGACAAACGCAAATTTATTATCGCCGACACCCCAGGCCACGAGCAGTACACGCGCAATATGGCAACCGGTGCCAGCACCTGCGACCTCGCGATTATCCTGATTGATGCGGAAAAAGGCGTACAAACCCAGACACGGCGCCACAGCTTTATTGTCAGCTTGCTCGGCATCAAACATGTGATTGTCGCCGTCAATAAAATGGATGCGGTGGCTTACAGCCAAGCCCGCTACAAAGAGATCCAGCAACAGTACATTGAACTAGCTGGGGTGTTGAATATTCCCGACATTCACTTTGTGCCGATCAGCGCTTTGCATGGCGACAATGTGGTGCATGTGAGTGCACACACACCCTGGTTCCGCGGCCGTACCTTGATGCAATACCTCGAAACCCTCGAGATCCAACAGGCACAAGCCAATGATTTTCGCTTTAACGTGCAATGGGTCAATCGTCCCGATGCCTCGTTCCGCGGCTATGCCGGTAGTATCGCCTCGGGTACGGTGAAGCCAGGCGACACTATTCGGGTGTTGCCGTCGGGCAAAGTGAGCACGATCAAAGCGATTGCAACCTTCGATGGCGAATGTGCGCAAGCAGTAGCACCGCAAGCGGTGACGCTGACCCTGAATGACGAAATTGATATCAGTCGCGGCGACATGATCACCGACAAAGATGCGTTACCGCACATGTCGCGTCGCCTAAGAGCCAAAGTCGTCTGGCTGCATGAAGAAGCATTACAGCCACGCCGCGAATACATCTTAAAAATGGGGACGCAAAGTGCTACGGCATGGTGCGAAAAAGTGCGCTATCGGGTCGACATTAACAGCTTGAAAGAAGTCGATGACAGCCAGCTGGGCTTGAATGAAATCGGCATGATCGACGTGCAAGCACTGCAACCCTTGGTGTTCGATCGCTACCAAAGCAATCGTGCTACCGGCGCCTTTATTTTAATTGATAAGCTCAGCAATGCCACAGTTGCCGCAGGTATGGTGGCGCAACCGTTGAGCGACGCTGAAGAAGCGGTTGATACTGCACGCGTCGGCCCGGTGACCTGGCAATCGACCTCGGTCACCCGCACGCAACGTGCTTTGTTAAAACAACAACAGCCGGTGGTGCTGTGGTTTACGGGATTATCGGGCGCGGGCAAATCGTCGATCGCCGATGCCGTCGAAGAACGTTTAGTGGCACTGCACAAACATACTTACTTGCTTGATGGCGACAACGTCCGCCATGGCCTCAACGCCGGATTAACCTTTAGCGAAGCCGATCGCATCGAGAACATTCGGCGCATTGGCGAAGTTGCCAAACTGATGGTCGACGCCGGCTTAATCGTGCTTACCGCCTTTATCTCGCCACTGCGCGCCAACCGCGAATTTGTGCGCTCGCGCTTAGCTGACGGCGAATTTGTGGAGATCTTCGTCGATACCCCGCTTGCCGTGTGTGAGCTGCGCGACGTCAAAGGGCTCTATGCCGCCGCCCGCAAAGGCGACATCGCCAACTTCACCGGCATCAGCTCGCCTTACGAAGCGCCCACGGCGCCTGAGCTCACCCTCGACACTACCGCATTAAGCGTCGATGACGCCGCCGAACGCGTCATCACCTACCTGCGCGAACATGGCTATTTGTAGCCCGTAGTTCTACTACGGGTTTACCTCGCGTACCTCACGATGGATTCACCGCGTCTACGTCGCTTTGCTTCTCCTGCAACACCCGCTGATACACCTCTTCGCGATGCACCGATACGTCTTTCGGTGCTTCCACGCCAATCCGAATTTGGTTGCCGGAGACTTTGAGAATAGTGATTTTGACGTCGTCGCCGATCATCAGAGTTTCGCCAACGCGGCGTGAGAGAATAAGCATGAGTGTCGTCCTCTGACTAAAAAACTTTAGATTACTCAATCGTCAGTAAATTACTAGTGCCTTACAACGAAATCCGACTTGTCGCACAACTGTGACGAATGCGCGCCACCCCCAGTAGAACTGCAGGCTACGATTTGCGTTGGTAAACGTGTTTGCGGTGGGCAATCTTTACGACGGTGACGAGCAGAAGGCCATCGCTTATTGAATACACCACGCGGTAAGCCCCTTGGCGGATACGATAGCGTTCTTGACCCGAGAGCTTCTCACAACCAGGAGGACGAGGATCATCAGCGAGCGCCGAAATCTTGTCGAGGATCATTTTAACTTGGTCGTTGGGAATCGCGCGCAAGTCTTTTGCCACCGACTTTTTGAATTCGATTTTATATTTTGCCATGCGCTTTCAAATCCGCCAGTAGCGCTTCGTAACTCATCGTTGGCTCGGCAACACGTTCATCAAATGCGGCAAGATCTTCCTGATCTTCAGCTAACGCAGCACGCACCGCATCGTTTACTAACTCAGACACAGAGCGATCGGTATGCGCAGCTTTCAGCCGCAATGCAGCGTGTAACTGAGGATCAAAATAGATGGTCGAGCGCTTGGTAGATTCGTTCATGATGACCTCGGTACGATTCTCTGAAGGACGTCATGACATTATAGCGTTAAACCGCTAAATAGGTAGCCCGTAGTTCTACTACGGGTCTACTATGCGTACACCTCGATGAAAAATCACAAACGGGTATTGCGGCGAATGTGCGCCTCCCCGCAGTAGAACTGCGGGCTACATGATCGATTCGCAAAAGTTGTGCAATTAAGATCCATGGATTATACCTAGAAACGGACTGATTAATTTTTAACCAAACAAGAGAATGCACGGATGAAAAAGTTACTTAGTATGTCGCTCGGGCTGTTAATGACTTTGTTGTTTGCTCTGGGTCCTCTATCTAGCAAAGCGCAAGATTTAGGGCACTTTATCGAAGGACCATTTATTAGTGCGTGGAGCTTGGCGCTCGAACCTGCACCACTTCCACAATTTGATGATGTCGCACGGTTTCGCATAGAGGTTGAATATGACACTTCGATACCCATGACCAACTCTGACTTTAACGAATTTTTAAGCTTGGCAGAGTACTCGGGGAATATTCGTGTCGTGCGAATTATGCTGTTTGATGCGTCAGGGAATCCTATCGACACCGGACTTATCACTCCATTTGATAGCAGCACTGCTAACTCGCCTACCAGTTATCATCGGTCGTTCCAAATAAGAGGATCAACCGAGCAAATGTTGAGCGATGAGCTCATTGTAGACGCGCGCAGCTTGGTCAACGAGCAGATGTTAGCCACGATAATTGAGGTAGATGCGGTAAGTTCTGCGCTGCACGAATCCTTTAGTCCATTCCCACGATTGTTCACGACCGAACTAGTGAGCCCTGCACGGGTGGATATCACGCACGCAACACTTTTTGATGGGCTCCGGATTCAAGGAACTGCGGATGTGATTGGCACTTACACGCTGCAAGCCGACGCAGATGCTGATGGGGTGTTAGACGATGTTGATTTATGCGGCACTAGCAATCTCGCAGAAACGGTTATTTTTCGTGATTGGTACGACTCAGGTGTGGTGAATTATGTAGATGGTGACGGCTGCTCCATTATGGATCGCTATGCGGCCTGCTCAGTGGAAACCGAAACTCGAAACTTATTTAGTAGATTTCGCCCCCTCTACAACGGCCCTTCGTACTGCGAAAAACAAGTTTCGTATGCCTTGTATGACGAGCAAATCATTACCAGCATCGAAGCCCGCCTGTTGCGCGACGCCTTGTATATGTCGTACCGAGGTGATGACCGTTAACTGATGTAGCCCGTGGTTCTACCACGGGTCTACTATGCGTACACCGCGGTGATAAAATCAGAAACGGCTATTGCGCCGAATGCGCGCTGCAACGATTTGACGGTCAAACTGATTGTCAATTTATTGCTAAAAATGTTTATATTTGTTATTTTCCCTCGCCACAACCGAAGCATCCCGCTAACAACACCGTCACCTAATAACGATAGGCTTGAAGAATAAGCGCGAATGGCTGAACTCTATGTAGGACTGATTATTCTGACACTCTTCGCAGGGCTGATTGCCTCTAGGTTTCGCCCTGCGACGCTATTTGTCGCAGCAGCTTTTGCACTTTACCTACCAGCACTGATCAGCAGCCAAGAACTCCTTCATCATTACGCCAATGAATCACTCGTGACCTTGATGCTATTGCTGTTGGGCTCAATGGCACTTGAGCGCACGCGCACGCTGCAGTGGGTCAGCCGCAAGCTACTGCACAAAAGCCAGTTAGTTACGCTTTTCAGAATGATGGGCTGGGTCAGTGTTACCTCAGCCTTGTTAAATAATACCGCCGTCGTTGCGGCGCTGATGCAGAGCGTGCGCAAAAACCGCGAACACCCAGCGCAGCGCTTACTCATACCGCTGAGTTATTTTGCTATTTTAGGTGGCGTGTTAACGCTTATCGGCACCTCTACCAACCTAGTCGTCAATAGCTTCTTGGTGGAAACCGGTCACCCGGGCTTCGGCTTTTTCGATTTTCTGCCCGTGGGTTTGGGCGTGCTGCTGGTGGCGGGTACGACCGTATGTTTTGCAGCCTACCTACTCCCCAAAGGCGGCAGCGAGCTTACGATCAGCCAAGACTACTTCATCGATGCCAAAGTCAATGACGACTCGTCACTGGTCGGGAAAACCGTGCAGCAAGCTGGCTTGCGCGCACTCGACGGTTTGTTCCTTATCGAGGTGGTAAGAAGAACCACTACAGGTGAAAAGCAGGTCATTACCCCGGTCACCCCCGATACGGTGTTATTAGCGCACGACGGTTTGGTGTTCTGTGGTGACGTCAAGCAGGTACAGCTGATCAGTCAATTACCTGGCGTCAGTATGTTCGCTCACTCAGCCCTTAACGATAGCGACGAGACAGCGCCTCATAATGGCTTTCTGCACAACAAGCTAGCGGAAGTCATCGTGAGCCCAACCTCCACTCTCGTCGGCCAGACGCTTAAAGGAGCCAACTTTCGAGATTTGTTCGATGCTGCGGTTGTTGCCATAGGCCGGGGTGGCGAGCGGTTATCAGGTAAACTCGGACAAGTCAAAATCTGCGCCGGTGATCGCTTAGTGCTCGCCACCACTGAAGACTTTTATCGGCACCATAACCTTGAGCGTAACTTCTTTCTACTCGAAGACCAGCGTTTAAGTCACACGCTGACAGCCCAACAAGAGGCCATCACCCTATTGGGGTTCGCCGGTGTCATACTCAGCACCGCATTGGGTTTTTTGACCTTATTTACAGGTCTTTTGACCTATTTAGCTATCATTTTATCCACTAAAGTACTGTCACCGGCAGATATTCGTCGTCGCTTACCGGTAGATATCTGGTTAATCATTGGCTCCGCGCTGTGTATTGCAAGTGTTTTTGTAAGCTCCGGGTTGGCGAACGACGTTACCCATACCTTGTTGTGGTTACTTGATACCGTAACCGGTCATAACGTAACGCCAATGGCCGCGATGATCGGCGTATTCGTGATGACGTGGCTGATCACAGAAATCGTCACCAACAACGCCGCGGCAGCGATTGTGTTTCCGATAGCGGTGGGGATTGCCGAGAGTTTAGGCGTAAGTATGATGCCTTTTGTAATGGCGGTTGCGTTTGGCGCCTCAGCAAGCTTTATCAGCCCTTTTGGCCGCAAAACCAACCTCATGGTAATGAACGCGGGGAATTACCGCTTTCAGGACTTCGCGCGGATTGGCGTGCTGGTGCTGCTGGCTTACAGTGCAACCGCGCTATGGTTAATACCGCGGGTGTTTGCGTGGTGATGTATTACGCGTTATAGCCGTCGGGGTTTTGCGATTGCCAGCGCCAGGTGTCGCGCAGCATGGCGTCGAGCGAGAGCTCGGCGCACCAGCCGAGGCGCTCAAGGGCGTAGGCTGGGTCGGCGTAACATTGGGCAATGTCGCCATACACCGTAGCCGATGACGAAAACACGATGCGCTTCACACCGAACTCGCTCATGACTTCGCACAACCGTGGCACTTTCTCACGGTTGTTCGAGTATCTTGGCGATAGCAGCGTAGGCCGGCAACGACGTTGGGTCGTTGGCAGCATTGCCCGCCACGGGGTGCGATGCAAAGCGCACAATGACCATTTGCGCCGTCGGATCGATGTAGATGGTTTGCCCGTGCACCCCGCGCGCTGCGTAGGCACCGTGCTCGTTGTGAAAGACCCACCACATACTGCGATAACTGCCGCCGGGTAGCGAGCTGTAACCAGCTTTGGCAAAGGCCTCACGATCACCACCGGCACGTATCGATGCAATAGCGCTCGCCGGGATCACTTGCTCACCCTGATAAACGCCGTCATCGAGTAACAACTGCCCGAAGCGCGCCAAATCGAGCAGATTGGCGCTAAGTCCACCACCGGCAAACGGCGTTCCCAAACCATCGACGGTCATGTAGGCGTCGTAGGCACTGCCCATCGGCTGCCAAATGCGCTCAGCTAATAATTCATTAACCGGTGTGCCGGTGCTGCGTGCAATAATCCAGCCCAGAGCATCAGAATTGACCGTGCGATAGCCAAAGGCATCACCGTGCTCACCATTTTTCTGCACCGTTTGTAAGTACTCAAAATAGCCATTTGGCCCGTCATAGTCGGCAGGTTTGGGCAACGGACTCGCTGCCCGCGAGTACACCCAAATATCCGCGTTCGGATCGGCATAGTTCTCGCTATACTGCAGCGCTGTGGTCATATCCATAACCTGGCGCACGGTCGCATCACCAAATGCGCTCGTAGCTAATTCCGGAATAACCTCAGCAACCGGTTGCGCCGCATCAATCGCCCCCTCAGCAACGAGCATTTCAGCCAATAACCCAGTAAAGGATTTCGTCATCGACATCGCCGCGTGCATACCGTCAGGTCGCAAGCAGCCAGAATAGCTGACATGCACCAGCTTGCCGCGATGCATAATCGCAAGACCATCAGTATAATTGGCGTCAAGAAAATCTTGCCAGCCCAGCGTTTCGTCACTGCCAAGCGGTTGGTACTGAAGCTGCTGTAAATCTTCCCGGGGGGCATAGTCTAGCTCGCGCAGCAACTTGGGATCGGTCGCCACCCGCGTGGTCGGCAGCAATTCGCGCATATGACACACCGACCAACGCAGCTTTGGAAAACTAAAAAAGTTTGTATCCGGCTGCGTGATGCGCTGCTCTGGTGGCGGCGGAAAGCCTTGCATCCAGCCCATGACACGCGGATCTGAAGCATCGGCGCTCAAAGATGGAGCCGGCGGTGGCGAATCACTCGCGGCCAAAGCCGAACCAGCGGCAAGCAGCGCAACCGCGCTCACCTGTGCTATACGAACAGCAAAAGTTGACCCTTTCATTATCACACTCCCAACAGGACTCGTGATTAGAGTGTAGTCCGTAGTTCTGCTGCGAGCTACATTTAGCCATAGTCTGCTGAAACAGTTTTTTGCAATCTGCTACTTCTCAAATCGCAAGCTCGATGGCAAACTAGCGCCGTCAACAATGTGTTGACATGAGGTGTTTAAAATTCAAACATAAGGGATAGTTTGATGAATTCTGTAATAAAACTGACATTACCTGCACTAACTTTACTTTCTACCATTCCATTTACCGCTCAGGCGCAAGATCAAGCCTCTCAGAAGCCCAACTTTGACTATGCTGAGCTGAGTTACACCAAAGTTGACTTTGACGGTGAGAAAGTCGACGGCTTCATGTTCGAACTTGAGAAATCGTTTGGCGATAACTGGTTTTCCAGCTTTGATTACATAACTGCGTCTGACGAATACTCAGACCGTATAAATGGCATCATGGTCGATGCCGAAGCTGACCTAAGCCTATCATTTGCGAACGTGGGCTACCGCTTTCCAACAACAGAGACAACTAGCATGTATGTTGAAGCAGGTTTTGCGAATATCGCACTGGATGCAACCGTTGCTGCATACGGCAGTGTTGAAACCATCGATGAGAGCGATTCAGGCTGGAACGTAGCGGTTGGTGTGCGCTCTGCTTTGACTCCGGCGTTCCAAGTGGATTTGAAAGCGCGCCATATCGATATTAGTGACACCACCGATCGCGAAATCAGCATCGAAGGTCGCTACTTTATCAACGACAAATTCAGTGTAAGTGCGAACTACGCAAGCTTCAAAGACGACCTCAGCTACTTTGGCGTTGGTGCTGCTTATCACTTCTAAATCTGCACTTAATTACTAACGCAGCAACCTCCCACTCCCCACAACGCGCAGCCCTTGCTCGTCAAGGCTGCAGCCCCTAAAAAGGGCAGCCCTTCCTGCGGGGGTGGGAGGTGCTTTAAATGCATGCTGCCCCGCAGTAGAAGTACGGGCTACTTTTCGGTTTGGTCCATGGTTTCGGGGTTAGGAATGAGGCCGATGAAGCGCGCCAAACTCAGCAGCGTCATAAACAAGCCAATCACGGCTTGGGCGATAACGATGGTGTAAGCGAGCACGCTTAGCGGCGTCACATTGTAGAAGCCGAAGCTGGTCATCACTACAAAACTGGTATAGACCGCGCCAAACACGCTTTCGTTGGAGCCTGGCACGGTAAAGTCGAAAATCTGACTAAAGAATGCGTATTGCGCCGCGAACCAAAAAATAATCTCGAAGTAGTTCTGCATTAACAGCAAAATCATGCGTCTGTAGCCATGCAAAGCGTACGAACGCCCTGCTTTTTTCGCGCGATATTCGTCGAACAGCAGCACGTTCATTTGATAAACGACCACCTCAAACACCCGCAAAAATGCATAACCTGCAATCACTCCACCGACCCACACGCTCGGCACATAAATCACTAGCGGCACCGCCGCCACCGACAAAAACACATGGCTCAACGCCCACGCATCGACAAATCGCCCAGTACGTGCGCCTTTGAAAATCTTGCGAATAAGATTAAAAACCGAGACTTTGCCAAGCCAACGGAAGACCGTCTCCCAAAAGTCGACAATAAACGTAGGTTTCGGAGTTTGCTTTTCTTGTTCTGTCACGCCTGTCGCCTCATTACGCGTTGATTCTGCTTAAATTACCGTAATGTGGGGCTTAGTTCTACTGCGGGTCTACTGTGCGTACACCGCGATGATAAAATCAGGAACAAGTAGCGAGCCCAATGCGCGCCACCCCGTACTTACTCTCGCGCACACGTCAATGCCTCGTCTCAGACTGCTTCGAATAAGAGAGCATCAATTTGATCAGCCTAAAACTGACAACCGATCACATCAAGTAACTCAGATGGCCTCACAATCTTAAGTGAGTCTGTATAGCGATAAATTTCAGTCGACTTTTTCAGTAACCGATTATCGACGGTCACGAAATAATTAGCGTGGTTCCGGAAGGCGAGGAAAACATGCTCTGCGTCGCTCTTCATTTTTTCACGAGAACCGTTACCAACAATTATCGCTTCGATACGCTTCTTGTGGGGTATTTCTTCGGCCTGCAATGGAACCTCTAAAGATTGTATGCACTGCAACGCAGCTGCTTTTACTTTTTGGGGAGTGCGAGGGTAGTCAATCTCCTTTAGTACAGAATGGACTAACTGTACACCTGAGCTCTCCTGCTCTAATAATTCTAATACTTTCTTCGCCGCACCAGACTCTTGCGGGGAGCCGCCATCAAAAGCACAGGAATCGAAGAAAGCTGCAATATGAAGGAGTCGAGGAGGGTTCATTTTTTTTCTCCACCGTGACTGTGGCATCGCGCGGTCACCGAAATTGGCCAGCCCAAGCGCGTAACATGATCAAAGGTGAAGCAATGCTCCGTAGGATTATTGCGGCACGCACCAATCACTTCATGCGAGCAATTAAAGTGCGGTTTGCGCAGCCGTATTTCGCCATCGCAAACGGGACACTGTGCACTTGCAGCAATCACCTCAATGGTCGGGTCGCTATCATCGCTTGGCTTCAGTACCATCACGGACTGCGGTGCGGAAATACTGGCGAGAACATCTGGAACTAAGGCAATCCGCGTGGTAGTGAAACGATCGTAAGATCGCAATAGTCCAAAACCTATGTAACCGACGAACAGACTCGCGAAAACTCCTAAAACTGCGAATACCGAAGGCTTATCAAGCGCCAACAGCAACAAAAAGACCGCAAGCACTAGGTATCCAAGAGCAAGAGCGAAAATCGCAATCATAGAGAGGACGAAAGGCCAAAGACGCAACCGCATCCCAGATAAAAACCCAAATATTCGCCACAACTGAAGCTTTTCATCAAAGGTATAACGTATTGCACCCACCGGGATGTCTTTTGCGGCACGAATTCCCTCCTGCGCGGCAGCAACGCCACTAAAATGAGCAACATTATTACGTTGCGATTTATCTATGGTAACCGCGGGAATGAACTCAAAATCATTGTCGATTGCAAATTCACGCAATGCATCGGAAAACGCCGCGAGTTTCTTTTCAAAACTCGAGAATGCTTTACCATGCGCGGTATTACTCTCGGCTTGTTCAGGGCGATCAACCAAGTCAGTCAAGGTAAAATCTGATTCTGCTGCGTCCGAATCCAGAACCTGGCGACTCATTTCTTTGAGCAAATGGTGAAACGCTTGAAGTCGCTTTTTACTTTTATCGAGATGCTCAACCCAGTCCTTGGCACAACGAGCCGCAACTTTAACTGTTTGTTTTTCCATAAAGATTCTCGGTGATTCTCTGTCTTTCGCTAACTTTTATTGAGTTTCCTTGGTTATCTCAACCACGTCAATACGACGTTTATTAGCCTAAGGAGCATGCAATGAGTTATTCGCTAATTCCATTCGCAATTCAAAAGTCTAGCGGCCGTTGGGTTGATGTGACCCAAGTTGAACGAGGACTAAAATGCGATTGCATTTGCCCCGCCTGTTTCGCTGATGTGGTAGCGAAGAAGGGCGACCTTCAAGACTGGCATTTTGCACACCGTGCCAGCGACAACGATGAGGGATGTCTGCATGCATTCGCGGAATCACTTTATGGCAGCACCATGCAAATACTCAATCAGTTGAGTTGCATAATGGTGCCCTATGCCTCGCTATTCGAGAGTCGGACACTAAATATTCAAGACATTGAACTCGATGTCGAATTTGATGAGTACTCTGCTGATTTTGTTGTTTATAGCCAAGATACTCAGATTGCTGTCATACTGACGCATGAGTTACGTCCTTTTCATGGCGAGCTGTTAACCTTAATTCCAAGAAGTTATCCGATTTTAGAAATTCAACTCAACGAATTTCGGTGCGACTTCCAAAACGTGGAGCCACACGAGTATCAGCAACTTCTACTTCGTCTTTTTAGCGAGTCATTGACCGCCAAACGTTGGCGAAGAACGCCAGAAAAATGTGATTTCCCTAGTCGAGAACAGTTTATCTACAACTGTATGGGGTGCGGCAGCCGTTGGCAAAGTCACGCGCTCGCCCACATGTGCGAAGTCTGTCAAACTCCGCTATTGTCAATGCGAGACCCAGTGTCATGATGGTTTTCGCGTTGACGGAGCAAGGACAAGAACGCACGCATGTTGATGATGCAACCAAAGCAACTAGGTATGTATGTGCGCTGTGCAAGTCATCTGTGAGTGTCGTTAAAGGAGAGCACAAACGTCATCATTATCGTCATAGGGTAGGACGCAAGTCAGGCGGCAGCAATGGCGAGACGGATCTACACCGGGCGGCAAAAGAGATCATTCAAGCATCCCGCTCGCTGGTATTTCCGAACAACAAAGTCATCAAGTTTGATCATGTGGACGTAGAAGTTACTCTGAACAAACAAGTTAAGGCCGATCTGATTGGGTATATCGGACAACGAAGATACGTTATTGAAATTCGTGTGACGCACGCCGTTAATCGACAAAAAATTGAGATTATTGAAAGCCTGAATGTTGATACCATAGAACTAGACCTCAGCTCTTGGCATCGCAGCTGCCCATCGCTTGCGAGCCGGGTTGGTATTGAACAAGTCATTAATCTTTACGCTCCGCGCAAATGGCTCGTTCGGCATCGCCGTTTTCCGCGCTTATATCGATTTTGGCATAGCGCAAAAAGCTGGCTACGTCAGCTCACCCACCCCCGACTTCCCACAACGCGCGCTCCTTGCCAGCTGCGGCTTCCGCTATAAAAAAGGGCAGCCCTCTCTGCCGCTAAAAAAGAATTTCAAATTTTTTCCCGCAGCACCTCGTCGTATTAGCCATAGCTGTTAGTCAACAATGAACTTCGCCCAATCAACGGGTGAATAAATTCAAATCAACTAACAAAGGAATTATTTATGAACGATTCAATCCATCACGCGGGTAAAGCTGGCTGGCCGAGTAAGACAGGCGGCAAGTCAGGTGGCGGTCGCACTAACAACCCTCCACGGAAGTAATCAAAGCCAATGTCGGTGCCGCAAGGCACCGACACAAGGAGGAATCATGAAGTTTAGCAATAACAAACGAATCAATAAGTTAGTAAATAGTTTGATTAAAAGTGGCTGGTGTTTTAAAAAAGGCACGAAGCACAACAAGCTGGTGTCTCCGAGTGGGCACATTAAAACAATTCCGGGAACACCGAGTGACTGGCGCGCAGCAATGAATTTCGTAAAGGACATAGAACGCGCTCAAGAAAGGAAGCAAGCATGAAACAAGCACCCAAAACCACTTTATTCGCGCCACTAAAGATTCTGAAAGTTTGGGCTGACGGCTTTGGCCTTCGGCTTACAGAGAAGCAGCGCAATGAATTAGATAGCCTGCATACTGCTTACAACCGATACAACCACCTGATCGATGAGGTTATCATCAATCAGCTTAAAGGGTTGGTGACAGACTCTTATCTTCGAGAGCTTAAGCAGATTCTATCGTCGAGCATTAGTAACCTCGCACAAAAACTCTTGCAGACATCTTTCTTCGCGATGACACCTCGTGAAATTGAAGAATTCATTTGGGGGGAGCTTTACGCAATTGAGTTTACCAATGCACTTTGTCATATCCACACCTGCGAGAACTATCTTCCATCACTGCAGCAGATGATGAGTAAGAATAATTCACGGCATGCAACCGCGGTTGCTTTAGATGCTGTGAAAAACGACCCGGCTTGGCAAGTATTCAAATCCTCGCTCGACAAGGATGCTATTGACCGATTACGTTGTTGGCGAACGACAGAGCTTGCAAGCTTCGAAAAAATAAAGGAGTTGCTGCAAGAAGCATCAACACTCAAGCAGGAAAATCAACAACGGTTCTTCACGATACTGCTGCACGCACGCTTGCTCGACTCTTTTAAGCCAAAAGAAAAAGAAAACGAAGAAGCGAGAGAAAAGACACCTGCAGAGTGTCTGTTCGAGGGTATTCTATTGCGTCATTCAAACTGTGATCTTCGACTGTTTTTACCGCCCGAGCAACCACGTACCAATGACGAAAAGAAGCTATGTTTGTGGGGCTATGATTTACTGCAAACATGGAGGCAGGCGAAACAGGATTTCGAGAACGGGGATATAACGAAGGCGTGTAAGACGTGTTCTGAACTATTAGAGCTGAGTATTTGTTTCGGTCCAGAGGAGCAAGAAGCGTTAACACATTTTTCTCTCTTGCTCGGTTCGATGCGAGGCAAGAAAGGCGATGCGCCGCTGTTAAAAAAAGCCAAGAATTTAGGTATCATTTTCGGCTTTGAGCAGCCCCATGACCATGTAAGTGAGTATCCCAAAGAGGCACACAAACAACTGCCTAACTTCGTAAAACAGTATGAAATTGAACAATGGCAGCGGGATTGCAAAAAGCTATTTCCGAATGCGAAGGTGGATTACGGCAAAGTGCGGCCGAAGATGTTGATTGCTCGCTTTGACGAGCTGAAGTTTGACCTCGCGAAACGTAAATCTCGTATCGGCGATTCTGCACTCAGCTTGGAACAACTCTCCCAAGCTATTCAACATCGTCAGTATGACACCTTCCAAGCGCTCATGGCGCAAACCTTTAGGTTAGATTTTGCCATAAGTGAGCGTGGTTACTCACCTCTTGTCATAGCGCTACAAAACTATTTAGATACGAGGTCTGAAGCAGACGCCGAGATTGTTCTGAAACTGCTGCAAAAGGTCAAGAAAGACCGGTATCGTATCAGTGAAATTGTCGGCACACGAACTGATGAACAGAAGCTTACACCCTTGGGACTTGCCATTCAGTGCAACCGTCCGGATTTTGTAGAACATCTGTTAGCGTTGGGTGCGGATGCGAATCAACGGCTATCGGAGCAATTTCGAACACCACTTATGCATGCTTTAAATAATTTCGCGCATTTGAAAAGCATCGCTTGTGAAGAAGAAATTGTAGCGTCAAAAAGCATCATCAAGATGCTGTTAGATAACGCTGCAGACCCGAACTTATTGCACGAGCACCCTGGCGCTGGTTATCACGTCGGACATTTTGCGGCCGAACTGAATGACGCGGAAATCTTCGATTGGCTTGTTAAGAATGATCTCAACTTAGAGCAAGGCTATCTTGACCCGGTTGAGAAACGGACGGTACGTATCGAGCATGTTGCTCACTATTGGCAAGCAAATCACATCGTTGAGTACCTGCAATCGCGGTATTAGTGTATCGCAATAGCTTTATTTGTGAATGCGCTGCCCCGCAGTAGAACTGCGGGCTACGATTTCTCGTAGCCGTCAGGGTTTTGCGATTGCCAGCGCCAAGTGTCGCGCAGCATGGCGTCGAGCGAGAGCTCGGCGCGCCAGCGGAGGCGCTCAAGGGCGTAGGCTGGGTCGGCGTAGCATTGGGCGATGTCGCCAGGGCGACGAGCAACGACGCGAAATGGCACCGAGCGACCTGAGGTGGCTTCGAACGCGCGGATCATCTCCAGCACGGACACGCCGCTGCCGGTACCCAAATTCACCGCATCGAAGCCCGGACGCATGTGCTCTAGCGCAGCAAGGTGTCCGCGCGCCAAGTCGACCACGTGAATGTAGTCGCGCACACCGGTACCATCGGGCGTCGGGTAATCGTCGCCATACACGCTTAACTGCTCGAGTTTGCCGACCGCCACTTGTGCAATGTACGGCACCAAGTTGTTGGGAATGCCATTGGGATCTTCGCCAATCAAGCCCGACGCATGGGCGCCGACGGGATTAAAGTAACGCAACACGGTTACCGACCACTCAGGGTCGGCAATACAGAGGTCGGCAAGCAGGCGCTCGACCATGTACTTTGAGGTGCCGTAAGGGTTGGTGGTGCCGCCCGTCGGAAAGTCTTCGCGGATAGGCACGCTCGCTGGATCGCCATACACCGTAGCCGATGACGAAAACACGATGCGCTTCACACCAAACTCGTTCATGACTTCGCACAGGCTCACGGTGCCGCTGAAATTGTTACGGTAGTACATCAGCGGCTCGCGCACACTCTCACCGACCGCTTTAAAGCCAGCAAAATGCATTACCGCAGTAATCGAGTGGTCGGAAAAAATGGAACGCAGTAAGGCTTTGTCAGCAATATCGCCCTGCACAAAGATGACTTTCTTGCCGGTGATGTGCTCAACACGATTTAGGCTCTCGCGGACGCTATTCGACAGATCATCAAGCACCAACAGCTCGTGCCCAGCCTCAAGCAACTCCACAACCGTATGCGAGCCAATGTAACCCGCGCCTCCAGTGACTAAAATCATCTTACGTCCTTGCGTCTCTTTACTGCGTATTCAGGAAGTCGCATTGTAGCCCTTACCCTTGGTACGGGTCTAGCGCGCGGTAGGTTGCGATGCCTACACAAATAGTCAGTGGCGCGATATTGTAATCCTCCAATAAATCGTACAGTTATGATCTAGTTCCACTTTATGAGATCCTTCATTTCGAAAGCGGATTCAACCCCAATGGTCGCTATACACGTAGTTCCAGCAAAGCTTATTCATATTAGTATTTCTCCATCCTAAAATCAGGCACCAACGCTATGACTATTTTGACGATCTTGAACCGAGCGACGATGAACCTGAATTTGGTACCCAAATTACTGACGTGTTGCCGCGCAGGGGCAGCCCGCGCCAGCCGCAGATAAACTATAACTTACCCACTAACACAACGATTCAAACCAGATGGAACTGCACAGTGAAACACTTCGCTACTAATCAGAACGCAACGGTAGGAAAGCTGTTTTCGGCATCAGTTATTGGTGAGCTTGTGAAAGCAGGAAGATCACCAACCTTAACAGGCTAAAACTTAAGCCTCCGCTATCACTTGTTCAGCAACGGTGCCAAAAAACTGCCGTGTCACACTGAAGAATGGGAACAAGCGAGAATTGGTAGGTACAAGATAAGCTTCAACCAAGTAGCGAATAGACCACCCCTGCTCAACATGCTCATCAAACTCCGCTGCCAATGACGTCCAATGCGCCCGACGTTTGCTGACCAGGAACGCACTATTTAAATTCAGCAAATCAATTGTGTAGGATGCTTTATCACGAGATTGTTCACCAATCCTTGGATTTGGAATAACACGACCGCTTTGCAAATAGACAAAGTAGTGCCAGCATCCGGCATCTAAAGGGCTAACGAAACGAGTCATATCTACAGAAATAGACTTGCCCACAGAATGCCCGCCGAAGAGATCTTTTGCTGGAATTCGCGCTAATGCATCACTATGGAACGCTGAAGCCAATAAATTGCAAAATTCAAACGTACCTTGTGGATTTTGGGATTTATTTTCAACATGCTCGATGTGAAAACCAATCGGTGAGCAATGATATTCACTATAACCACACAAATGATACTGCTCTCGCAGCAAGATACTGAGTAGTCCCTTTTTGTCTTTCAGCGAGTTCCAACGCGCCGAGGCCTCAGCCGATGAATTAGGAGGATTTAGAGCCGCATTTTGCAACTGGGGATGATGCCCCACTCCTTTTTTTATATACTTCACGACTCACCTAACTGACTCATAATTTGTTGTCGACGAATACTTCTTTGTAAACGCACGATAAAGGGGTGTTCCACTCCCAGTTTTTCGTTCATTGACTTCAATAGTTCCTGTGCTTCGGCGCATTCATACAATCCACTATCTACTAATTCAAGCAAACGATTCATATCCGATTTCTCTGCAATCGGGGGGCTAGGATCGACTTCCATAGTCGTATGCATTACTTCACCACTATCGCGACCGTAGGTATCCTCCAATGGAGGTTCAGCTATGAATTCGCCAGCGCTGTTGCGGTCAAGAACTCTTATATTTTCGCGTTTGACTGAACTCAGTACCTGGGGACTGTGTGTTGTAACTATAAATTGAATGTGCGGAAAAGCTGATTTTAGGTTACTAACAACAACTTGCTGCCACTCGGGATGCAAGTGCATATCTACTTCATCAATAAGGACAATTCCGGGAGTTTCCTCCGAGGCTCGCTCACCCAGTTGTGGATTAAGTTTTGTTGCTCTGAACGCTATATCTGCAATCATTCCGATCATGTTTCGGATGCCATCGCTTAATAGCTTCACCGGTAATTGCCCGTGTTCCTTATGTTCAATTACGATATCTTCCGCAGCAAACGAATATTTGATGTTATGCCACCCTGACACGTTCAAACATTTATTTACGGCCGACGTTACTGAAATTAGAAAATCGTCAAATTCACTTTTGGGTACAGGTTCACCGACTTCAAAAGCTTTTAACCGTTCGGTCTGAGCATTCAACGACCAGTACTTAAACCAGCTCGAAAATAACTTATAACTTGATGCTGGGTCGAGGCAGTCCGTGTAGCCAATTGTTCGCGATGATTTTTTCAATTTCTTATCGATTTGGTGTAAATGCCGCTGATGCCAAAGACGCCCAGTTCCATAATATGCAATCAAAGGCAAAATCACTTCAGAATCGCCTGTTTTGACCTTTGACTGGAGCCACTGCCCATAATTAATTAACTGTTTAGCATTCTTGATTGTCGTTTTACTATTCTTCGGACTTGAAAGTTCTCGTCCCCATTGTTGTTCACAGCCTTTGGTTGCTAGCGGAATGCATCCAGTCGCGATCAACGATACGCCGCCGTTAGCATATTCCATTTCGAGCTGGCTCGTCGCTCTCGCCTTGAACTGGCGAATATCTTGTCCACTGAAGTGCTTTCCATTGGAAAAGTCGAAAGCTCCTATCAAAGGTCCTAAAGCGATAGCAATCGCATCTAATAATGCGGTTTTACCACCACCATTCGCTCCAATTAAGACTGTGGTGCTCTGATCGAAGTTGATAGTGATCTCATCGAAACAACGAAAGTTAACGAGCTTCAATGAGCGTAAGGATATTTGCTTTTGCAAAACGTTGTCCAAATTAGTAAAGCGGTTGAATACCTAATATAAGCCAAAGATAGCTTTGGTGCATCCTTGAAAATCGTATTTCATAGTAGGCTTTTGTGCGCAATTTCAGTGTCATGGCCGAGTAAACGCAAAAAGGAGCCAAACGGCTCCTTTCTCAATCTAGGTAGCCCGTAGTTCTACTACGGGTCTAATCACCCACTACACCAATGTCAAACCAACCACCCGAGTGTGCCCCGGTGCTTCCCCCGCAGTAGAACTGCGGGCTACGACGCCGATGAGCCCAAGAAGTCGCAGATACGAGCGCAAGCTTTGCCGTCGCCATAAGGGTTGTGGGCGCGGGACATGGAGGCGTACTCGGAAGCGTCAGTCAGCAGCGATGATACCGACGAGACGATAGCGTCGACGGAGGTGCCGACCAGGCGCACGGTGCCGGCTTCGACGGCTTCGGGGCGTTCGGTGGTGTCGCGCATCACGAGCACGGGTTTGCCGAGGCCTGGGGCTTCTTCTTGCACGCCGCCGCTGTCGGTCAGGACTAAATGGCAGCCCTGCATGAGCCAAACGAACGGCTCGTAGCCAAGGGGCTCAATCAGGTGCACATTGGTCAAGCCGCCGAGTAACGAGCGTACTGGCTTCTGCACATTCGGGTTCAAGTGCACTGGGTAAACAAAATGCACGTCGGGGTGCGCAACCGCCAACGAACGCAGTGCCGCACAAATATTCTCGAAGCCTTGGCCGAAGTTTTCGCGACGATGCCCGGTGATCAGCACATAACGCGACGATGACAAGTCCACCGACAAGCCAGCAGCGGTCAATGCATCGGCAATCGACGCACGTAACGCATCAGACGAAGCAATCTTCGAAGTGACCCACTGCAACGCATCAATAACGGTGTTGCCGGTGACCAAAATCGAACCTTCATCAACGCCCTCGGCCAGCAAATCACGACGGTTACGCTCAGTGGGCGCAAAATGCCATTGGGATAAACGTCCGGTCAATTGACGGTTCGCCTCTTCTGGCCATGGCGAGTACAAATCGTGTGTACGCAAGCCTGCCTCGACATGCCCTACTGGGATCCGCGCATAAAAAGCTGCTAGAGATGCAGCAAAAGTCGTTGCCGTGTCACCATGCACCAGCACCAGCTCGGGTTGAGATCCTGCCAGTACTGAGCGCATGCCCAAAAGCACCGACGAGGTCACGTCGTACAGGTCTTGCCCTGCTTTCATGATATTCAAATCGTAATCGGGTGTGATCTCGAATAAGCCCAACACTTGGTCGAGCATCTCGCGATGCTGAGCGGTTACAGCAACCACAACCTCAAAGCGCGCATCGGCTTGAAGGGCTTTCACCAACGGCGCCATTTTGATCGCTTCTGGGCGCGTACCAAAGGCTAATAGAACTTTCATGAGCAACTACCTATTTAAAAACAGTTAGACGCGGGTTACGCCACAGAAATCGAGGACCTGACCGCTTACGGTCGCGTCCACGCGCGGATGAATGGAGAGGTTTTCACACCTTGTTGACAACATCTCAGTCAGCTGAGCTGGTTTCGGGGTCAATACACACAAACAGCAACATCTGAACAACCTTACCGAGGTGGCGAGCGCATCTCTGGCAAATTAGGCTAAGTCGCCATTCGCGCCGGTGACCGCCTAGTTCTAGCGACCAGCGAAGACTTTTACAGGCACCGCAATCGAGAGCGCAATTTCTTCTTGCTCGAGGGGCAGCGCCTTAGCCCTACCCTGATAGGCAAACAGGAAGCAATCACACTGCTAGGGTTCATTGGAGTGGTTACAGGTACCGCATTGGGTCAATTGACACTTTTTACAGATCTTTTGACCTACTTGGCGGTTATATTAACCATAAAAGTATGGTCAGCGGTTGACATCCGCCGCCGCAACGATTGTATTCCCTGTAGCGATAGATATTGCAGAAAGTTTGGGCGTGAGCATTATGCCCTTTGTGATGGCGGTCGTCTTTGGCGCCTCAGCGAGTTTCATCAGCCCGTTCGGCTACCAGACTAACCTAATGGTGATGAATGCGGGGGCGTACCGTTTCGCGGACTTTTCGCGGATTGAGGTGCTGGTGTTGCTGGCTTATAGTGTGACCGCGGTATGGATGATACCGCGGGTGTTTGGGTGGTGAGTCATACTTTTTAATTACCTCAACTCATCACTCTAAAATAAAAAGTTTTGCAAAAACAACACAAGCCGTATTAAAGTTTAACGTTTTAATACAAAAGTCTACCAGGGAAATTCAATGGAAAAGCAATCGAGCTTCAGCGTATATTTCTGCTCGGAGCCGTTAGACTTCCGAACACTTAAAGAACCTTCCATCTTTCTGATGCCTTCAGAAGATAATTGGAATGATTTTACATATCGATGCGCCTACGAATATTTTATTCATCTGGGAAGTGGTTCCGACCCTATAAATGGAAACCTGATGCTAGGCTTTATATCAAATGATGAGAGAGTAAATCATATTGGACGACTTAGATTTGAAAGTGACTTAATTAACGCAGAAGAATTACCCACTTTTTTTACAATTCAACGCTCCATGAATGACTACCGTATGCTAGTACGCCAACTTGGACATAAAAATGCAGAAGAAGCGTTAAAATCTTTAAACGACCTAGTTGCTTTGAAAAAAACCGGTGGGACTAATAGGTTTCTGGTGTCCAAAGCAACTGAGACAGAAGTTTTTAAGCTGTCTTTTATGAGAGACTCTGAACGTTTTTATGCCTTTCATAATGCAAGTTCTATTCTTGATGGGCTAGATGAAGAAAGCTTTTCGAGTATTTCAACGAAGCTATCACTTTCATATCAGTTACCGAACTTCTCTGTGCCACATAATTTTGAGCTTAATTTCGAGACTAATAGTATTCTACCCAAACGAATTAGTATTCTAATCGGAAAAAATGGATTAGGTAAAAGCCAAGCACTTTACACTGTCGCTCACTCATTGATAACTAATGGTACAGATTTTCAAGATCGAGAAATCGGTCGACCACTTATTAACCGTCTTCTTGCCATCGCAACGCCTGGTGAAACAGTAAATACGTTCCCTCCTGAAAGAGTGCGAGGCAAAATCAAATATCGACGTCTTATTCTAAACCGAAATGCTCGAGCAAAAGCACAAGAGGGCTTTTGTGACTTGTGCGTGCAGCTAGCTCGTTCTATTGAGTCTATCGGAAGTAACGACCGTTGGGACCTTTTTCAGCAAGCTATTCGAACACTTCCAAATATCAACAATATACATATTCCCCTAAAGTCTAACCCAACCGCTTGGGCTAACCATATCCGTAGCGTTCGGGGAAAGCATTATGTCCCACTGCTCAGACTAAAAGAAGGAGGGGAGCAAGCAAGGTTAGAAATTCAAGGCAGTGTTGTAGGTAATGCAAACCCCGTTGTTTTGCAAGAAAATAACGCCTATCCGCTTAGTAGTGGTCAGCTAGCATTTCTCAAGTTTACAGTCCAAGCTTGTTTGTTTATCGAAAATGGGACTCTTGTTTTATTGGATGAGCCAGAAACCCACCTCCATCCGAACTTTATATCCGAATTTGTGACAATTCTCGATCGTTTACTTGAGTTGACAGGGTCTATTGCATTGATAGCCACACACTCAGCTTATTTTGTGAGGGAAGTTCCTCGCTCCCAAGTGTTAGTTTTCAAAGCTGGCGAGGATAATCAAGTTGTGATTCAAAACCCCAGAATCAAGACATTTGGAGCCGATGTCGGAGCAATTTCTTATTTTGCTTTTGAGGATGAGATAACCAACGCCTTGGTGGCAAAACTAATAAACAACCTACCGTCGAACAAACAAGAGCGAGATATAATATTAAACGAGCTAAAGGAAGAATTATCCTCAGACGTAATCATGTATTTACATCGCAAGCTTAACGAGGATGCTATTTATGAAAGCGATTAGCCCTCCTGAAATAGATAATATTCATGAACTACAACTGTTGGCTAATAATTCTCGCTTGAGTAGCTACCCCGATTTAATGAATGAATATTTGCGAATTCGTCAACAGTATCAAAGCTATGTTGAAAACGGTGGTAATCCATGGGTTATAAACTCAATTAATATTGGGGAACCACTGAAAAATTCACTAAAACTTCACTACCTAAAGCCTCCTAAGGGCAGACTTAGTTTCATTCAGAAATTTCGTCGTAATCTATCACCTTTAGTTTGCCCAATGTGTGGTAGCTTTGGAAATGGATCTATAGACCATTACCTTCCTAAAGACATTTACCCTGAGTTTTCCTGTTTTTCTCACAATTTAATTCCGTCATGTAACTGTAACTCACTTCGAGGAACACGAGTAAAAGGTGATTTTCCATCGGCCAGAGCGATTCATCCATACTACGATGCATTTGTCCAGCAAAGGCTGTATCAGTCAAGTTTTACAGGAAGCTTCGAGACCCCAGAAATATCTATTGAAGTTATCAATAAGGATCATCCTAATTTAGACATACTCCTCTTCCATTTAGAGAATGTCATTCTCAACCCTGCCACACAAGGATGGTTTGAAAAACAATGGTCGACTCTAGCGCTTCGACCTCGAGACATATTAGCGTTAACTCTTCCTGATGAACCGCGAGCTGTAACGGAATTTGAATTAAAGGATGCGATAAAAAAATATCGTGACTCGAAGGATACTGAGTACGGTACTCCAAATAACTGGTCGTCGATTTTCTTCACCGGATTGATGCTCGACTCTGAACGGTTGACTAAATTAGCTGGTGCAATCTAAGTTAAGTATGAACAGTGCAGGTTTAAGCTACCAGTCTATCACTTAGCCAAACTCATTTTTGCGTAAGCGTCACAGATTCCACACCTAGGCACACGGTTGCAGATGGCCTAATTAATCACCACGTTTCAACCAACGAGGTGATTTATGAGTCGTACCCATCGCAGCCATGCGCAATGGCTAGAGCTTTTTGAGGCGTTTGAGCAAAGCGGTCAAACCCAGGCAACGTTTTGCGCTGAACGCGAACTTAATCCTGCCTATTTTAGTAAACGACGCCGCGAGCTGCTTAAAAAGCACGATAACGGTTTTGATCAGGCACAGTGTTACCAACGGAGTAAAATTGATCCACTGACAATGCTCCGTTTTTCAGGGGGCCCCCAAGATAAAAGAGCGAAGAGCCAGAGATTTCCTAGGCGATAGCCTGAACACCTTAGGCTTTGATAGTCTTTATCACACCCTAAATTGTTAGCTTTTATCCTTTCTATCGATCATAAGTGAGCTTGGGGCATACATCTCACAAAAGACTTCTGCACCAAACTTTATGGCCAATGCTGCCGCGCTCGCGGCTACCATCATTACCGAAATACTGGCGGAGGTAAATGCTGCAACGATCGCTCCAACAATATACTTTTTATCATAAACAACCGATAGTCCTTGGCTCCATGCTTTATAAATATCACTGTCGGAGCAGCAAACAGCCCTCCAAGCAACTCGTTTTAACGCGGAACTTGCACGTTTACCAAGAGCCTCCTTGTTTTCTTCGGTTATGGGCGGTAGAAGCATTTTTCGATCGGGGCCAGGAAGGCGCAAGATGTAAGCACTCCTGATGTCTTGGAGGAGGTCAACAGACCTTTGAGGAACCGCTCTCCCCATCTCTGCAAATATCTCGTTTTCGGATTTCATTTTAACAAGCTGAATTGCTCGGTAATCAACTTCTTCCAGAATAAGCGAATCGGTTATTTCTGACTTCAAACCTACTAGGATACTTTCTTCTTCCAGCCTCTGGATTAGGCGCCTATGAAACTGCTTCCGTCTCTCTGGGGATTTAATATTGTTAATATTCCCTACGGCTCGAGCAACCATTCCCCGAGCTTTTTCCAGGTTATTCTCTCTTAGATAACAAATTGCTAGGAGCGAAATCGCTTCAAGATGTAACCTAGTTCTCGAACTGCTTTTTTGAATCGTCCCCTCAAACCCAAGCTTTGCGTACGTTAGACGGCCAGCTTCCAATGCAGTTTCATAAAGCCAATTCTTAGCTTGCAGGATGCGGGTTTCATGGCATGTGGGTCGTAATAATTCTTGAATTTCGGCGGTAATCTTCTTAGCTCGATTTAGATCGGCAGTTTTGACACATGATCTTAGCTGTGGCTCGAGTATCGTCAGTCTTTCCTTCTGTACTTTAGATAGCGGTATATTCTCAATCATAAATCAGAAACATCCAATTGTAACTAATAGCTAACATTAATACACTGCACGTGTACGCCTTTTGCTTCATTCAATTGATAGTATTGGATACTAATTTCCATTTTTGAAATAATGCTAGAGCCTGTTGGGATAATCAATGCTCTCGCCTTGGATACGCTGGTAGATTTCTTCGCGGTGCACGTCGACGTCACGCGGGGCGTAAACGCCAACGCGTACTTGGTTGCTTTTTATGCCGAGGACGGTGACAGTGATGTCTTCACCAATCATAATAGTTTAGCCGACACGTCTTGTGAGAATTAACATAATAAGTCGCTTTGTTTAGGTCAAAGCTCTAACTTGACGGATCACGCGAAAGAATCCAACTTTTTTCCAAATTATTTATCAAAAGCCGACACAAACAAGTCAATTGAACCTTTTTAAGGGTCAATAAAAACAAAAAGCGTCATCTAAAGGTCAGATGACGCTTTTCCGAGCCTAGGTAGCCCGTAGTTCTACTACGGGCCCAACCTGAACACACCTCGATGTTCGTTCAAACCACCCGAGTGTGCCCCGGAGCTTCCCCCGCAGTAAAACTGCGGGCTACGACACTAATCACTTCCAAACAAATCGCGGGTATAAACCTTTGCGGCAACATCTTCCAACTCAGGCGACAAACGATTCGAGATGATGACGTCAGCCTCAGCTTTAAACGCATCCAAATCGTTGACGACGCGCGAATTGAAGAACGAAGGTTCAGACAACGCGGGCTCGTAGACGATGACTTCGATGCCTTTGGCTTTGATACGCTTCATGACGCCCTGCACGGCTGAAGCACGGAAGTTGTCTGAGCCTTGTTTCATGACTAGACGGTAAACGCCAACGACACGAGGTTGGCGACCTATAATGCTATCGGCAATAAAGTCTTTACGGGTACGATTGGCGTCCACAATTGCTGAAATCAATGTCTGCGGTACATCGTCGTAATTCGCCAGCAACTGCTTAGTGTCTTTTGGTAGGCAGTAACCACCGTAACCAAACGATGGGTTGTTGTAGTGATTGCCGATGCGCGGATCTAAACACACGCCGTCAATGATTTGGCGGGCGTCCAGCCCATGCGTCTGGGCGTAGGTGTCGAGTTCGTTAAAGTACGCGACGCGCATGGCCAAATAAGTGTTAGCGAACAACTTAATAGCTTCAGCTTCGGTTGAGTCAGTTAGTAGAATCGGTACGTCTTGCTTGCGTGCGCCCTGCGCCAGCAAAGAAGCGAAAGCCGATGCACTTTCATCGAACCCGCCCACGATAATGCGCGAGGGATACAAGTTGTCGTGCAGAGCCTTGCCTTCGCGTAAGAACTCTGGCGAGAAAATGATCCGCAATGCCGGAAAACGTTCGCGCAACTCCTTGGTGTACCCAACCGGGATCGTGGACTTGATCACAATCACGGCAGCGGGATTAATACCAGCCACCTGCGCAACGACCGACTCCACCGTACTAGTATTAAAGAAGTTCGTTTTGGGGTCATAATCAGTCGGTGTCGCTACGACCACATAATCAGCGTTTTCATACGCAGCGACAGCGTCAGTAGTGGCTTTAAGATTGAGGTTTCCAGAAGCCAAAAACTCACTGAGCTCCTTATCAACAATCGGTGATTCGCCACGATTAATTTTATCTACTTTCTCTTTAACAATATCGACAGCAACAACGTCATTGTGTTGTGCCAGCAACGCAGCATTAGATAAGCCGACGTAGCCTGTCCCTGCAACAGCTATCCTCATAATACTTCTCTATTTTTATACGATTAAACGTTATAAAAGCTACGATACCACTCGACTGTGCGTTTCATACCTTCCGTCACTGGCGTAGCTGGTCGGTAGCCCATATCCTCGGCTAGATCTGATACGTCTGCATAAGTAGCGACAACATCACCAGGTTGAATTGGCATAAACTCTTTCTTAATCTCAATGCCCGCAGCGTCCTCGACGGCCTTAATAAAGTCTAAAAGCTGAACTGTATCGCTATTGCCAATGTTATAAACTTTGTAAGGTGCAGACGAGCTGGATGGATTCGGCGAACAGGCGTCCCAAGAGGAATCTGGCGAACACGGATTTTCAATGACGCGAACAACACCTTCAACAATATCATCGATATAGGTAAAGTCACGCTTCATTTTACCGTGGTTAAATACCTTGATCGTTTCACCGTTAAAAGCTGCTTTTGTAAATAAGTAAGGGGCCATGTCGGGGCGTCCCCAGGGACCGTACACCGTGAAGAATCTTAATCCAGTGCACCGAATTCCATATAAATGCGCATAGGTATGCGCCATTAGCTCGTTCGATTTTTTTGTGGCAGCATACAAACTTACAGGATGGTCAACGCTATCTGAGGTGCTAAACGGCATCGATTCATTTAAACCGTACACCGAAGAGCTGGACGCGTAACTTAAATTCTGCACACTATGGTTTCGACAAGCTTCAAGAATGTTCATGAAACCGACAATATTAGAGTCGATGTAGGCATAAGGGTTTTCTAAAGAATAACGAACACCTGCTTGGGCCGCGAGGTTACATACAGCATCGAATTTTTGAGTTTCGAATAATTGTTGCAGATGTTCCCGCTCTTCTAGTTTTGCCCGAGTAAATTGGTAACCACCAAATTTATTTGATTCAACCAATTTATGCCAATCAATTTCTGATCTGCTAAACCCCGCATTTTCAAGCCTTCCATATTTGAGCTCAACATCGTAGTAATCGTTGATGCTGTCTAATCCAACGATTTCATGGCCCAATTCGATGAGCCGTAACGCGGTAAAGTGGCCAATAAATCCAGCTGTGCCGGTAACTAATATTTTCATGCTCGTTCCCTTTCCACTACTTCTGCGCTAGTGCCAGCACCTCGCGCACGACGGAGCAGGTTTTCTGAATCTCAGCATCCGTCAACGTCGGATGCACCAAAAACATCAGCGAGGTCTCACCTAGCTCACGGGCGACTGGTAATGGTTCAGCTGGACGCCAGCCGGTGCCGTCAAAGGCTTTCTCTAAGTAGACTTCTGAGCATGAGCCTTGGAAGCAAGGCACGCCGCGCGCAACAATCTCGGAGACGATGCGATCACGTGACCAGCCGTCGGCCAACTGCGATGGTTCTACGAAGCAGTAATGCTTGTAGCAGGCGTGTTCCATGTGGTCTGGTACAGAAGGTGTGCGTACAACTGAAAACGAAGAACAAGCTTCAGTGATGGCTGCGGTGTTTTGCTGGCGTGCAGCCGTCCAAGAAGCCATCCGCTTCAATTGAATGCGGCCGATGACGGCTTGCATTTCGAGCATGCGCCAGTTGGTGCCGAAGCTTTCGTGCAACCAGCGGAAGCCTGGTGGATGCTCGCGCTCATAAACAGCTTCGTAACTCTTGCCGTGATCTTTAAATGACCACATTTTGCGCCATAGCGCTTCATCGTTAGTGGTGACCATGCCGCCCTCGCCGCCTGTGGTCATGATCTTGTCTTGGCAAAATGACCATGCCCCGATGTGGCCTATGCTCCCCACCGAGCGGCCTTTGTAGCGCGCTCCGTGTGCTTGGGCACAATCTTCGATAACGTACAGTCCGTGCTTTTCGGCCAAGGCCATAATGGCGTCCATTTCGGCGGGACGTCCAGCCAGATGGACAACAATAATGGCTTTGGTGCGTAGGGTAATGACTGGCTCGATGGTGTGTGCTTCGATGTTCTGCGAATCACGATCGATGTCAGCAAATACCGGCGTAGCACCGGCGTTCACTACGGTAGAAATCGAGGCAATAAAGGTACGTGGAGTCACGATAACTTCATCGCCCTCGCTCACACCTAAAGCCTGCAATGCAACATCAAGCGCTAAAGTACCGTTACCCAGTGCGACCGCATATGACGCATCTGCCCATGTAGCGAATTCTTTTTCAAACTCGCGACATTCGGTGCCAGTCCAGTAGTTAACGCGATTCGATAAAACAACATCGTGGACGGCCTTAGCTTCTTCAGCTGTGAATGATGGCCAAGGGGAGAATGGAGTGTTTAGCATAAACGAATAACTTCCTATCGCTTTAAGAGTTTTGCGGGGTTGCCAGCAACGGTATGACCGTCGGGAATATCGCGAATAACGACTGAGCCTGCGCCAACTGTGACGTGAGCGCCTATGGTAACGAGCTGAATCACTGACGAGCCAATTCCAACCCAGCTATGCGCGCCAACGGTAACGCTACCGGCGAGCGCTGCATTGGGGCAAATATGTGAGTAGTCGCCAATAGTGCAGTCGTGCTCTACTACTGCGCCTGAATTGATAATTACACCATCGCCAATCACGGTGTCGGCATTTATGACGGCATTTGGCATGACTACGGAACCTTGGCCTGTCGTAGCAGTTGAACTGATAACCGCTGAAGGATGAATGAGTGCCGGAGCCAGCCGCTGCAATTGACTTTGAATCGTAGAGCGCGTTCTGGCGTTACCAATCGCCACGACTGCTGCGTCATATTCTGTCGCACCAGCGGCAATAGCGTCGTCTAAACTCCCGACAACAGAGCACCCATAATGTTCACCGAGTTCTTGCCAGCGATCATCATAGAATACGATGTCGCGAATGCCACAAGCTATGGCAATATCAGCAATCACTTTGCCGTGGCCGCTTGCACCAATGATCGCGAGGCGGTTGATCATTTCGATGAGCCTTTAAATTTCTCTATCGTGACATGCCCGTCAGCCGAAATACCCTCGCGTACAAAAACTTTCTTCACCGTCATAAAGAGTACTTTGATATCAAGCCACAACGAACGATTATCGACATACCAAACGTCGAGTTCAAACTTTTCTTCCCAGCTAATGGCATTACGACCGTTCACTTGTGCCCAACCTGTAATGCCCGGGCGAACTTCGTGGCGACGTGCTTGCTCTGGGGTGTACAAATGTAGATATTCCATGAGTAAAGGTCGCGGCCCCACGAGGCTCATATCGCCTTTCAGTACGTTCCAAAGCTCAGGGAGTTCATCAAGGCTTGTTGCACGCAAGAATGCACCAAATTTCGTAATGCGCTCTGAATCTGGCAAAGGATTGCCCTTGCTATCGACAGCATCGCGCATTGTCCTAAATTTCAACATTATAAACGGTTTACCATTAAGTCCAGCCCGAGTTTGGTGGAATAATATCGGTCTCCCATGGTAAATCAATACAAGCGCTGACAAAGCACCTAGCAACGGCATCAAAATCAATAGACCGAAGGCAGATACAAAACCATCAATCAGTCGGTTCACGATCGTATTGCTCCTAGCATCCAGCCCTGCCACTTATCAGCAAGGCCGATGCGGTTGAATTGTTGTTCCGCAAGCTTGCGGAATCTTGGTCCCTTGACTTCAAACTGAGACTTGTTATCGACTTTATGTAAAAGTGTGTCAGAAAAAGCTTCAGCATCATCAAGCGCCACTGCGTAACCAAAATCATGTTGCTCAGTAACTGCTCCTTATCAGTTAGCATAATTATTCATAACAGAAAGCCAATTGAACTGTACTCAAAGAATTTATTAACCGATATTCCTAAGCAGAAAGCAGGAGAGCCGCTAATATTTGCAACCCGACATCGATAAGGACCATTAAATCTAAACGTTGTACTTAAATTCCGGCGGCTGAAAATGATATTATCGAAGCCTACTGTACAAGCCATCTCTTAAATATGATGTTTGGATTTACCACCGCTCACACGGACAATATTGATGTATTCGCTACCGCGATTCTGTAGTTTTAAAGCTAAGAACCAACAGTCAATACCTTAATAATTGTTCTAAATAAACCTTCGTTGCTGCTATTACACGTTCGCGCTCATAACGAGAAGCTAGATCCGCTAAGTTACTTTTAACTTTATTGAATTCCTCTGGGTTACGAATCAAGCTACGTATAATGCTAGTCAGATCGCAACTGGTTTGCTCAGGTGTTAAAAACCCATTTATTCCAGACTCTATTATAGAGGTTGTTCCAAGATTCCTAAAAGCTAACGAAGGAAGGTTCACAGACGCAGCTTCAATTATAACCATACCAAACCCTTCTCTATACGAAGGAAATACTAGAAGGTGATTTTTTGACATTATTGGCAGTGGGTCATCAAGGAATCCAAGATACGAAAAATTTCCCGGATATTTCCTAGACATTTGTTCAATTTCGTCAATGTAATATGTATTTTCTATCTTGCCAACCACTTGCAAAGCGATATTAATTCCTTCGGAGAATAGCTCTTCAAATGACCTAAACAGTTCATTTATACCTTTATCTTTTGTTACTCTACCAACGAACAGTAATCTAAATGGCTCAATAGAATTAGGAGAAGGATTATAAGTTGGCGCTAACTGGAAGGTCTTCGCGACTCCATCCAACTCAACGCCATTAATGCTACCATTGTGAATTAAATCGACCTTTTTAGAACCAGAAAGTTTCGATAATTCATCTCGTAAACTTGAGCTGACAGATAGCACGTGTGTGGATAATAAACAACGAATCCGCTCTAACGTCTTAAAAAATTTTTGAGCCGCCAAACTTTGCCTAGAATGGTGAGCAAAACCATGACAAACATAAAGCCGGACCTTAACTCTCATTAGAAAGCCCGCAATCAAACCAAGTAAACTTGCTTTAGGAGTGTTTACATGAAGTATATCTGGTTGAACCGATTGAATTATCTTGCAAAGTTCATACACGGTGCGAACGTCGTGGAGAGGAGAAAATTGCCGATTTATAAATAGAGGAATATAGTTGACCCCCTCACTCTCGATAAAAGTCGATACGTTGCTGTCGTGAGCGCAAGACACCGTTACATCAAATATATGGGACAAGCTCTTTAGTTGCTTTTCAAAAAATATTAGTGAGTCTGGCACAGTTACAAGCAACAGTAATTTCGGCTTTTTTACTTCAGGGTCACTCACTTTCATACACCTTTAATGCATGTTCAACCCGAGCTACAGTCTCACTCGACGGAGACGATGCCGTACTGCTTCGCTTCGAGTAGAGAAGATGAGTTAAACCAAATGCCGAAAAAGTATAAGTAATGACGCTATACAAAATCCAACGCATTCCAAAATAGACTCTTTTAGAATATCCAAAATACATCTTTGCGATTCTATATTTAGCATTAAAAACTCGATTAAGTTTAACTGGCTTAACGTTCCCCTCATCTCTATAGATATAAAGCGGTTTTCTTAATATTTTTATACTAAGGTCATTCGCTAAAAGCGTTCTTGTCCAAAGCTCGATATCTTGTGCACATTTAAAGGTTTCATTGTATGGATTTCTTTTGAACCACTCTATTCGCCCCATAACCGCCGCATGTGTGATACCAAATGTTCCAGTAAGAAAAGCATCATCTGGAATAACGTTTGGTGGTTTCTGTCCTTTTCTAACGCCAACCACAGAATTATCATTGTTCAATAAAATCACACCACACGATGTTAGATCAATCTTCGAGTTAAACCCCAAGACTTCTACTTGTTTTTCAAACTTTTCAGGCAGGATAATATCATCCGCGTCCATTCGTGCGTAAAAAACGCCTTTAGACATTGCGACACTTTGATTCAGTCGAGCCGCCAACCCTAGGTTTCTTCCGTCGCTAAATCGTTTTATACGCGAGTCATTAAATTTGTTAGTTAACTCCATAGAACCATCGGTAGAACCGTCGTCGATCAATAATAACTCAAAATTCTCGTAGGTTTGTGCAAGTACGCTTTCTACCGCAGCTAAAATATGCTTCCCTGGGTTATAAAATGGAATAGCGACTGTTATTAAACCAAAATCTTTCATTTAAACTACCAAACTGTAAGGAACTAAATCAGAAAAACGGTTTGTGTATAACGTCATATAAATGAGAAACACAGTACCAAATAATATATAAACAAGTAGTCGACCTCTAAAAGACGTAATAGCAGGCAAAATAATTGCCCACCCGAAAATAATGAAAACGTCTAAGTAAATAAGCAGCCGATAAAAATTAACATCAAGGGAGTAAGCGAAAACAGACAAAGCAATTGAGGATAAAACCACAAGCCCCCAGTTTAAAATGTTCAAAGTATACGGTGCAAACCTTGAGCTATATTTAAAAAGTAAAGATAAAATAGAGAGCGCGTTAATTAAATAAAAGAGAAATACAAACGTTCCGCCTTGCGCAGACCGCGTTATGTAGACAGCATATCGCGCTTCAAACGAATCAGAAAACAATAACGGTAGAAGTGTAGCGAGCATTCCAAAACCAATCACCACCACGCCAGCCGCTAAAGTTGCTCTTAGAAAAGTAAAGCGTGTTCGAAATATAATAAAAGCTAAGGCGACCACCGCAGTGCTGTGAAACAACATGGCAGCAATGCAACATACTAAATATTTCTTTATATTATTCGTCAACAGAAACGAAAATCCTAGCCAAACAAAACTCGCGGCTATACCTTGGCGTGCACCATTAAATATAAAAAAGTAAGAGCCCAATCCCAAAAAGCTAATTACGAGAAGTAAAGAGTTTGCTCCTGCGCGATTCAATCTCTTGAAAGAGAACATTATAGTAAGACAAAAAACTATAGAGCATATAAAAAGCAAAGATGTAGGTGAATCTGATATTCCAGACGCGAAAAACATCAACAGTGTAAAGCCAAGCTCTAGAGAGTAATTAAAAATAAACTCCAGCCCTGTATTTGAACTGTAGAATTGCTCATATATTCCTACATAATTACCCGTATCCGTGCCGACGTTATATGAGCGAAGACCCGGAAGAATAATTAAAAATAATGTGAGAAAAGTAAACCAAAATGTCCGAGATCCGGAGCCTCGCGAGTATTGCCAAAAGAATGCCAAAGCTGAGCAGCCTAAAAAGAAAAAAGCATAGATCATTTATTTAATTTCTTTCGAAGAATAGTTTGTATTGCTTCTCGGTGCGTTTCACACTGAGAGTAATTTAAAAATCTTTGCAATGCATTTTTTCCGTATAACATATCGAATATCTTATTTTGGGCCAATCGATTCAAACGTATTAACCAAACCGGCCAGCCAAACGCTTGACTAACGATCAAACTATGCCGTGCATATAAAAGCTGTTCAAAATCTTTATTCACTGCGTGTGGTGCATTTCTTAATCTCTCGCTTCTTTGGAAAAAACCTGACATTATTTGTCGAGCCTTATACTCTGGTGCGATACTAATTCCAAGCTCATGGGCTTCGGTCACTACGTAGTCTAATTGAATTTTTTCATCAACAATCGATACTTTTAGTAGCAGGCCTGAGTTCCACACATCACACTCATTGCGATAGCCGTACAGAAAGTTACCCTGTCCATAAACAATTCTGGCTTCACCGAAGTGCTCTTCACATCCAATACAGTGACTATGCTGGCATAAAACGACATCCGCACCAAAATCCGCTATCGCACGACAAATCTTTCTGAGCTCTGGGCTCGGAAACTGGAAATATTCCATTCCTCCATGGTAAATACATATAACAAAATCAAACTGGGCTTTTAAATCTCGGATTTGCGCTAAAGAAAAGCATGGATCAAAAATACTAGCGCCAACCTCAACACCATTCGTTTGACTGCAGTTAAACTCCCTGTCAGCTAGGGTGATTAAGGCTATCGATTTGCCATCGATAATAATCGACCTATAGTTTGGCGTATCAGTGTTAAACTCTCCTGAAGCACCAAGCGCAATACCACCTCTTTGTTTGATTTGTTCAAGGGTATCGTCGATTCCCGAAAGACCAAAGTCCATGATGTGGTTATTTGCTAAACCAAAGTGAGTAAAACCGACATTCCTAATAATCTCAAGATATGCTGGCGAATTTTTAAGGCGTGGACCAGGCTTCGAAATTGCTGTTTGGGAATCTGTAAATGGGCACTCTAAATTACAAAATGCAAAATCAGCCGCTTTTATTATTGCGGCGCATTCACCAAAAATAGCGTTTTCATCCATATTATCGAAGGACTTAGTATGCCCGAGATATGGACAGGTATCTCCAGCGATAACAATATAGGGTTCGCTACTAACTAGATCGTTCATTTACATTCAGCTCGTTACTATTTTTTTATAGGTATCTAATATTGCTTTCGCATTATGGCTTGCAGAAAACCCTCGTTTTATAATCGTCTCATGAATTTTAGGCAACGGAGGCTTTTCTTGGCGAATTAATCCAAGCAGCTGAGAAAGCCAAACATCAATAGACGCATCTTTATCAACAAACCGTACTAAACCGCATTCCATATCAACTAGCTTAGGAAATCCATTTGAAAGTAACGTAAAACAATGGCAGGCCTGGGCTTCTAGCCCAACTATGCCAAAGCCTTCGTGAATAGATGGGGAAACAAAAACATCAATTTTCTTAAAGAAGCCTGGAACGTCGTCAATGGAGCCAAGAAAAATCACAAACTCGAATACCTGTAATTCTTTTGCAAGACTCTCAAGCTCACATTTGTACGCACTATCAGCATACCTTCCGCCAATTAGCAACTTGGCATTCAAACCTTCTTGCCGCAACCGCTCAAGAAGTCGAATCGCAACATCAACTTTCTTATGGCGCACAACACGGCCTAAACTACCGAGCACAAGTTTTTGCCCCGCCTGTTTAACCATCGAACGAGCAAATCTACTTTCATTTGGAAACTTTTTTAAATCAATCGCATTATTAAATACAAAGTGTTTTTTGCTTTTCCCCGGCTTAAAGCCACCAAAAAGGCTTTTACCCGCAGAAATTGAGCAAGCAAATTTATAAGGGTTTATAAGTCGAATGAGGATTTTTTGACAAACGGCTTCTATATTATTCGCAAGCACCGATAAATGGCTTCCTCGATACACAATCACCGCGTGACTATGAACTACGACGGGGATTCTTAATAGTGCTTTACATATAAAAGCAGGAACGCCTGATTTCGCATTTAAATGAATATGCGCTACACTCGCATTATTTAATCGAGGTTTTAGCGTTCTGTACACATTTCGTATATATCGAAAATAACCATCCGCTACCGCATTTTTAAGATACAAAATCTGTACCCCGTGCGCCTCGAACAGAGCATCTAACTCACCTCGTTTATCTTCCTCATATTTATAGTTCACGACAATTTGGTGTTCGAGCGAATCATCTGAATTTGCAACTAAATCCAAGAGCATCATCTCAGTACCGCCGCGATTTAGAACATTAGTAAAGTGGATGACTTTAAGATTGTTCATTCAGGTTATACTCAAACGATTGCCATAAAATTCATCGTACTCAACCGGCCTGAAATCTGGTAAACCACTATGAGGGAAAAAGGTCATTTCACCAAAATACAGCTTCCCTGAAACTTCATAGAAATCAACACGTACATAGTCGAATGGTTTACTCAGATTCGAAGCTATCTCAATCATTTCGTTAAATAAAGCTGGTTTTTCAATCAATACGTCTGGATTGCTTTCTATATCTTTATAGAACGGCAACAGCTTAAAATCTATATCATAAAAGTTCTGAACAGGGGCTTTACCATTTCTGTCGGAATTGATTTGAACAAACTCAAACTTGCCATTAAAAAAATGCAACTTATAATCCAGTAAATTCCCACGGGTATTCTCAAGATACTCCTCAATGATAATGAAAGGCTTAAGATCTTTATATGATGATTCACGCCCTAACCAGAATATATTCGATTTCAACCAAACCCAAGTGAGTACCTTAACCCAAAACCAGTTAAGTTTACGATTCTCATTAGATTTTATGATATTCCACCCCGAACCGTGGCTTGCTTTGATCACATAACGTTTAGGGAGTTCCAGATTACGGACATCCAGAGGCTTGTCAGTTACGTAAAGGAGTTTTATAAGAATGTTTTCCAAACCTTTCTTCGACAGTGCTTCACGACATTTGTACTTACAGGCGAACTCCTTCATTAGCGAGCTCTTCTCCTTATCTAACTTAATAGCTTGAAGTTTCTCGCTAAACAACAAAGGGGCATCTAAGTTTGGTATCCTGCCGCTATATGATTTGTAAAGAGAGATGATTTTCTCTTCATCACTTAGAAATTTTAAGCTAAACCAACCTCGTATAAGCAAGTAAAGGTGCCATACAACACGTATGGCAAAGTTTTCATTTTTCAACTTTACCAACATATTTCTCATATTAGCCATGATTTAACCTTTCTAAGAATATTATGCGCCGACTCTGAAACTTTGAAAGTAATGCGTAAAAATAATTGATCATTAAATATGAATTTGTAAAAAATACGCTTTCGTATATCATTGTAGTTGAGTTTCAAATTTGCTCTTACGCGCTTATATTCAGCTACTTTAACCAGTTTTTTTGTTTTCTCTAGCGCTAAATTCCGATGAGCTCGCTTGATTCTGGAGCAAGTGCCGAACATCACACTATATTTCCATCTCAAATAGAGATTTTCTGACTCACCAGAAAGCTTTGAAGCCACAAAGTTTTCAATTAATTCTAATGCAAAAAACATATCAAGAAGCTTAGCACCATTATCAAATGTCGCACTCTTGTCATTTTGTCGATATGCAACCAATGACTGTGGAGACATAATAATTTTAAGGTTCTCTTGAGTGAAAAAATCCCAATGCGGAAAGATGTCTTGACGCGAAACATTCGGCTGAAAACGTACACCTGATTTTTTTAAAGAATCGGTATTAAAAGCTTTTATCCAGGTAAACGCTGGGCGAGCAAGAATATCTAGCGGAGAAACGCTTTTAAAGGGAGCTACATCACCATTCCAAGCATTTTCAGGTAAGTCGCTTCCATAGAATACTGTGTAGTTGAATACAAGTGCATCAACACCCAAATTATTATCAAGGGCATTCAAAATAATATTACAGAAATCTGGATGGAAAACGTCATCAGCATCAACCATCACGATGTAATCGGTGTCACACAACTCGATACTGCGATTACGAACATAACCCAAGCTTTGATTGCTGTCATTCTGCTCTAGCGTCAAATCTAAATCTCGAAACCTATCACCTACCGCACGAATTAGATCAATACTTCTATCGCTCGAACAATCGTCTATCACAACAAGCTTCGTTCGCGTTCGAATGCAACTTGGTGCCAAACTTTCTAAAGCTTCTACAACGTAGCTATCGCAATTATACGATGCAAGTGCAACTGTAAGTGTCGGCATCACAGTTTACGCTCTAAATGCTCAAACAAAACTGACCAGTTATCTCGCAATACACGGTGGCCTAATTTGGCAATATAATCATTTCTTATACGCGTGGCCGCTGAATATAGAACTTTCGGTTGCTCAATTAGCTCTGATATTTTTTCGAAAAAAGCACCTACTTCTCGGTCTACAATAAAACCATTCACACCATCTTCAACTACCATTTCTGGCCAGCCTACTCGAGTTGTAACCGTTGGAATACCCATCAAACTAGCCTCGGCGAAAAGTGATGGGCCAGCATCTGCATCAGAAGCAATTACAACAACATCCACATCAGAATAAAAATTGCGTAATTGGGTAAGCGAGCCGCTAAATTGGGTTTTTAATCTTACTTGCGGATATCGTATTCTAAGTTTCTCAATTGCAGGTTCAATTATCGTATGAAAGCCCTTAAATGCCCTGTCAGGATTACCAGTCCATCCAATCGTAAAGACCTTCCCAGCACTAGATGTGGCATCTTTAGATAATTTAGTGGTTAATGAATCAGAGCTCCAAAAATTTTCATCAAAACCCATATTGCAAAAATAAACACTATCATGAAAAGCGCTGTACTCATTCACTAGCTGCTTCGTTCCAACTATTACAGCATCAGCTTTATCCAAGTACCTCTGTCGAAATTCCTCGATTCTAGTTACCGCAGATTGAGCTGGCGGAAATCCCGTAGTGTAAATCCCAACAACAGTCAATTTACAAGGAATATCAATACTATGGTCGATAAAATAGAACCCTAAATAAATAACAACATCGAACCTCACTTTCCGGGTTGAAATTCTCTTAAGACACCGATTATATCGCGCGCTTATTGCTTTTAAGGGGTTTCGAAATCCATTCTTCGTTATTTCTTCGAGATAGGTAATAGTAACCTGATGCTCACTAGCGAAGTTAGTTTGAACATACTTTGCAATGTTATCGTAAGCCCACCCTTTTTTATCGGCAACTATCAAAATTTTCAAACTTTTCCTCGACGTACAAGATGATAAACTTCAGAAAACAGTAGCGAAAAAGAGGCCCTATCCAAGCCCCATAGTAGTAGTGTATACAACAGCATGAATGTTGTTATGATCAAGGCTGTGCTAACCACTAGGTTATCTAGACCACTAAAAATAACGTAAGGAACCGAAAATGCTATTAACGTAATAAAAGCGCTTTTAAAGAAAATAGATAACTGCTCTATTCGCCCTATCCCCATGATTTTGGCACTGTATTTTGTATTAACAAAGAAACAAGCAAAAGAAAATATCAGCTCAGACCATGCTAGAGCGATTACACCAAATTGAATAGCTATGATAGAAATTGGAAAGAAAAGAAATTTTTTGAAAACCTCAATTTCTAGAAATTCACTCCCATCGCCATGAATTTTTAGCGCGTTTAGGTTTATCGAATGTATTGGATAAAGCACTGCAGCTAAAATTAGAATTGAGAGTATCGAGCGAATTTGTGCCCAATTTTCATTAAGTACCGAAGTTAAAAGAAAAGGTAATACGAACGCTAATATTGTAAATGCTGGAACGATAATATTTACAGATAACACAAGTAGCTTACGGTACGCACTCAAGATGTCCTTCTTATCTCGATGCATACCTGAGAAGAGAGGGAAGAGTACTTGCTGTAATGTTGTAAATAGTTGACCAACAATTACATCGCGAACCCGCGTTGCTAAAAAGTATACACCAGCCAGTGATGCAGAAAGGAAAGCACTTATTAAGGGAGCATTAAATTGCTCAGTAAAAACATTTAAAAAGTTCGATATTTGAACTTTGTAACTCGTTTTGAATAGTTCAATGAACCGGACGATATTCCAACAAAAAACGGGCCTATCTAAACTAAAATAAAAACATAAAACATTATATATTAAGGCTTGGGAAATGATCTGAAATGCTATAGCCCATACGCCAAAATCGAACCAAACCGCAAGGCAAATAGCACTTGCCGCGGATGAAACGGCCGAAACTAGACCCGCTATTCCAGTTAATTTAAATTTTAAGTTTCTTTGTAAATTAGCGACTGATGAATAGCCAATAGCATTAGCAATTACGGCAACCGTAGCAACTTGAATAAGCCGGGTACCTGAAGAAACCCCAAATAGATTACTTACAGCGCCAGCCGATAAGTAGGCTACCAAGACGTAACAACATGCGATGAGAATGTTTGCAGTGAATGCTACGGAATAATCGTTAGCCTCAATCTTCTCTGATTTAATTAAGGCTACTCGCATTCCTGCATCAGAAATTATGTTACCTAAAGCAATCACTAACGAACACACCGCAATAATAGCGTATTCTTCTGGAGCAATAAGTGCTGTTAACACGAGTGTTGTGATTAACCCACTGGCGCGCCGGCCTAGTTGCTCGAAAAAGCTCCAAATGTAAGCAGCAAGTGCAGTTACTCTAAAATTCAGTTCTTTCACTAAAGATTTGACCTATCCGTTACTTTAATCAACAAGATATCGGCTCTCATTAAGACCAAGTAAAAATTCACGCTCAACTTCTAACAGCTTTTGCGAGCGTGCTTTCAATCGCTTTAAAGGGTTGCCTACGTAAACCGTAAATTTTTCACAATTCTTGGTTACTAGGCTTAAAGCTCCAATTGCCCCCCCTTCATCTATATGCACTCCCGGGAGAACAACACTACCAGAACCAATGATAACGTGCCGTCCAATACGAACCGGAGCCACTGAAACGTTTGTAAAACTGCTTGGAATAGTTGGGTTAGTAAGGTAATTGCCGGAGTAATCATCGTTACTGCTATAAATTGAAACACGCGAGGAAATGCCAGCGAAATCATCTACGGTAATCTTACCTGAACCAATTAAAAGACTAAAAACAGCTATATGAACATGAGAACCTATTGAAATACCACATTCTCCCGCTGATATCACCGTAAAGTCGTCAATTCTTGTATTGTCGCCAATCGCTATTCTAGCGCAATTGTAAAAAGATGCTTTGCTAGATATAAGTACATTCTTTCCAAGAGATTCGAAACCTAACGCCTCAAGCTCTTTCTGCGTCATGAAACTCATTTACGCATCTCCTAATTATTTCTGCTGTCCGATCGATGTCAGAATCTAGTAACTTATGGTAAAGCGGTAAACACACCACCCTGCTTGCGGTATCGCGTGAAATACCACACGAAGGGTCGGTCAATGAATCAAGGGATGTTAACGTATCTAAACTTGGAAAGAAGTATCGGCGACTAATTATATCTTCTGCTTTTAAAGCATCAATCACTCTCTTCAGTTGATTTTCAGTACTGAATAAAATGGGATAATAAGCACCGTTCCCGCTAGTGTCGGTGTTACTTTCTAGAGTATGAACACCTTCCAACCCATTGAAAACCGAATTATATCTTTCAATTATTTTTTTTCTCTTGGAAATGACTAATTCAATATCATCGAGAACACAAAGTCCCATAGCGGCTTGAAACTCATTCATCTTGGCATTAATACCGTTGCAAGAGATGACATCTTGGCTCTGGATACCGAAGTTGGTCAAAAGCTTCGCTCGTTCTAGATCTTCTTTTCGTTTAAATATAATTGCACCGCCTTCAATTGTATGAAAAACCTTTGTGGCATGAAAACTTAACGTGGCTGCATCGCCCCAACTCAATAAACTCTCACCTTTATAATTAACACCAAATGCATGTGCTGCATCATAAATGACTTTTACACCGTTCTTATCTGCAAGCTCGGCTATTCTTTCTACGTTGCAGGGGTTGCCATAAACATGCACAGGAACAATTGCCGTTGTATTGGCCGTCATGGCAGATTGGATCTTTTCAGGATCAAGACATAAGGTATTTGGATTTATGTCAACAAAAACAGGTTCAATTCCTTCCCACTTAAGTGAGCTCGAGGTAGCCACAAATGTAAAAGGTGTGGTGATCGCTTCTGCCGGTTTCCCGTTGACTGGTTCATGAATACCAAGCGCTCGATAAGCAATTTGCAGCGCTAATGTGCCATTTGAAACCAACAATAAGTTTTCAACACCAAGATATTCTTCCAGCCGCTTTGTCAACTCTTGAACTAGCGGTCCATTATTCGTAAGCCATTGACGCTCATAGATGCCATCAATATATTTATCGAGCTTTTCACGACTAGGTAAATAAGGTTTTGTTACAGGTATCATTATTTATTGGCCTTATGAGCGCTGCTTTAGGCTCAAGATGTATTGACCATAACCATTCTTCGCAAGGTCTTGACCTGCTTGCTGCAATTCTTCCCAGCTAAGCCACCCCTGCAAATAGCCTATTTCTTCTAAACATGCGACCTTGTAACCTTGACGCTTCTCAATTGTTTCTACGAACTGAGCAGCTTCAAGTAAGCTCTCATGTGTGCCAGTATCCAACCAAGCAAACCCGCGTCCTAAAACTTCGACATTTAAGTCACCACGATCTAAGTAAGCTTGGTTAACACAGGTTATTTCTAGCTCACCTCTATCAGATGGTTTCACATTTTTAGCAATTTCGACAACGTCATTGTCGTAAAAATAGAGCCCGGTCACGGCGTAGTTAGATTTTGGATTATCTGGTTTTTCTTCAATAGAGATAGCGCGATAATTTTCATCAAACTCAACCACACCAAATCGCTCTGGATCTTTGACTTGATAGCCAAAAACCGTCGCACCGCTTACTTGCTGTGCAGCGTGTTTTAGCTTTGGGCTAAATCCTTGACCATAGAAAATATTGTCTCCAAGCACTAAACAAACGCTATCATCACCAATGAATTCTTCGCCAATAATGAACGCTTGCGCTAAACCATCAGGGCTTGGTTGTTCTGCATAGGAAAGCTGAATACCAAATTGCGAACCATTACCGAGAAGCTTCTTAAAATTAGGTAAATCTTCAGGTGTCGAAATAATCAATATTTCATGAATACCCGCAAGCATAAGCACCGATAACGGGTAATAGATCATCGGTTTATCGTAGATCGGGAGTAGCTGCTTCGACACGCCCATAGTAATCGGATAAAGGCGTGTACCTGAGCCACCCGCCAAGACGATTCCTTTCATACACTTTCTCCAGATAAGGCACCTAAACGTTCACGTTGGTAGCTACCGTCTTGTACGTGCTGACACCATTCTTGATTGGCAAGATACCATTCAACGGTCTTCCGAATACCGGATTCAAACGTTTCTTCTGGCGTCCAATTCAATTCGTTTTGGATCTTCGACGCATCAATGGCATAACGCAGATCATGCCCTGGGCGATCTGTTACGAAGGTAATCAGGTCTTCATAGGCATTAACGCCACTTGGTTTATCGGGCACCAATTCTTCGAGTAAGCTACAAATGGTGCGTACAACCTCGATGTTCTGCTTTTCGTTGTGACCGCCAATATTGTAGGTTTCGCCCACTTGCCCCTCGGTAATTACCTTGTAAAGCGCTCGCGCATGGTCTTCGACAAATAGCCAATCGCGTACTTGATCGCCCTTGCCATAAACCGGCAACGGTTTGCCATCAAGTGCGTTGAGTATCATTAACGGGATTAATTTCTCAGGGAAGTGATACGGTCCATAGTTGTTTGAGCAGTTCGTCACAAGCGTAGGTAAGCCGTAGGTTCGCTGCCACGCTCTGACTAAGTGATCAGAGCTCGCTTTGCTCGCTGAATAAGGTGAACTTGGGGCGTAGGGTGTGGTTTCGGTAAACAGCGCAGCGGTATCATCGAGATCACCGTAGACTTCATCGGTGGAAATATGGTGAAAACGGAAATTAGCTTTACGTTGCTCATCGAGCTGCGCCCAATATTTTCGCGCAACTTCTAGCAATGTGTAGGTACCGATGATATTCGTCTCGATAAACGCAGCAGGGCCATCAATAGACCGGTCCACGTGGCTTTCTGCGGCCAAATGCATCACTGCATCGGGTTGATGCTCGTTAAACACACGCTCAAGTGCAACAGTATCGCAAATATCGACTTCTTCAAATGCGTATCGTTCAGAAGTCGCAACAGCCTTCAGGCTTTCAAGATTACCTGCGTAGGTTAGTTTGTCGACGTTGACGACCGCGTCATTTGTTTCATCAATGATATGACGTACAACCGCAGAGCCAATAAACCCTGCTCCACCCGTAATTAAAATCTTCATAGTTATCAGTTACTACTTAATTGATGGGGTAATATTTTCGACATACCAAGGCATGGCTTCATAAATACCTTGAACAATACGGTGTGTAGGTACAAAACCAAGTTTGCTTTTGGCTTTAGAAATATCAGCCTGCGAATGACGAACATCACCAGGTCGAAAATCTCGATAGACAGGTTCGTCGTTATACTGAACACCATTATCTTTAAGCGCATCTTTAATACCAGCAAACAGCTCGTTCAACGTCGTACGGTCACCCAACGCCATGTTGTAGATTTCGTCTTTAGCTGCGTCATCGGCTGTCGCAGCAAGAAGGTTCAGTTGCACTGCATTCGCCACAAAAGAGAAGTCCCGACTGGTCTCGCCATCACCATTAATAAACACGGGTTCACCTTTGATCATAGCCGCAGTCCATTTAGGAATAACTGCTGCGTATGCACCGTCAGGGTTCTGGCGCGGACCAAACACATTGAAGTAACGTAAACCAATGGTTTTAAAGCCGTAGACACGCGCAAATACACTCGCATAAAGCTCGTTTACATATTTTGTCACTGCGTAAGGTGATAGCGGGTTACCAATGTTTTCCTCGACTTTAGGCAGCGCTGGATGGTCGCCATATGTGGAGCTGCTTGCAGCGTAGGTGAAGCTCTCAACGCAAGCATTCCTTGCTGCAACCAACATATTCAAAAAGCCATCGATATTGCTTTTATTGGTATTAATAGGGTCATCGATGGAGCGTGGTACTGAACCTAGCGCAGCTTGGTGCAATACATAATTAACGTCACCAGCTGTCGCATGTTTCATCACCGACTTGCAGGTGTCTAGGTCGCAAATATCACCTTCAACAAACTGGAAGCGCTGCCATTGGGCTTCGGAAACGATGCCTTGAACTTCATCAAGGTTACGCTGAAAGCCGGTGGAAAAGTTATCTAATCCCACCACGTGCTGATCAAGCTTTAACAAGATCTCAAGCAAATTCGACCCAATAAAGCCGGAAACGCCGGTTACCAGCCATACTTTTGGCGATGACTTCAATTGACTTTGAATTTCTTCGTATTTGATCATATGAACTTATTTTGAGGTTATTTGACTTTGTTTGTCGATATTTGATGTTTTTTGACTGTATTTTAAGGGCGAATCCTAAAGCCTGATATCAGCAACACCAGCATCAACAATGTATTTTAGGTCATAAATGACATGGTCACTTTTCGCGAGTCCTTTCATTCCCTCAATACCCATTTGTTTGAATTGGTTGTGCGCTACCGCCACCACCACGCCATCGTAGGCTGCTTTTTGCGGCTTTGCTACAGGTGTAACACCATATTCATGTTGCGCCTCTTCGGCATCCACCCAAGGGTCATACACATCCACTTCAACGCCGTACTCTTTCAGTTCATCAATAATATCGACAACTTTGGTGTTACGAATGTCCGGGCAGTTCTCTTTAAAGGTAAGGCCCATAATCAGTACGCGTGCGCCTTTTACTGTAATGCCCTTCTGCAATAAGGCTTTCACGAACTCTGAGGCGACATAACGGCTCATATTGTCGTTAATACGACGTCCTGCCAGAATCATTTCAGGGTGATAGCCAATGGATTCTGCTTTATGGGTCAGGTAGTAAGGGTCCACGCCAATACAGTGGCCACCAACAAGGCCTGGGCGGAACGGTAAGAAGTTCCATTTGGTGCCAGCCGCTTTTAATACCGCTTCGGTATCAATGCCCATGCGGTTGAAAATCATTGCCAGCTCGTTAATCAAGGCAATGTTCACGTCGCGTTGGGTGTTTTCGATGACTTTTGCGGCTTCAGCTACTTTAATGCTTTCGGCTTTATGGGTGCCCGCGGTAATGATTGATCCATAGAGGCTATCAACAAAATCAGCGACTTCAGGCGTTGAGCCAGAGGTTACTTTTAAAATAGTGGTGACACGGTGCTCTTTATCGCCTGGGTTAATGCGCTCTGGGCTATAGCCCGCAAAAAAGTCTTGGTTGAAAGTTAGGCCTGAGACTTTTTCGAGTACGGGTACGCAGTCTTCTTCGGTTGCACCGGGGTAGACAGTGGATTCGTAAATGACAATGTCACCCTTTTTCAGGGTTTTGCCGATGGTTTCCGACGCTTTGATCAGCGGCGTTAAATCGGGCTGCTTGAATCTGTTGATCGGCGTTGGCACGGTGACGATATAGATGTTGGCGGCATGCAGATCATGTGTGTCTGCGCTGTAGCTTAGCTTATCCGCTTGTGCCAGCTCTTCAGGCTCGACTTCTAGCGTGTGGTCGTGGCCACCTTGCAGTTCGTTAACGCGCTTTTGGTTAATATCGAAGCCGATGGTTGGGTATTTTTTGCCAAATTCAACGGCCAATGGCAGGCCAACATAGCCGAGTCCAATCACGGCGATCTTAACGTTGTTCAAATCCATGAGGGTACTTCTCTAAAGGTTGGAATTTATAAAGCGATTAAAATAATGAATTGTGTTCACCCAGCGCGATTGTAGGAGTTTTTATGGTGCGCTGGGGTTGGAGATATTTCTATCGGATCATCGGTGTTGGTTACAGCCGACGATCAAGCGTCGAATGGGTGTTGGACCCGTACCAAGGGTACGGGCTACCGTTAGGCGTTGTCGGATTTGTACGAGTATCCGTAGCTGTAACCGTAACCATAGCCGTAATACCCACTGGCACGGCGCTCAACACCATTCAGAATCACACCACGAATATCGACGCCATTCTGCGCAAAACGCTTCACAGTGGCTTCTACTTCTTTCGCTGGGGTATCGCCAAAGCGTGCGACAAGTAATGATGTACCGGCATAACGGCCAACGATAGCGGCGTCTGTAACTGCCAGAATCGGTGGCGTATCAATCAATACGTAGTCGTAGTATTCATTCAGTTTGCCGAGCATTTTTTCCATGCGCGGGTGCATCAACAATTCCGACGGGTTCGGTGCAGCTGTACCACGTGGAATAAAGTGCAGGTTCGGTACTTTGGTTTTCTGAATAATGGTCGACAGGTTGTTTTTGTCAACGACGCCGCCGTCATGGGTTTTATCCACGCTAGCCAAAAAGTCTGATAAGCCGTAATTGTTCTCACCACCTAACTGGGCGTGCATGTAGCCACGGCGAATATCGCCGTCAATCACTAAAACTTTTTGTCCAGCTTGCGCAAGAACTGCGGCAAAGTTAGCGGTTACGAAACTTTTACCAACACCCGGCGACGGGCCAGAAATCATAATGACTTTGTTCTGCGCTTCTAACATCGCGAAGTGCAAGCTAGTCCGCAGGCCGCGTAAGGCTTCAATGGCAAGGTCGGCTGGGTCTTCCAGTGCCAAGAACGGAATATCACGGGTTGTGCCGTTCTTGCTCATCATTTTGGCAAGCTTATTGTTCATGTCCTCTTGCACTGGTGACAACGGCACCGATGCATACACGTTAATGCCAATCTCTTCGAGCTGCTCTGGTGACTCAATGCCGCGATTGAGTGCTGCCATCAAGAATACATAGCCGACGCTCACCATGCCACCTAGCATGGTCGCTAGCACCACAATTAGGCTTTTCTTCGGTGCCACAGCACCAGGATTGGTTACGGCTTCGTCAAGAATACGTACGTTCCCCACGGTACCGGCTTTCAGTACGTTGAGCTCTTGCATACGATTCAACAACTGTACGTAAATCTCTTGCGAAACTTCCACGTCACGCGCTAAGCGCAAAACTTCTTGCTGAGTTTCGGGCAAGTCGCCAACTTGCGCGTTGATTTGCTCTTGCTCTTGCAACAACTGCGCTTTTTGCTCAAGTAACGACTGGTAGGTCGGGTGCTCGCGGGTATACAACCGCGAGAGTTCTTTCTCTTTTAATTCCAGTTCATTCAGGCGCTTTTCGATTTCGACCACGCGTTCCAATAACGATGCGGTTTCGATAGACAAATCCACGGACTGGCTCTGCAAACGATAGCTATTGAGCTTGTCTTCGGCCTGCGTCAAATTCTGTCGCACGCTAGGCAACTCACGTTCAATAAATTGCAAGCTGTTCTCGGCTTCGGCGGCGTTACGACGAATATTTTGCAGCATGTATTCCTGCGCAATCGCCTGAAGCACTCGTTGCGCATGGGCGCGGTCAGAGTGTTGAATGCTGGCTGACAAAATACCGGTTTGCTTGCCACGCTCGCTGACCGACAAAGACCCTTGCACGCTACGAATCACACCTAAGCGATTGGCTTTCACCAGGGTAAATTCATGAGTATCCGTTAAAACTGCATCGGCAATATTTAAACTAAAACCATTCTCAGACGCCAGACTGCCGACTGTGCCAGTGAGTACTTGCTCACCTTCTGGACCAAAGAGTTCATAGGCTGTGCCGTTCTCGGCGAACTCTAGGCTAAGCTCCAAGCCCTCATATTCACGCGGTACTGTAAACTGGCTCAGCACAACTTCGTCGTTACCCGCACTGCGACGCGCTAACCAACCGCCAATCACCGGCATGTAATTCGGAGTGACTTTATTCGTCAACTGTAACTGCTCAACCACCGAGCCAATCACCATACGCGACTTCATAATTTCGATTTCGGTAGCGGCTTCGCTGTCGCTGGTAAACATTTCGCCGAACTCTTCGCCTAACGCAGGTAAGCCGCTCGATTTCTTCTCGACCTGTAACAAGGCATCGGCTTGGTAAATCGGCGTCGAGAGCACGGCGTACAATACGCCGAACACCATAAACACGAATGTGACACCGATGATCAGCCAGCGCTTGTCGATCAACAAGCCAAACAGGCGGCCGAGATCGATCTCGTCGCTGTCGCGCTCGTTGCGGATGGGAGGAGTTGGCGTGTTCACAGTTTGCTTTTCCATTCGTTACAGCTCTTCTCGATGAGTTCAAAAACGTGTTGATAGACTTCGTCGCTACGGCGATACGGGTCCGGAATTTCTTTACCTTGTTGGCTGGCACCTGAAGTGGCCTCGAGCCAGTGTCCAAGCAGCATGGTCTTCGCCATGGCTTCGGGGTAACGCTTGCCGATGTACTGGCGGTGCTCTTGTTCCATTACCAAGATTAAATCGTGCTGGTTTATCAGTTCGCGCGTCAGTTGCTGCGCCTCGTGGCTGCCGAATTCATAGCCGTTTTGCTTGGCGACCTGACGCGCTTTGGCGTCCATGTCCCAACCCTTCTTGGTACCGCTGACGGCATCGTCTTTCACCATAGCGGTAATGCCTGCGCTGTCGATCTGCTTGTCAGGCAGCGCTTGTTGCAGCAGGAATTTGGCTGTGGGGCTGCGGCAGATGTTGCCTAGGCAGACGATGAGGATTCTGTTAAACATGATTTCGGGATTCGGGATTCGGGTTTCGGGTTTCGGGTTTCGGGTTTCGGGTTTCGGGTTTCGTGCGCTACGCTGTTCGTCGTTCGATCGGTAACATGATCAGCGGCGAACACCCCGAACAGCGCAGCGGACGAATACCGCAATTAGTTGCTTATGTCATCCGAAAAACGGCCGATGCTGTAGAGGCCGGTGATCGACGGCAACAACTGGTTGATCACGCGGTTCCAGCGACTGATAGGCGCGGCGGTGACGTAAACGATATCGCGTTGCTGTAGCTCGAACTGCTCGGCCATCACCAGCGCAATGGCGTTATCAGCGTTCAGGCGGTACACCTGGGCGATTTTGCCTGAATCTGGCTCGGCTTCGCGAATCACGAAAATGCCTGAGGCATCGGCGGTTGCTTCAAACAGACCACCGGCGTCAGCTAGGGCTTCGGCTAGGGTAATGCCGCTTTGGCCAATCATATATGATTTTGGCTGCCGTACTTCGCCGAGCACGAACACTTTGTTATCGTCGTTACGCGCCACGTGCAATACGTCGTTCGGTTGCAGCAAGATGTTCTGGTCGGTGTTGCCCGACTGATACAGCTCGCGCATGTTGAAGGTTTGCGTAGTGTCGCCACGGGTCAGGGTCACGCGGTTCCAGTTGGCGGCTTCGTGCATGCCGCCAGCGGCGTTCACGGCCTCAATCAAGGTCATGGGTACGTTGGTCACCGGCACTGTGCCCGGCTGCTGCACCGCGCCCGTTACGTACACGCGCTGGCTACGGAAGGCCGCAACGGTCACGTCGACTTGCGGGCTTTCGATGTACTTGGCTAAGCGCTTGGTGATTTCGTCACGGATTTGCGTCACGCGCTTCCCGGCAACTTCGACGGTGCCGATGTACGGGTAGAAAATGGTGCCATCGCTGTGCACCCAGTTACCGGCCTCTTCGGCGCTCCGCATGGAACCGGCTGGAATGGTCAGCTCTGGGTGGTTCCACACGGTCACGTTAAGAATGTCGCCACGGCCGACAATGTAGTCGTAGCTGTTGCGCGCTTGCTCAAGCGCGCTGTTGAATTCTGGCTTGGTCGGCGCGGTTTGCAGCTCGGCCAACAGCATCGGCGAGATATTGTACACGTCGACCAGCTTCATCAGCTCAGCTTCGCTGAACTCTTGCTCGTAGGCGTTGCGGTTGTCGTCGCTAAATAAGCCGCCGCTGCTGTCGTCTGGAATGTGGCCGCCAGGGGCTAAGGCACAGCCACCTAGAGTGAGTGCCAGCAGTGCGACTGCGGTCAATTTGGTGTGCATGTTGTTCATGTTGTTGTTCCCCACTTAATCCTTGCCAACCGCGAAGCCACGCGCTTCGGTGGTGTCGTACAGGTTTACGCTTCGGTTCAGCATCTGCCCGCCGTCGCGAGTGATTGGATTCCAGCCGATGGTGCCGCGCGACAAGGTGTTGCGCACAAAGAACAAATCGAATGGAATGCTGATGTAGAAGCCTTTGGTAAAGCCGCCCTCGCCGTACTCCTCGCGAGAAACGTTGGTAAATGCGGCGTAAGCGCCTGCGCGCACGCCGGAATCAAATTGATGCGAGACGTCCACTTGTACGCCTTCGTCGCCAGCTAAGAAGCGCCCAGCTTGTAACTTGATCAGGGTGTCCGGTATCAGTTTCGGCTGCCAGTACAGGCTGGCATGGCCGGTGAACACGTCATAATCTTCAAAGCTGAAACTGTTGTCTGGGTCGCGTTGCTGTACATAGTTCAGGTCAAAACCGACCGCCCAGCGTGAATTCAATGGGCGGTAGAGGATTTCGCCGCCGACGCCACCAAACATACGCTCAAGGTAACCGCCATAGAGGCTGTAATACCAGTTGGTGTCGGCTTGGTCGATGTAGGTTAGCTGGGCGTTTTGCAACCACAGGTCTTGGTTGTCAGCGTATTCACGAATACGGGTACGCACGCGCGGCAATGGGTTGTTCTGGCCATCGATGAGGAAATTGAACTCATCGTAGTTGTTGATGACGTTCAGGCCAACGGTGCCGTTCAGTTTCAGCTTGTTGGAGAAGTTGTAGTGGCCGTTGGCCATGAGTGCAAGTTGGTAGATATAGAAGTTTTCGGCGCCGCCGAAGGCTTGGGACAGCGACGGTGTGAGGCTGTAGCCCGTACTTCTAGTACGGGTCACGCATGCATTCGACGCTTGATTGTCGTCGCACCATTGGTTTTGTCCGGTCGTTGGACCCTTAGTAGAACTACGGGCTACGTCGTTCGGGGTGTTGTATGCGCGATCGGTGGTGCGGTACACATTGCTAAGGGTGATGGCGTCATCTTCTTCGCGGTAGAAGCGTTCGGCGCGGGCGGCGGACTTGTAGTACGGCGCGTTGATATTGTACTGCACGATGTCGACGCCATCATTGGTTTCGGCAATCGCGTAGCGCTGGATGTTCTCGGGCAGCTCATTACTTAAAATGCGCGCGGCCTTCTCGACCGCCTCTTCGCGGTCGCGATAGCGCGTTTGCTCGGCGTACAAGGTGACTTCTTGCTCATTTGCCTGTACTTGCTTGACGCGGAAGCCGGTCTCATTCAGCAAGTCTTGGCTTAAGCGCTGTAAGTCAACATCGTTGAAATTGCTGGCGGTGCTATAGCGCGCGTCTCTTAATGGCGGCTCGGTTTTCACCTGATACGCGGTGGCAAGGTTATAGCGGAAGCTAAAGCCAAAGGTCATGGTGTTGCCGCGCTGATAACCCAGCTTCAAATTCAAGAAATCGTTGAGCTCGTACTCGGCACCGAAGTTCCAGAAGCTGTCTTGCACAATAACCCGCGGATTTTCTGGGTCAATCGGATTCGGATTGCGCTCGCGACTGTAATCGTTCGGGTCGTATTCGGCTTTGATGCGCAGGCCATCGAGTGGCGTTTGCCATTCAATACCGCCAAAGGTTGCTGCAGGGCCTTTGAACATTTTGTCCCATTCGACGTCACCGCCACCTGGAGTGCTGCCACGCTTACGTATACAGAACTCGTCGGTGATTTCGCAGAACGGGTTGTAGGCGTTATCGCGTACGCCCAAATAGCCAAAGCCGAGGCCTAAATGGAAGTCGAAGGTGCCTAAGTGTTCCGTGGTCAATGCTTTGCTGGCGACAAAGTACTCACCACCGAACAATCCGGTACCGCCTAAGTCTCTTAATCCTACCGCGACTTCGGGTAGCCACTGCGATTCCTGATACAGCCGAAATTTTAAGTCGAAGCCTTTATCTTTGAGCGTCTGGTCGCCACTGAATTCGTCAACGTCACTGTAAAAGTTATAGCGCAAATCGGTATAACGCGCGGTGGCTTCGAGCCAGTCGAAGACCTGCAAAGTGACGCTGGTGCGACGGTAGTCGTCGGTATCGGAATAACCTATAGTGATGTGCCCTTCGCTATTCATCCGTGCGGTCGGCGTTTGCAATAAGCCGACGCCACCGAAATCGCTGGTGGTGTACGGGTCGGGATCGTAGGCTTGTTGGGCGTTGGCTTGTACGCTAAAGCCTGCGCTGGCGAGCGCGGCCGTGATGGCGAGGGCTAACTGCTTTGGTTTAAGCAAAGGTTTAATCATTGCTGCGTCCCTGCCTGTTGCTCGGCTTGCGCGGCTTGCGAATAATCCCAGTGCTGCAAAAACATCGCCAGCTGGCTGTTGATGCTGCGAAACCCTGGCGGCAACAAGTCTTGCTGAATGCCGGTAAAGACAATGCCCGGTTGACCGTCGGCCAGCTGCTCGTTGGGGAATAACTGACGGATATCGCCATTCGGTTGAATCAACCAACGCTCGCTTTGCGCGGCGTCGAGGTTACTCACGCCCACTTCACTGCTCTGTTCTGCGGCGACTACGATTTGATACTCAGCCTCGGCGTCGTAGCCATTCAGCATCGGATTCTGTTCCAAGGTCAAACGCATCTGTGCCGGGTCAATGCCGTGTACGTAACTGGCGCGCAGCGGCCACTGCTGAAATTGTTGCACCAACTGGTCGGCGGCGTTGGCCAGCTCGGTGTGTTGGTCATGGCGATAAGTTTCGCCGAGCATGCGTAGGTGTTTGAGCATACCGGCATGGCGCTTGGCAAAGCGCTCATCGAGCTTGTCGCTATGAATGCGTAGGCCTGGCCAATAGCTATCGGGGTAGAATTCTTGCGCCATCGCTTCAACAAATTGGCGCAAGCGCGGTGCTTGGCCATTGTTGAGCGTTTGCACGGGTAGATTCAAGCGCGTGGGTTCTGGCGCGGTTGACGGTGGATTCGGCTGCGCTAGGTTCACCATTTCCAGTTCGACATAACCCAGTGCCGGGCTGACCCACTGGCGACTGCTGATCACATACTTGCCGTCGCTGCTGAGGCGATAGCTATTATTGAATTCGTAGGTTGCTCGTGGCTCACCTGCGACAGATTCTGTCGCAAGCCCGGTTTCGCTGATATCACGGCCGTTGCGCGTCAAAGTCGATTGCAATTGTAATCTGACGATTTCGTGCTGAGGCTTGAGCGGGGTCGAATTGCGAACGGGGCGTTCAATTTGGATGCTGCGTTGCCATTGGCTGTCGCACTTACGTTGCTGATCACCTTGCTGATGCAGATGACAAGCGAGTGGGTCATTGCTGAGATTGTCGGTGTGCACGCGGTTTTCACCGACGAGGCGACTCGTTCGAATCACCCGCCCCTGCCATAAGGTCAGGGCTTCACTACCTGCCGACACCCAATACTGCCCGTGGGGCTCGGTGGCGGCGAGACCAAGAATGGTCCGTGGCGCATCGCCAATTTGCACATAGCTGACCGGATAAGGTACCTGCTGCAAAGTGGCTAAATCTGGGGCTTCGGCGGCGTCAGCAAACAAAAACTGCAACGACTCGGTCGCTGCAGTTGTTCTTGAATCTTCTTGTGAGCTGAAGACCGAACAGCCCGACAGCCCGAGCAGGGCTGCCGTTACTACCAATCCACGCATTGGCTTGCGTGTCACTCGGCTAGGTTTTAGTTAGCTGGAGCGTTAGTAACTGTTACTACGTTGTCGTCGTCATCGCTTGCCACGACAACTACGATCATGCCGATAGCTGCGGCTGCTGCAACAGCGGCTGCGTAAGTCATTTGTACGCCACCGACACTGACCATTTGCTCAGCTGCTGGAGTTGTCTCTTGCATGACCGGTGCTGGAGCTGGTTTTGGCTCTGGCTTCGGCTCTGGGTTTGCTGCTGCAGTTGCGCTGAAAGCGAAAGCTGCTGCAGCTGCGATTGCGGTAAATTTGTTCATGAGTAACTCCTTGTTACGAGATTGTATGACTAAATAGTAGCCCGTAGTTCTACTACGGGTCAAATTATCATTCGGAAATTTACATTTGTGGACAACCATCACTGTCGTCTGCGCGCTTCCCCGTACTAGAAGTACGGGCTACGTCGGTGGTGGTATTGCCGTCCGGGCACGCTACCGCCCTTAGGGTTGCCGCTCCTAAATGCGCCCGCACCTGCGGTTGAACTGAATTTATATGCAGATTATCGCACTTAAAGGTGCGAGACTCCACGTTTGCTTAACGTTTTTCTAGCGCCGAATGTCTGATAGCTCAAATTCTGCGCGAATCTGCTTATGCAAGAAGTCTAGCAGAACTATGCAGCGAGATGGTCCGTCAAGTTTGATAATCTCGGCGAATAGCCCAGCGAACGGGCCTGCAGCGATTTCTACTTTATCACCAATCTGCGGCGCAGCCTGTCGCATAGCCTCTTGCACCGCCGGCGACTGCTCGTCAACGGATAACATTTGCGCAACAAGTGCATCTGAAATCCTAGCAGGTGCGTCACCAAATTTGACGATTTTGCTGACACCAAAGGTACTACGGATTCTATGAAAGTTTTGTGAATAATCCCCAGCCTTTACGAAAATATAACCTGGGAACATGGGTTCGGTGACGGGTGTGCGTTTGCCGCGCCGAATTCGCTCGAGGTTGAGCATCGGCAGCGCTACTTCCAGCGCTTGATTTTCGAGGTTGGCTCGTGCCCGTAGCTCCTGCTTCGGTTTAGTCTGCACAAGATACCAACTGTGCGGCGTCGGTTCTGACATTCGAATCCCTGAATCTGTTGCGTTACTGCTAGGTGTTCATTGTGCATCAACGCGCAGGCGCGTTCAACCGCTGGTGTTACCAGCGGAGTTCCCAGCTGGCAATGAGGTTGCCGAAGCTGTCGTCGCGGCCGTCGATGTAGGTGTCTTGCCAGGCTTGTAGGCCGAGCTCGACGACGCTATTGAAGCCGAGCGGGAAGAATACCACCGCTTCAAATTGCTGGATGCGTTCGATGCCGGGACGGAATTCCGGCAATAGCTGCCAGCGTGCGGCTCGACCAAAGGCAGTGTCGTCGCGGTACACGCGGGTGTCTTGAATGCGGAAGTCGTAGCCTAAGCCGTTATTGGCGAAGGTCGCATAGCCAATGGTGAAAAGGCTTCTTAAGTCAGTGCGGTCGTATTCCGCATACACCCGCGAGAGTTTCGACGGCTCAGCAAAACTCCAATCGATACCTGCCATGTGGCCGTTGCTGCGCACACCGTTAATATCATGCTCGCTGGTACTGCCGTAAAAGGCAATTTGGTACGGTAAGGTCAACCGCGCGTCAAACACCCAGTTGTCGGATTTGCCGCCCAAAGCCGCGGCATCATTCAAATCTGAGGCAGTGTAATGCAAGCCCATTTCCAACCGATCGTGGGCACGCCAACCAATTCGCGCGCCATAGGCCGTTTCGCGTTCCCATAATTGTGTTGCTGGGTCGAGCAAGAACTCTTCTTCGCTTTCGCCCCAAAAGGCAGTAAAGCTGACGTCGCGCCACGCCGATTGCGCATCTGGCGCGTAGGTTGCGCGCGCGGCACGCAGCGGCAAGGTGCTCACTGTGTGCAGGCCGTCTTGCGCCGAACCTGGCGACCACCAGGTTTGCAGTTGGTCAAATGACAGCGCCCAATCACCGGCCATGCCGGCCGCATAACTGCCCTGCCACGACAGATTGTCGGTACGCACCCGTGGATTCAAACTCAGCGAGCTGTCGCGATAGGTGACACGCACCCGCGCTGCCGCGACTTCGCCAATTCGTTCATGGGTCAACGCCGCCGAGGCTTTGCCTTCCATCGGTCGCTGCAAACTTGGTTGGGCGCCGGTATCAGTTACTCCTGCGACGCGCACACCAGTGTACGAACCGCGCTTGTGGTACTCGAGCAAAGCCACCAATTTGTAATAGGCAACTTGCTGTAATTCGGTCAATTGATCAGGGTTAATGGCTTCGAGATCGGTCAGCAGCGGCCGCCACAGGACTGGAAAAGTTGTGACCGGCGCACGGAGTAAGCCAGCATCGGCAAGCACTTGCAAAGAGTGACGCACATGGAGTTCTTCGGCATCAAGCCAAGGTGTTGCGACAGCTGGTGTCGCAAGTTGCGCAATAAACAGACAAGCAGCTGCCAGTAGCACCCGCATTATTTGAACTCGCGCTCGTGGAACCACAAATTAAAGGCCCACTTTTCGCCTTTGATCACTGGCATGCCAGCATGCAGGCTTTTTTTATGAACCTCGGTGGTGCCGCGCACCACATTCTCGAAGAACAACAGGCGGCCCGGTTTCGCGGCCACGTTTAAATCGAGCTTTGGAAAATAGGTCGAACCGCCTTTTTCAGGTGCATCAATGTAGCCAAGCACCGTTATCAAACGCTGGCCACCACGCGAAGTACAACGCTTGCCGCGCTCAGTGTTCATATCGTAGGCATCGAAATGGGCACGATATTCTTGCTGTTCGCCATAATGAATGACCTGAAAACTTTCGGCGTTCTCCAGTGGCAGGCCAACCTCTTTGGCAATGCGCATGCCTAAGTAGGTCACCAGCATATCGTGGGTATGTTGGATCCAGCACAAGCTATTGGTGCGTGCGTTACTGAGCACGCCCTCTTTGTCGGAACTGACTTTGGCGCGCGCCATTTGTGCGGCAGCACATTTTTTCAAATGCGCGCCTTCAGACGCAGTGAAAAAGTCATCCATGATGTACACGGTAGGGTCCTGACACAATATATGCGTGGTTGGATTATCCATCAGAGCCTCTTCAATATTGCCTGCGTGCTTTCATCAAAATCGCTGCTGCCGGTGCCGGTTTTAATCACATCCAGCACTTCATTGGCGATTTTCTTACCCAGCTCAACGCCCGGTTGATCAAATGAATTGATATTCCAGATCACGCCCTGGGTAAACACTTTGTGCTCATAGGCAGCAATCAGTGCGCCGAAACTTTGTGGCGTGAGTTCATCGACGAACAACAAATTCGACGGATGTTGGCCTGGGTAGGTTTTACCGTCGCCAAACCACATCAGACGGCGATGCGCCAGACAGTTGGCGACCGATAAGATTTGTTGTTCAGCGAGTTGTGCTTGCGTTGCTGCGTCAAATTTTGTCGCAGCACGCTTTAACACCAGTACGAAATCCGCGGCAAAGTTGTCATAGCCTTGGTGCAAATGCTGGTAAAACGCGTGTTGACCGTTCGGCCCAAAGCCACCCCAGATAATCGGTCCGGTTGGCCTGTCGATAGGATTGCCGTTGCGGTCTTGCTGCTTGCCGTTACTTTCCATATCGAGCTGCTGCAAATAATCCGGCAGCTTTTGTAAGCGACCATCGTACGGCAGCACCGCCACATTGTTGATACCGCGCTGTTCACGGTTGTAGACGCCGGTGAGCGCCATCAACATAGGTATGTTTTCCAACACGTCAGCTTCGCCAAAATGCGCGTCCATGGCTTTGGCACCGTCGAGCATGCGCGCGAATTGATTGGCGCCGACGGTCAGCGCGATCGGCAAGCCAATCGCCGACCATAACGAATAGCGACCACCGACTGATTCAGCAAAGCTCAATTGTTGCGCTGGTGGAATGCCAAAGTTGGTCATGCCTTCGATGTTGCTCGACACGCCGACAACGTGCTTGTCGAGCCATTGTTGTTCGCTCAGCTCAGCTGCTGCCCATGCTTTCAAGGTGCGAATATTGGCGATGGTGTCGATGGTACTGAAGCTTTTCGACGCCATAATGACCAGTGTGGTGGCGGGATTCAGTTGTGGCAATAAAGTGTACAGCTGGGTGCCGTCCATTGAGCTGGCAAAATGGACTTTAAGTTTGTGCGCGGTATTGTCGTCGGCAAATTCGCTGAGTGCTTCGCTGCCCAGTAACGGGCCGAGATCTGAGCCACCCACACCAACGTTAATAACGTCGGTGATCACTTGGCCGGTGGCACCGACCCATTTGCCGCTGCGCAGCGTACGGACGATTTCGGAAAAGCGGTTGCGACCACCGTTGGCGGCTACTACGGAGTGACGGCTGCGGTTGAGCACATGCGTCACTTGACGGCCTTCGCTAGGATTTTCGAAGGTGCCGTTGAGCAACTGGGAGCGTTGTTCGGCGAAGTCGCGCGGTAAGCGCTGCTTCGCGAGTTGCTGTAACTCGTCGCGCGACAAGCCTTGATAAGTCAGGTCAAGGTTGAGGTATTGTGTCGTTATCATCATAAAGCGGCCAATGCGGCTAGGGCGACGCCAACTTGATACATGATCTGAGTCGCGGTGCTCCATAGCTCGATGTTGTTCATGTATTGGGTGTCCATGGGGACGACAATGGTGTCACCTGGCTCGATTTGATCGATAGCGCCCGACGAGAACCACGAGCGACGCTCAGGTACCACGACGCGGCCGTTGGCTTTAACGATATACACCCGCTCGTCGTCGGCTTTTTGGCGCATGCCACCGGCGCGCTGAATATATTCTTCCAGCGACACACCTGGTTCGTACTGATACGAACTTGCCAGCTGCACTTCGCCAATAATCGACACGGTATTTTGCACCGTTGGGACAAACAAGCGGTCGCCGTCTTTTAATTGAATATCGGTAAGACGTTCGCCATCGCCAATCACATTTTGTAGGTCAATGACCAAGCGACCTACCGCTTCGATATTGGTCAAATCGCGCAGCAGCTGATTCATTTCGCTGTAAGCAACTGAGGCGCCACTGTCGGTGATGACATTCGAGGCGATTTCGCGCCGCAATTGCTGGGCGAGTTCTTCTAAACGCTTGCGCTCGGCTTCACGTAAGTCATCACGGGTGAAAATCGCACCGCGGACAAAGGCGTACTCGGTCAAACCGCCAGCACGGTCGAGCAGACCTTGCAGCGTTTCGCCACGGCGAATGGTGTAGGTACCTGGAAAGCGCACTTCACCTTCGAGGCGCACTTGCAGAGTGTTTTGCCACTGTGGAATCGACAAGATTTGCAAGCGGTCACGGCCTTGCACCGGCACATTCAGATCACCTTGTAATACTTCCGCCAGATTAAACGGCACATAGCGCGCCTCAGCTTCACCGTTGGTAATTTCAGTGCGCGTCAGTTCGGCACGCGCCAAATAAGCCGATTCTTTCAGGCCACCGGCAGCCACAATCACTTGTTCGGCGCTAGCACCTTCCACCAACGGATAAATCCCCGGATGGCGCACTTCACCGTCGATGTACACCAGCGGCAAGGTGCCAGTCGCGCTGAACTGGTTGCGCAGCTGATACAAAATAGGTTGCAACAGATTACGGCGCGAGAATTTCGCGTAATAATCGTCTTCACGCTCTTGCCCGTTGTCACCAATGGCAAACAAGCTGTCGAGCTGGTCATCCAACTCTTCGGAGCGGTCCGGCGTGGTGCGATCCAGTAACTCGTTGAAACCAAGGTCATCGACAATCAGTTTCTGCAAATACTGTTTGCGGTAGATCTCCAGTACCCGTTCGCGCTCTTGTCGAGCCCGATCACTTTCTGAACGCAGCCATGCGCTCAATTGGTTTTCTTCAGCAGCCGCGGCTTCGTAACGGCTAAACACCACCACTTGGTCACGCGGTTGCAGCTCTAGGTTATGCTCGCTAGCGCCATGAATGGCTTGCGCGACGTCAAATTGCAGCACGCTGATGGTACGGCGGTCAGCGCTAGAGCGCACCACAATACCGTAGGTCAAATCAGTGATCGGCAACAGCGCCCCTTCTACCGATGGGATCACGTCTTTAATGCGCAGGTCTTCGCGCCATTCGTACATGCCCGGACGTACCGCAGCGCCAACCAACATCACGCTGTCGACGGTTTCTTCAGCCACTGGGAAGACGGTCACGGCGTCACCGCCGCGCAGTTTGCGCTGCACGTCGGTGCGCGTGAGATCGATAGTTTGCACGCGGCGAGAGCCGTCGCTGATGCGTTGTAACTGCACTGATTTACGATAAGCACTTGGTAATAAGCCACCCGCAAAGCTGAGGGCGTCGGCAAGGGTTTCATCGGGCAGCATTTCGTACATGGCCGGGCGCAACACTTCACCGGCAATACTTACCATGTCACCACGGGTCGGAATAAAGACCACGTCGCCCGCTTGTAAGCGGTAATCGTTGGAGGCATCGCCTTCGGTGAGCAGTTTATACAAATCGAAGGTCACCACGGTTTCGCCGTTACGCTTCAACTGCACATTCCGCAGTGAGGCAATATCCGACACGCCACCGGACACGAACAAGGCTTGGCTAATGGTGGTCAGTGAGCTCACGGTGTAGGCACCAGGTTTGTAAGCTTCGCCCACCACGAAAATCTGCATGCTGCGCAATTCGCCGATGCTGACTGCCGCTTCCATACCGATCATGCGTTCACGCACAGTGCTCTTAATCAGTTCACGCGCTTCATCATAACGCAAACCGGCGACACTCAGCGGGCCCAGGTTTTCAATAGTGACGCGACCTTCGTTGTCGACTACTGCATCAATGGTGCGAGTTTCTTTGCCGTACAATTGAATGCGTAGCTCATCGCCGATGCCCAACAGGTAGTTTGAGGGTACTGGCGCGTTTGCCATTGGTGCAAAGGTACTTGGCTCGCCTTCAAACAGGTTGTAACCGAAGGGCTGTAATTCTTTGTCGTCTTCGGCAAGACGCTCGGCCAACTCACCTGGACTGAGTTCATTAAGCGGGCGGGTGTCGATTTCGTCACGCGCTTCCATGGCGTCCGCGGCGCGCTGCTGGTCGGGTTGAGCGTTCGACTGCGGGTTGCTTGAGCCCTGCATTATACGTTCGATATCGGCAAGGTTGACACCAAACTGACGGGCGATCGCTTCTTGCTGTGCGCGGGGCAACTTCTGAATTTGTGCGATTTGTTGTGGTGTCAGGCTGGATAAATCTTGCGCCTGTGCGCTAGGTGCTGCGGCACCTACTAAAAGACACGCCAGCCCGGCTGCCGCTAGCGTATGTTGCAACCATGCTTTCACGCTAATTCCCCTGTTGGTGTTGTTATTCTTCGATATCGCGCTGTTGCCGTACCCACGAAACAATGCGCCAGATGTTCTTCAGCATTACTAGGTAGAGTACAAAAATTGCGATGAAAATGCTAAGCACAATTGGCTCTGGAACTTGTAACCATTCAAAGGTTAGCCCCAGCGCTAGCTTAAAGCATGCGATACCAGTGATGATACCGAGTGTTTGGCGCGAGGTGAAGCCCGCACGCATGAAGATGTGATGTAAATGTTCGCGGTCTGGACGAAACGGTGACTGCCCTTTCATGATGCGGCGCGCCATGATGGCAAACATGTCCATGAGGGGTACAGCTATCAGCCATAACACGGCGACTGGGCGCACGGCTTCTACGTTCGGCTGAATGGCAAACCAGCTTTCAAGTAAACGTTCTGGATGGGTCAGCATGACTAGCATCCACACCACCACGAAACCGACTAGCATCGAGCCTGAATCGCCCATAAAGATTTTGCGAATCGGCCGTAAGCGGAAGCCCATATTGCGAATTTGATAGGGAATCATGGCGCCGAATAAAATTGCCGCAACAATGACCGGTAAATGCTGATCGTGCATAAAGGCCAACGCGGCAATGCCAGCAAAGGCCACCATTGCCAGTGACCCGAGCAAACCGTCGATACCATCAATCATGTTGTAGGCGTTCATGGCGGCAACAATTGCCAGCAAGGTGAACGGCATGGCCAATGGTCCCAGCTCAATCGTACCTGTGCCGAGTAAGTTGCCAAGTTGCATGATTTGCACGTCGGCACCAAAGACCACCACAGCTGCCGCCAGCATTTGCGCTATAAAACGCACACCTGGATCAATATCGTAACGGTCATCGAGGGCGCCAATGAGCACCATGAAGCTTGAGGAGACAAGGAATAAGCGGATATCGACTTCGAGTGGCAGTAACGCCACCATCATAATGACCATGGTGCCATAAACCGCTAGGCCACCGACCAGAGGAACCGGAACTGCGTGTTGCTTGCGAGCACAAGGATGATCAACGAGTGCAGTCTTCCACGCCATTGGAATAAGTACGTTGCACAGCACCGTTGAAAGCATGGTCGCAGCGAGCAACACCATCCAAATATTCATAAATGTTCGATTTCCCGTCTAATTTATTTTTTTATCGCTTAATCGTTATTGTAAATGTCGCGAGTATAGACCTTGTCGGCGACATCGGCTAACTCATCAGACATGCGATTGCTGACGATTATATCTGAATTCTGCTTGAATTCAGAAATATTCTTAACAACTTTACAATTAAAAAATTCACTTTCTTTAAGATTCGGCTCGTAAATCACCAGCTCAATCCCTTTTTCTTGCAAACGGCGCATAATGCCTTGAATCGCCGATGAGCGAAAATTATCTGACCCCGCCTTCATCACCAGCCGATAAATACCGACTTTCCGCGGATTACGCTTGGCAATCGCTTCGGCGATAAAATCTTTGCGTGTGCGGTTGGCATCCACAATAGCACCGATGATCACTTGTGGCACTTGGTCATAATTGGCCAACAACTGCCGCGTATCTTTCGGTAGACAATAACCACCGTAGCCGAAACTCGGATTATTGTAATGTCCGCCAATGCGCGGGTCTAAACACACACCGTCGATAATCTGACGGGTATCTAAACCATGATGCTCAGCATAAGTGTCGAGCTCATTAAAGAACGCCACCCGCATCGCCAAATAAGTATTTGCAAACAGCTTGATCGCTTCAGCTTCGGTCGGTTCAGTATACTGCACCGGTACATCTGCCTTGCGAGCGCCTTTTTGTAAAAGTTGTGCAAACTGTTCAGCGCGGGCCGAACGCTCCCCAACTACAATGCGCGACGGATACAAATTGTCATGCAAGGCGCGACCTTCGCGTAAAAACTCGGGTGCAAAAAATACCCGGTCGGTGTGCAGTTCTTGCCGCAGCTTTTGCACATACCCTACAGGGATGGTTGAACGAATCACAATGTGACAGTGATCATTGTGTTCAAGCACTTGTCTGACCACTTGATCAACCGAGCTGGTATTGAAATAATTGGTTTCCGGGTCGTAATCGGTAGGAGTGGCAATCAGTACCCAATCGGCTTTGCGGTAAGCCGCTGCAGCGTCAGTGGTGGCTGAAAACTTGAGGTTTTCATGCTGCAAAAAGTGTTCAATGTCAGGATCTCTGATTGGGCTTTGCTTGGCTTGTAGCTGGGCCACTTTCTCGGCCACGATATCGACCGCGGTCACCTGCTCATGCTGCGCCAGCAACACGGCATTCGAAAGCCCTACATACCCCGTACCCGCAACGACAATTTCCATCTGGCGTCCTTTTTCGATTTCCTGATAAATGCGACAGTCGGCTAGTGTAAACCATCGCTTGTTGGCAAGTCATCCTTATACCTCTGTTAGATTGCAGTTTTTTGTCATGCGTGTAAGATCCTTCCAACTTTTGTACAACACATATCCGAACGACCTATGCAGCAAGACCCAAGACCCCTAGTTGATGTCGGTGGCCTTTCGATTATGCCATTCGACTCTATGCAGGATGCGCTCGACGCAGTGATCAAAGACGGGCAAGTCCAACACGGATTTGGTGTCTCGGTGAACAGCGAAATTGTCATGTTAGCGCGCAAAGATCCGGCACTGCGTGAGCACATTAACAGTGCTCACCTGCGCTTTGCCGATGGCATCGGAGTGGTTAAAACCGTTGCTTCAAAAGGCGTACGCAATACCCGTATTCCAGGCTGTGAATTTTGGGAAGCCCTGATGCAACGTGCGGCGGAACAGCAGGTTCCCGTCATGTTGATCGGCGCGAAGCCCGCAGTCAATGCTATGGCTGCAGAGCAATTGCGCGAGCGTGGGGTCGCGGTGGTGGCAGCAGTGCACGGATACGAACAAGACGAGCAGGTGATTCGTGACCAGCTTGTGGCTTCCCGTCCTGCCATTGTTACCGTCGCCTTGGGTGCGCCACGCCAAGAGAAAATGATTCAACGCTTACGCGAGTTTTACCCAAATGCGTTTTATCTTGGAGTGGGCGGCACTTATGATGTGTTCACAGGTCACGTAAAACGTGCGCCCAAACTATTTTGTAAGTTACATTTAGAGTGGTTTTATCGGCTTTGTGCGCAACCAAGCCGCATCGGCCGCCAAGTTTCATTATTTCATTATCTAGCGCTGCACATGCTGCGTCGATTATAGGTTAGTCATGCTAATTTCTGTTTACATGCCGACGCACAATCGAGGGCCGTTACTCAATCGCGCCATTGACTCAGTGTTAGCACAAACCCACGCAGACCTTGAATTGTTGATCGTCGACGACGGTTCATCCGATGGCACCTGGCAGGTACTCGAAGCCTATATGCAACGTGATGCGCGAGTGCGTGCATTTCGTCATGACACACCCAAAGGGGCTTGTGCTGCACGCAACCGAGCGCTACAAGAAGCGCGCGGCGATTTCGTGACTGGGCTCGACGACGATGACACTTTCGTGCCGGAACGACTTGAACTGCTGTTGAAACATTATGACCCAGCCTACGCTTTTATTTGCTCTGGCTATTACTGGGTTGAACAAAAGCGCACCAATCGCACCATGTGTGACGATCTGGTGATTACTCTCGCCAAGCAATTAGATAGTAATCACGCAACCAACCAAGTGTTTGTTGAGCGTGAGCGAATGCTCGCCATTGGTGGTTTCGACGAAGACTTAGTTGCGCTGCAGGACTATGATTGTTTTACGCGTCTAATCAAAGCCTATGGTCCCGCTTTTCGCTTAGGGCAGCCGTTGCAGCATATTTATGTTGAACATGGTGGCGTGCGTATCTCCAATCAGAAAAAAAGCATTGCTGGCTTTGCGCGCTTTCGCGAAAAGCACGGTGCTGAAATGGGCTGGCGCCAGCGCCGTAATCATGACTTTTGGCTCAAGATGCGCTTGCAATCCCCGCTAAGTCTTGCTGAACTAATTCCATCTTTCGCGGCTGGGCATTGGAAAATGAAGCTTGGTCATCTGTATCGCTACGGTCTAACTTTGAGAAACTCATGAGCCAGCCTGAAAAGAAATTCTTGGTTGTTTTTGGTACACGTCCGGAGGCTATCAAAATGGCCCCGTTGGTGAAGGCGTTGCAAGCGGTTCCGCAATGGGATGTGCGGGTGTGCGTTACCGCTCAACATCGCGAAATGCTGGATCAAGTCTTGCGCTTGTTTGCCATAACCCCCGAATATGACCTTAATTTGATGCAGCCAAAGCAGTCATTGAATATGCTAGCCGCGCGGGTGTTGACTGAAATAGAACCGGTGCTAGCCGAATTCAAGCCTGATGCAGTATTTGTGCACGGCGACACCTTGACCACACTAACTACCGCATTGGCGGCCTACTTTCAGCAGATACCAGTTGCTCACGTCGAAGCCGGGTTGCGCACCGGGAATATTTATTCGCCTTGGCCTGAAGAGGCTAACCGCAAGCTGGTGGGCGGCATTACCCAATGGCATTTTGCGCCGACCACCTCGTCATACGATAATCTACGCGCCGAGAATGTTAGCTCTGATAGCATTTACGTAACGGGCAATACGGTCATTGACGCATTGTTGTGGGTGCGCGACAAACTTGAACAAGACCCAACCTTGCGTGAACGTTTTGCCACAGAGTTTGCAGACACCGTTGGTGAAGGTCGCATGGTATTGATTACTGGGCACCGTCGCGAAAGTTTCGGTTCTGGTTTTGAACGCATTTGTGAAGCGCTCGCTCGCTTAGCCAATGCTAACCCTGACGTGCAGTTTGTTTATCCTGTGCACTTGAATCCGAACGTGCAAGAACCGGTCAACCGATTACTCGCGGGGATCGAAAATGTGCATTTAATTGCGCCGCAGGACTACTTACCCTTCGTCTATTTGATGAACCGCGCTACATTAATTTTGACCGACAGCGGCGGTATCCAAGAAGAAGCTCCATCACTCGGCAAACCGGTATTAGTGATGCGCGATACCACCGAACGGCCAGAAGCCGTTGCCGCTGGCACGGTTAAGCTCGTGGGTACCAACGTTGAGCTCATTGTTGGCGAAACTCAACGCCTGTTAGATGATCCAGCGTATTACCAGCAGATGAGCCAAGCGCATAATCCGTACGGTGACGGTCATGCATGCGCGCGCATCGTTGAGGTCATGCAAAAGTGATTTACCTTGTTGCCACGGCAGTCAAACATGGCAAAGGTGGCATCAGTACCGCATTGACTTCGATTATTGAAGAGCTCGACCGTCGTGGTGAAGCTTATCGCGTAGTCGAATCGCATACCGGCGATGCCTCGCGTTGGCAGGCTTTTCAAGCAGCCCGCAAAGCCCTTGTTCAAGCCGGTCAAGGCGATGTTATTTGGCTGCATGGCGCACGCTGGCTGTCGTTATTGCGTAAGTATGCGCTCGCTCGCGCGCCACGCAAGCGCGGTGCTAAGGTTGTGCTGCATATTCACGGCATCGAGTTCATGCATTACCTTGCACACCCCCTCGGACGTTGGTTGTTACAGCGAATGATCAATCGCTATCACGGTTTGATTGTACTGACACCTTGGTGGCGCACCCAGATCGCAGACAACCTGAGTTATCCAAACGATCGCATTCACGTAATGCCAAATACCATCGATACCAGCCTGCTTGCACTCACCCGCGATATCCCCCCAAAAGGGAGGGCTGCCCTTTCTGAGTTATCACGTGATATCAATGTGTTATGTATGACGAGGTTAGAAACAGGTAAGCATGTCGCAGCCGCCATCGAGTGCTTTTTGCACTTGCCAGCGCGCTATAAGCTGACGGTTGCTGGCGACGGTAGCTTGTTTACCGAGTTACAGCAACTGACCGCGCGTTTAGGTTTAACCCAACGCGTTGAGTTTCTTGGCTGGGTTCCCTACGAGGCTAAGCCTGCGCTGCTGCAGCGGATGGATTTATTTTTGCTGCCGTCAGAGTTAGATTCATTCGGCATGGGCTTTATTGAGGCCATGGCAGCGAGTTTACCTGTCGTCGGGGTTGCTTATGGCCCGATTCAAGATGTTGTCACCGATCGAGTAGGAATTTTAGTAGCGCGGCCTGAACCGCAATTATTAGCCCAGGCGCTATTGCGGTGCAGTGCAGAATCGGTTGAACGGAGTCATGCAGCGCGCCAGCACGTGCTTGCTCAGTTCCAACCAAGCACCGCTGTCGAGCATACTTTGGCGTTCTTTAAAGGCCTGCGGCAGTAGCTTGTTGCGGTAGTAGGTCAAAAACTTCATCCCACATTTCACGCACGGCTTGTCGTTGCCATTCGCCCTTGTCGATAATCGTTTGCTTAAGCTGTTGATAAAAGGCTTCATCGTTAAGTAGTTGCTGCAAACGTTCAAGTGCCGCAGTGGCACCGTCATTAATTTCTACCAATTGCTCAGCACAGCCATAATCTGCTAACAGTTCGTGATACTTGTGACTCCAACCGGTCGCTAGTACTGGTACGCCCTGTGACAAGGCGCTGACGAGCCCGTGAAAACGTGAGCTCACGACCGCTTTTGACTGGCCAATAATCCATTTGATTTTTAACGCATGACCTGGGTCTAACACTGGCACTGGTGTTGCTAACTGTGCTTGAATTTGTCGCGTTAAACGGCGATCTGCCTCGGCTTCGTGGATCAGGATAAAAGGCTTCGCTGCCGCTTCTTGTGCCGCTTTAATCGCCGCCACCATGAACTCAACATAGCTATCGCCATCGGCGCGCTTCTCTAGCATTTTCGAGTTTGGGATAAAGCACAACTGATGCTCCTCAGCGTTAAAGTCTGCCGATGGGATCCCTTTAATTAAATTGGTAAAGTCTGGGCAACGCTTGAGGTTTTCGGTGCTGCTGTAGAGCTTTTTACAAAACTCGAAGGACTGGTCATCACGCGCATATACTTTACTCGCATGCGCTAACACCGGCTTGAATGCTTTTTGCGAATCGGCGCGCTCGAACGGCCCCAATGCCTGCGGTAAAACAATGACCGGCACGCCACGCGAACGCAGCTTAGCGATGCTACTCCCTAAGCGATCATGGGCAATCAACGCACTCCATTGGTCACCAAACGCGAAACCCGATGCATCCAGTACCAAATCAAGCTCAGCTTCATTAATAATGCCAAACATATGGCGCAATCGACGTGGCAACCAGCTAACCGGTGCCAGCAAGTTGATACGCTTGCGAATATATCGACTCTTTTGCCATAAGCCGAAGGTCACGCGACGCTCATAGGGGCCGGTTGGCTCAACAACAAAGCGCGCGGGCACACCACGCTCGGCAAACTGCGCAATAATCGCATGCAGCATCAACTCTGCACCTTTGTTTGCGAAACTAATCCCTTTGACTTCTACGTTCAGCACTTAAAGCTCCTGATTCCAATCGATAAATAACAATTGCGTACAACACCGCAATGAGGCCACTTGGCTGGCCACTCACAAAAGCATGACCGGCGAAAATACCATGTCCAATGTAAAGGCAGCTGGCTATCGCAATACCGAGATGTTCAATATTAGGACGCCGCCATAACAACAATAGACTCAGTGCCAACAGTAAAAAGTGGCATAAAAATACGAAGACCGCGAAAGGTACACCATAGCCACCGCGCAAATCGTACCACTCTTGCTCTATCGCCTTAAATGTCTCAGTGCCGGTGGTGTTGTTGTGAGTAACGTAATAATCACGGCCGCTGCCGGTATAAAACGAGTATCCCCCCCCCGTCCACTGCGCTTTATTGGGATAGTGTTCAAGTTGCCCATCACCCGCCTGCATCAACCGCTCACGCGGATTAGCTCCCTTCGCCACGGTCTGTAATTGGTCAATTTGATAACTCAGGGTATCGCTATTAGCTTGAATCCAAGTGATGCTCCAGGCACCTGCTATCAGTACCAGCGGCAGCGCAAACCAGCGCATACGCTTGAACAACATAGTAAAGCCCACGACTAAAAGTACCGCACCGGCCCATCCAGCTTTGGTACCAAGCAGTAGCAAGCCGGCTACGCATAAAACGATTTTACCCAACTGCCACCAACTGAACTGCCGCCGTAATAGCACAAACATGATCGTCAGACTTATTAATGCCGCCAAGCCAATATCATTGCCGCCCACATAGAACGACTTGATCCCGAACACGCCCTCCTCATAACTGGGAATACCGAGTCCGGTAACAAACGAAAACAGCATGAAGCCGCCAAACACCCAGCCGTAGTAGGCAACTCCTTGCATGATCAAGGTGGTGTGATCGCCGTACTTCTCTAACGCCGCTAATGTGAGTACTAACACACTAAATGGGAATACCCATCGCGTAAGTTGGGTAAACTCAGTGATAAACTGGACTTCACCTAGCCAATAGGTATTGAGAATCAGTAAGGTCGACCAAAATAAAATCATTGCTTGTACGAGCCAGCTAAGTAGCCCTGAGCGTGTATAAACAATTATCAGTCCCAGCAACAATACCAAGGTGCGATAGAGCAAACTAATGCGCAGCGCACCCAGGCCGAGATAACTAAAGAAACCATAGAGGGTATCGAGCCAAATGACTGGAAAAACTAACAGTAGCAGCAGCCACTTGCCGATTTGTTGCTGCGAAAGCGCGATATTCAAGTGCTTTAACACGGTGCCCTCCGCAGCAAATAGTAATGTAATACGGTGACGCCGAGTGCCATCCAGCCAAATAGTACCGCCAAAAGAACTTGAATACGTTGCGGGAACAATGGATTGGGGCTCGCTATTGCAGCAGTAATAGGTTGCAGCATCCGAAAATCGCTGGTCGTGAGCATGGTGTAGCGAGTGGCCAATAACTCCCCTTGTTGCCGAAGCATTTCGCTATAATCGATGTTTTCAGTTTGCTCAAGCAAGCTTTGATTGAGGGTTAGCTGCTCCTGCAGTTCTGCACGACGCTCGTTGCGCAAGTTCTCTTCAAGCATGGCAAAGACCGCCCGCAATTGTTGTTCTGCAAGTTCTGGTGAGCTTGCCGCCCAATGGAGCGCATGAAAGCGATCGTTTTGATAACGGTAATAGTGAAGGTGCCGGCGTACTTGGTAATATTCGGTTGCGCTGGCTTGATCCCACAGTAGCTCGGCCACCATGCGGGTAAAATGTTCGCTATAGATCCAACGCGCTAGCCGCAACTCTGGCTCCGTCGTTATAGGCTTATCATTGGTTGGTGCCGCGCTATTCAGAACAATGTCGTCGCTACGTCGCAATAGGCCTTGATTGAAAAGCTCAGGATTGATCACAAAAATGGTCTGCGCCTGATACCAACGTGGCAAGCTGCTAAAAAGCAACAACGCCAGTATGGCACCCAGCCCAACGTAACCGCCAGCAAGCCACCAGTAACGCCGTAACCAGACAAAATAGCTACTGAAACTATGCGCGGACATAGCTGCGGAACAGCGTTATCAATGTCATGAGAAATAGCCCCAACAAAACACCGACAACTGCCCAAATACTTGCCTTTAATCCCGCAGGTTCATGTGGCGCAAGCGCAGGATCTATGGTTTCAAATACATAGTCATCATTTACTTCGACCAACATCGCGCGGTTATATTGCTCTTGCAACAATCGATAAAGAGATTCTTGAACATCGGCTTGTTTTACGTTCTCGGCAGTTTCCGTCAAATAGGCAATTTGCTGCTGAACGCGGTCACGCTCACGCTCACGCATGAAAACATTGATATCGGCCACCATCTGTTGCAACCACGTTGCGGCCAGCTCGGCATTCGCATGAGTTAAGCGCAATGTCACAATGCCTTTAGCGCGATCGTACTCAATTTCTAATACTTCACGAAGCTCGTTATAGCCTCGCCAAATTTGCTGTTGTTCGGCGGCATCAGCGTCTGGTAACAGGTATGGTAACAAGCCATGCTGTTCAATAAATGCGTACAAGAACTGGCGTGACTTCATTACTTCGACAGCCATTTGTGTGTCGTTAATTTTCCCGCCACCTAAGTCAATACCAGCAAGTCCCGCAAGGCCAGCCAAACCTGCAGTCATTTCTGCCAATCCACCACTGCGCTCTTCGCTGGGAGCTAGTACCGTGGTCGCTTGATAAAGCTCGCCCTGCCAAACTTTTAGGCCGGAAAATAGTAGTGCTAATACGATGGGTAGTGCTACCCAGTAAATACGCAAGGCACGCATTCCAGCAAAAAAGGCTTTACTGGAAAAGATAACAAAACTTGATTGATTAGTGGCTGTCATGGTCTAGGAACCGTCCCAAAATAGTGCTCGATTTTTTTGCCGAATATGGAATGCCGCCAGTTGGGTCTGCATAGCCGAACGCGATCAACATGACAGGTCGTTGCTCACCCGTCAAACCCAGCTCTTGTTCTAATAATTTTTCACGAAACTCGATATCCGGCCAGTTAATCGGGCAGGTGGCGATGCCCATAGTTTCAAATGCCAACATAAGTTGCATCGAAGCAAGCGAAGCATCGATATAAATGCAATGACGATCGCGCTCTGCTGGATAAGCTTTTAAATCACCAACTACCACAATAAGATTACTGATCTGCTCTGCAAACCCTACTGTTCCGCCGGCCATGTTGGCAATCTTAGCAGCGCGCTTTGGCTCTTGCACAACATAAAACTCAAACGGCTGCCGATTACATGCAGACGGCGCCAAGCTCGCCATACTCATAGCGCGATGAACCTCATCAAGGGGGACTTGCTGCGGTTGATACCAACGAACCGAACGTCGGCGTTGGAAAAGCACATGTAGTTGCTCTGGAGTAATGTCGCAAGGCGGTAGCGTTTCATGCGGATAAGGAACTGCGTCTGTGCGTTTGATAGTGAGTGGGAGTTTGTTGTGCAGCTCAGTCCACACCTTACGAGCGACCGCAATTTTAGGTGTATCTGTTACACAATTAAAATATTCATCCAGCACGTCATAAGCCCATTGCAGCTCCGCCTCATTCAGCGTTTGTGCAATTGCCGCATCACGAAAACAGCTAACTGTCTCGCCAATGTAATCGCTCGCAAAGCTTGGCCGCCGCGGACGCATGATCAGCCCTTTTTCAAGGCGATGGGTATTGCGGCGCAACAGTGCGCAAGTACGCTCGATATTTTTTAAGGACTGCCAATAAGCCAATCGACCTTTTAGTACTGCTTGTTGTTCGCGTCCAAACTCACGGCTAAACAGCAAATAATAAAGCGCGGAGGTAAAACGTGTACCAGCAAATAATTTAATAAAGCGCCGGTCGAAACTGGCGCCATACTCGCGCAAGCGATGTACTAGTTTTGCCGGAATAATTTTCTTTGCTATTTCGCGAGGTTTCATAAGTTTATGGGTCTACTACATTTACTTGGATGCAACAAAAGAGCGACAGTTTACCATTATCGTTAACCCTTGCGCCAATAGCGATAGCCCAAGGTAAATGGTAAAAATAACGACAACGTCATAACTTTCGCTAATGGTCGTGTTGCGGCGCCAATCCAAAACGCAAAATAAGACGCTACTGCATAGGAGATGATGGTCGCCACTGCTGCACCATTCGCTTGATAGAGCGGAATCAACCACAAGTTCGCGGCAATATTAATGATCGCTCCTAAGCCATGACTTACCAGACTGAATACCAGTAACCGTTGCGCAATCAGCCATTTACTTGCTAGCTCGCGCATAAACACGAAAAGCGCGGCCCAAATGTGCAAGGTCAGTACCGTAGCACTTGCGGCATAATCAGCACCAAACAACCAGGGAACCACAGGGTCGGCTAACAGCGTCACAATGACTGCTAGAGCCAGGGCGCACATAAAAAGGCCGTCACAGAGCTGCTGCAGGCGTTGCTGATAGAGTTTATCGTCGGTTTGCTTAAGCTTAATGAGTCCGGCGAAAAACGAGGTCGCAATGGCAACGGCAAAGAAATACCAAACCTCGGAGAGCTTCACCGCTACCGCATATATACCAACCTCAGATTTATCGACCATCTCGCCAAGCATGATCATATCGATTTTGAGGTAAAGCACCGCGGCGATGCCGGATAGAATTAGCCAAAATGACTGTTTGAGCAGTTGTGCGCCATAACGCCAATCGATCTCTTTTAGGCTAAAACCTCTGGCTTTGGCTTGTTGCAGCACAATGTAGCCAAGCCCCCAGGCCAGATATTCAAGTGCATACACACTGGCAATGGCAACGAGCGATGGGTAATACACCGCACAAATCAGTTTGCCAATACCCGCAGCAATCACAATGAGCGCACGCATTTTCACGACATAGTGAGCACTGACTTGGCTTTGGAAGAAGTATTCAACTACTTGAAACGCTTGCAGCGTTGCCGCGGTGCCGATAATAAAAACACTGGTGCGTTCGGCGACGCTCAGTTCGCTGATTGCAGCCCAAGCGAATAAACCTGAAAATCCAACGACGGCACCCAGCAGACGATAGACCGCTGCGGTACTCATAATCTTGCGCTCTTGCGCCGGCTGCTCGACCAGCTCGCGCATGATCAGTGCATTGAGACCCAATGCTGTAAGTGGCGTGACAAGCGCAATCAACGCCAATACATAATTCAGTTCGCCAAATAGCTCTGGGCCTAGTTCACGCGCAAGTACCAATGCCACCAATAGATTCATCGCCATGGTAATGACCTTTTCACTCATCAGCCACGAGCTGTTCTTTAGTGCTGCACGAATCATTATTGGCAGATCTTCCTTGCTAGGTTAATGGGGATCAAAAAAAACGCTCCCGAAGGAGCGTTTTATCTTAACGATTTTTCGAACTATTACTAGTTTTGCAACTAGGTCTTAGTCGAGGATTTCGTTACCGTTGTACACGTCGATGTCAGTACGGATTGAGTCGTTTTGTACCCAACCACGGTCTGAACCGTTTACGTTGTACGCAGAGTAGACTTGGATGTTAGTTGGGTAGTCAGCAACAGTAACAGTCAATGATACTTTGTTACTGGTGTTCAACATACCTTGACCGAACAGGATTTCACGGATTTCGCCGGCAATACCTGTTACACCTGGATCAGCAGTAGTAGTTAGTTCTACTGGACCAAACTCATCGCCATTCTCGTCGATACCTTCAACCCAGATCAAACGGTTTACGTTTGGATTCTGTGGAGCTGGGCCTTCGCCGTTACAGCTGTCGTTACCCTGAGGATCGTTACAGATCAACGGATCATCAGTACCAGGATCACGAGTTGTGTTGGTTACATAGATGATCTGGCTGATTGGTGTAACTTCGCCACTTGCAGACTGAGCTGAATAAGGCATGTACGGGATAGTGGTCATTGAACCATTAACTTCCCATTCGCCGCCATATACTGAATCTACAGTTGACATGCCAGTAGGATCTGCTACCAAGATGCCGTCTTCTGGATCACGGTTGCTGGCAGGTGCATCTTCATACAATTCGTCGAAGTTATACCAATTTACGTCACCAGTTACAGTGAACTCACCAGCTTGCTTAGGATTCTGATACGAGTCAGCAGTTGCGCCAAGGTCGATATCAAAGTCAAGCGTGGTGAACAGGTTAGGACAGCTAATCCACAACTGGTCAGCAGTGTGAGTTACATAGTCACAGTTTGGTGAGTTGATGACAACTTCACCACCAACGGTAGGATCAGCACTTTCAATCCAACCAAACATGTTGGTACTTACGATTTTGTAAAGTACTTGAGTGTCTTGGTTTGGATCAACGTTTACACGGAAATCCCAAGCACCGCCAAGTGGCGATTGAGTGTTTTGGATACGTGCTTGTACGTTGTCAGTGAACAATGGTGGAACGTTAAGAACTTCACCGTTGTAAATAGGATCGTCGTTTACAAACGTGCGGCGATAATCCCAAACATTCAATGTACCGTTGAATTCTTCAAGTACAGAGATTTCGAACTGGTCGCCCATTACGAACAACTGAGTTTCGTCAATCATTGGCGCAGTAACTGCGTCGTGATCGAACATCTCGTCGCCTTCAGCAACTGTTGGCCACAGTTCTGAGTTCAAGCGAGAGAAGGTGTCGAACATTACGCCATCTTGCGCAACAACAGTCGGTGCATCAAAGTGAAGGCGACCGAAGTCAACTTGCACACCGTAAGTGGTGTCGTTGGTTGCTGAAGAGTTATCACCTACGATGTCAGAAACACGGTAGATAAGCACAGTGTTGCCGTCGTCATCAGTCATCTGACCTTTAAAGTCAAGGCTGATACCTTTGTTGACGTCATCAAGAGAAGTAGCTGCGCTTGCAGGGATTGGCAAAATGCCACCAGCTTCGTCAAACTGCTCGCCGAACGCGATGTCGACTGAGTTTGGCGCGTTAGAAATGTAAGCATCGCCCTCGAAGCGTAAGTAAATTTCATCGTTTACGCTGAACTCATCGTTCAAAGTAATAATGATGTTTTTCGACAGGATTTCGCTCATGGTAGTCATGAACTGATCTGTCGCGCTTGTTGTTTCTGTGAGAGTGACGTCTGCAGCCATCGCTCCCGTGCTAGCGCCGGCGATTGCCAAAGCTACTAGCGAACGTTTAAACATGTTTGTCATGATGTTCTCCAATTTCATGAAATAAGAGAGTCAGGCTTTCCGGTGCCATCGTCCCTGTAGTTATCAAATTGACCTCGTTCATTACTCGGTCGCTTCGATTTGCTATGAACCGTCGCGCTTTTTCGAGTTGCAGGTCCCAGGTCCGGGGTGATTAAGCCCGCCTGAAAACACTCTACGAAGAGCTAGAGCCCAAATTTTTTTCGCAAACTCCAAGCCGGAGTTCCCCAAAAAGCTTTGCTGTTGAGTTTGTTAATTATGGTTATAAGCACATCCATAGCTCAACAAAATTGCAAAGTTGAAAGCAAGATTAGTCGTTAACCGAGATAGTTGTCAAGCCATCTGCGATAGTTTTTCTGATTTCTTCCCACTGTTCTGTGCGTTCAATAATTCGTGGTGTTATAAAAATGACCAATTCGGTTTTTTCTTTGCTCTCACTTTCCGATTTAAACAGGTTGCCAAGCACTGGAATATCACCTAACAACGGCACTTTACTGTCGCCTGACGAGCTGTTTTCCGAAATTAAGCCGCCGAGTAACACCGTTTGGCCACTCTGCGCGATAACCTCGGTCTTGATCGAACGTTCGAAAATACTCGGGTTCCCGGCCACTGAAGGTCCGGTAGGCGAAGTGTTCGATATGGTTTGGTCGATTTGCAACACCACTAAGCCTTGTGCATTGATAGTCGGCGTGACTGTCAGTTGCACACCGGTTTTACGGTATTCGACCGACTGGGTCTGGCTTTCAAGATTATCGGTAAAGGTCGTTGAACCCACCGTAGGAATGTCATTACCGACCTGAATCGAAGCGGCAATACCGTCACGCACCACCAAGGTCGGGTTCGATATCACATTCACTAAGTTCGAGCTTTGTTGCAGGTTGGCGATAAAACGGTCGAAGCCGTCGACCCAATTTAAGCGTAAGCCCCCGATTTCTTGCGCGCCTAATGCGCCTAGGGTGCCGCCGTTAAGTCGGCCATTACGGAAGGCAAATTCAAAACCTTGTGAGAACTCGTCAGATAAAGTGACTTCAGCGATGGTCGCATCGAGCACGATTTGTTTAGGCATCACGTCGAGCCGACGAATCACTGGCAACAGCGCTTTGTAATCGCCACCGGTAGCGAAGAAGATCAGAGAGTTCGAACGCTCATCCACGGTCATGCTCATGTCGCCGTTGCTGGCTGTGTTGCTGCGCGATTGCCCAGTTTGGCCGCCGCGCGGATCACTCGAACCTTGCGCTGACTGGGTATCACGGGTGTTATTGCCGCCCATCACCCCACCGCCGATCAAATTACCTATGGACTCACCTAGGTCTGACGCGCGCGAGTAGCGCGGATGATAGATGTAATAACCTTTTTCTGGGCCTTTGCTCGGTTGGTCTAGTTGTTGCGTCCAGTAACGGGCGCGCTCGAGCACCTCGTCGTTCGACGCGAACATTGCCACCGCACCTAGCTGATTCACTGGCACCGTTAGAATCGCGACTCCTAAGCCTGCTTGGCGGCCGACACTGATGCCTTCAGCATCCATTAAATTCGATAGTTGTTCTATGTACTGCTCTGGCGATAAATAGGTCAGCTCGACCATAGCGATGTGACGGCCACGATTGGCGGGTACATCAAGCAAGTAAATCAAGTCGAGAAACCGCACGATTTCGGCCCGGGTACCTTCAACAATGAAAGCATTTTGCGCCGATTCCGTTGAAACTCGCGCTGTACTCAAATCGCGCAGAGTGCGCTCCAGTGAGCTTTTGAGTCCATACTTGAGCGGGACTACCTGCAGGATGGTTTGCGCAGTGTCAGGGACGTCCTGGTAGCGTCTACCGAAGCCAATGACGATGTCCGTGCGCTCTTGTGAACGCGGATAGACATAATAGGTGTTGTCGCGGAACGAAATATCGAGACCGTTATCAATCAACAACTGACGCGACAGTTTGAACAGTTCACGTGAACTGACGTCGTTCGAGAGATTGAGCGTGACGTTTTTACTCAGCTGGCGTTCATCGGTCACCGCGATAATGTAATTGGTTTCCAGTGCTTTACCAAAGACCGTTTCGATAAAGTTGCGCATCGGCAGTTCATTGGCGTTCAACGAGTGCGAATCAGTAGTGCTGAATTCGCGTGCTGGGTCGCTGTCGTTGCGTTTCATGTATTCGTTGTACTCGAGCGTATCGAGGCGCTGAAAACCCTCGCTTTCAAGGCGCGCGCTGTCATCGGCAACGTCGTCTTCACTATAAGCTGCGCCGTCCGTTTTCATCCGGTCTGGATTCACCTGAATCGGATCTGGCGTTTGGGTACAGCCTAACAAGGCGAGCGTTGTGGCCAACGCGATAGCGATTTGTAACTGATGTTTCATGATGTCCTCGTTCTGCTGCTGTGTTAATAGTCAAACACTGGAATGGCGATGCGCTCGTTGGGATCAGCCCCAGTGAATATCACGCTATCAACAGTTATTGCGCTTACTTTATAGTTATTTAGCTCGAATCCTTCGTTGACTTCAGTCAACTCCAGCGAGCGTTGTTCAATATGTTGTGCTTCGATCAATGCGGTACGCCGTTCGGTGCCAGGCGCGGTATAAATTGCGCGTACGCGCACTCGCATCTCGCCGACGTTCACGCCGCCCTCAATCAGTGGCGTACGATTGGCGCTTTCTGTGTCGTCGTTCGCGGTTTCGCTGGCGGTTGCTGTGGCCAGTTGCCGAATATAATCTTGGACGTCTTGCGCGACCTGTGGTGCTGCGGTGCTGTGGGCGCCTGCGTCGAAACTGGTTGTTTCACGCTGATTCACTTCCGTTGTCACCCACACCCGATTGCTGAAATCATACAGGCAAAGCAGCACGGCGATGGCGCCTATAACTTTCACGCTGAGCGGTGTTTGTTGCCAAATCTTCATGCTGGGCCTCCGCTTGCAGACGCGGCACGTTGTACCGGAATGTGTACAGACATACTAAAGCGAACACCAGTTCGACTTCTATTAGCGCGGCGGATCTCAATACTTTCATGCTTGATGGTCGGCAAATCCTGCATCAGCTTTAAATGAGCTTGCATCACATTTTCTAGCGGCCCCGAAATACTTATGTTTGCGCGAATGCCCTGCAAGCTGCTGTTCATCGGCTCTAAACCCGTCATCCAATCAAACTGCTCGATACGCACATTTTGGCCGCGCAATAAGGCTTCAAGCTCTCCTTGTAGCTGAATTTGCAGCATTGAGCTTTCGACTGCTTGCGGATAACCACTGATCAGTTCTTGCCGCACCTGCTCTGCTGCCGCAGCCGATGCTTGTAATTCTTCGGCGTTGGTGAGTAACTGCTCACTCCGCGTCAAGCGTTCAGCATTAAGGCTCACTTCTGCTTGTAACTCGTTTTGCCAGGCCAATATTGGCTTCACCACAAATTGCAGTGCGGCCAGAATCGCAGCAACCCAGAGCAGTTGTTTTTGACTATTCGTCATCGGCAAGCTCCATTTCGATGCGATACTGCTGGCCAAGACGACTATTGCGCAGCGGTGACCCAAATTCAGCTGTCTTCACGCTGGGTAAATCATAAAGCTTACTCAACAGTGGCAAGGCTTCAGGGATAGTGCCACCCATCACCAATTTACTGTCGTTCGCTTGCAAATAAGTGAAGTTGTTATCATCTGATTGCGCGGCGATAAATACTTGCCAAAACGCATTGATGCGCTGGTCATTTACGCGTTGCCCACTCAGCTCATTAATGGCTTGCTGCGAGCGCTGCAGTTGCTGTTGCTGATCGAGCAATGCCGCAACCTCTGGGGTAATTTGTTCGAGTTTACTTTCAATCATCGCCGCTTGTGCATACAAATAGGCACTGCTGACGAGTAGATAGATACCGCCGATGGCGCCGAGTGTGATGCCTATTTGCTGCCATGGCAGGCCTTTGCCGGCTTGCCCTTCTTGCTGCTGATAGCCTTGCTGCCAAGTGGCGAGGCCTAACTTGCTCACCCCACGCGGGGTGAGTGCCCCGACCTGCTGATGACTCAACTGCGTCGCAGCTTGGGTAGCACTACAGCCAAGCGCCAGCCGCGCTTTATCCAGTGAATTCACCAATTGTGAGCGCAACAAGGTCTGCCACTGTTGCTCTTGCTTATGCAGGTAATACACTTGTTCGCCGTCTGCGATTTCGTACAAACCATTGGGTAAGGCAGCGCTGAGCACCATCGATTCTGGTAGTAAGATGTGGGCGCGACCTTTTAACGCTTGCGCTTGTGAATTAAGTTCAATCAATAACACACGACGTTGATTTTGTTGCCATGGGCCAATGAAAAATAGCGTGTTAGGGCTGTTGTTGTATTTCTGCTTGAGTACTTTTTGCAGCGCCCGCTGCGAGCGAATGTTGAAAGTTTGCCAGCTTTCGCTGTACAGACCACGCGCCACAACTAAACAGGCCACACGCCGTTTTGGCGCCGCTTTTGCTTCGCTTTGACTGCCCTGAAACCATTGTAATTGGCGGTTCACACGCCATACGAGCGCGGCAAGGCTCTGCTTGAGCTTGTTAGGGCGCGCTGGTGCTGTTGCTTGGGTCTTGGTTTCTGCCATGTTTCATTATTCTTGTTGGTAATACTTGGCGTGGTAACGCAACGGGCTCGGTTGTCGCGGCCGAAAATCGAGTTCCCGATACAGACTCAAGCCTTGCGGTTCGGCGCGTAACCACATGCGCTGCGATTCACCCGGAAAAATTCCGCTATCGAGAGGATCCGACTCGGGGTAAAACTCTTGTAATAAACCCGCTGAACTTTCGTTAGTTTCTCGTAATGCTTGGATACTATCAGCTTGCCATGGGCTAAGCAATATTGGCAGTAGCCCGTTGGGCATCCACGCGGCATTAAAAATTGGCGCGCGCACTGACACGTAGGGTCTAATGAGTTCGACGTCGTTTGGGGTCCAACTGGGTAGTTGCGTGAGCTCTGAAACTGCTTGCAACGTACGCCCTTCGCCACCGCTAATCCACCGACTTAATTCTTGTGCTTTGGCGCGCGCTTGCGGTTCTGGTATACCCAGCCCGACGAGCAGCTGTTGCACGCGGCGCGCGTTGAAGTTGAGATCAATCAGGCTACGCTCATTTTGCAAGGTGAGTTGCACCTTGTAATTGAGGGCCTGGTACGCAGGACGTTCAGGCAGTTTGAAGTCGCTCGGCAGGCCGTGAAAATTGATGCCATACAGCGGGTTTTCTTCGTCCTTGCGCGCGCTTAGCCATTCGTTGCTGATGAGCAGGTGATCAACGTATGCCGCACTCGAGTCGAGCGCTAGTTGTAACTCGAGTTGGTCTTGCATGCTCTGCGCACGTGCGACTGAGCTTTGTGTTTGTTGGCTCATGATCAGCAACAACACCGAGATAATCGCGACCATCAGCAGCACTTGGAACAGCGCCATGCCTTGTTGTGCTTGTCCGACAGTGGGTTTAAACATCGGTGTTAAACCTCGACGTTGCTTCTTCGACAGTATCGGGCACTTCAATCAGCCAACGAAAACCATTGAGGTTGATGGCAATGGCTTGCGGGTGAACTTTGCGAGTCAAGCCATCGAAGTCGCTGAACCACTCGAGTTCGAAGGTTTGTCCCATGTCGGCGGCGACCGTGCGATTACGCTCATCGAGCGACTTGTAGCCATAGTAGTCGAAGTTCAGTGCTTCGACGTTGTCGTACAAAATGCGGCGGAAGTTAAACGGCAGCTCTTGCTCGGCGTTGCTCAAATAGGTGTTACCGAGCACCGCTTCTTCATACACCAGGCGGAACCCATTATCGCCGTTGGGTTCGCGAAAGATGCGATACACGGCTGGCAGATCAGGGTTCTGCACGCTCAACTGCGAGACTGCGGTAAAACCATCTTCGCGCCCGAGAAAATAAAAGCCGTAGCGCTCGTCGCCCATTTGTACAGTTTTGGCGAAAGTGTTCCAGGTGACCTTTTGTACTAGCGTTAATAAATGGTGGCGGTCGAGGGTGCGATCAGCCAAGCCTTTATTGCGCTGCCAGTTTTGGCTGAAATAGTCGTAGGCTACCGCGCCGCTGATCATCAGCAGGCTCAGCAGTACCATGGCAATAAGGGTTTCAACTAAGGTGAAGCCTGACGCATGTTTTCGTCCCATACGAGCTCCTCATAGTCGAATACGCGAGTGGTGGTGCCATATTGCATCGTCAGCGTGATGGCATACAGATGAAAGCGCGGCGCGAATTGGTTAAAGCCGCCGTTGTCTTCATCGAAAAACGGTGCGGGCGGCACATAGGCTACTTCTTGCGCTTGCCAGTCGATTTTTACATCTTGGGTGTAAAGGTCCTGACCGCGGGTCTGCTGGTCGTGTTGCAAAGCAAATCTTATGTTACTGCGCGCTGCATCGACCTGGCTCAACACATGCATCACCTCAGCCGCCTTCACCGAGTTCTGCATGTTGTTCTGAAACGCCATCATGCCGGTAATGACCGCAGCAAATAAAATCGTCATCGCCACTAGAATCTCGATCAGTGTGAAGCCGCTAGTCTGCTCGCGCATCATCACCCTCCTCACCTGACTCGATCAGCTGCATATTCAGCTGCACACTGCGCTCATTGTCGCCTTCATACCAACGCAACTCATTCGGCTGCCAGAATCCATGCCTGTTTAGATATATCCGCTGTTCCGGAAATTCCAAATATTCAAACATCAGCTTGATTCCATTACCCTTTTCACCTAAAAAGGGCTGCCCTCCCTGCGGGGTACCCCCTCCCGCGAGGGAGGGCTGCCCTTTCTCGATGGAGAAGTCAGTGGTGGCGGTGGTTAGGGTGAAGTTTTGGTTGCGGCTGTAAGCAAAAAAGGTGTACTCGCTGATGAGGCGTAACAGTTGTTCGCGTTCGGCGGTGCGTTTGCTGCTTTCGTATTGGTTAAAGGCCAAGGGGCCGACTAAGGTGGCGGCAATGGCAATGATGGCCATCACCACTAGTAGTTCAATGAGGGTAAAGCCGCGGCGCTGCGAAGGCGCGCGCGCTGTCATAGTGGCATGTCTGTGACGGCTGAGATACTGAGCATCATAATGACGACGATCGAGCCGACCACAGCCCCCATGAAGAGTATTAGGGCAGGTTCAAGTAAGCTGGTGAAACGGGTCACCCAGCTGTAAAAAGTGCGGCGTGAGCGGTCGGCGATTTCGCCAAACACCCGCGCGAGTTCGCCGCTTTCTTCACCTATCGATAACAACGCGGCGAAATACGGCGGATACAAACGCGATTCGCTCAAACAAGCTGACAAGCTATCGCCGCGATTGACGCGCTCGGTAGCGCGCGCGACTTCGGCTTGCAAGGATTCGGTGCGTAAGGTTTTTTGCGCCAGCTTAAGTGAGCGATCAATCGCTACGCCGGCGCTCATCATGACGTGCAAGGCTGCGTTAAAGCGAATGCGTTCGACCAGCAGGTTGGCACCCTTCACTACCGGCAAGTTCTCTCGACACCAACTGTTCAACCGCTTGACCACGGCGTGTTCGCGATAGAACCATAAACCAAAACCTCCCAGCACCACGCCAATCAGCAATAACCACTGATAGGCCAAGAAGAAATCGCTCACGGCGAGCAAGGCTACGGTGTAACCGGGTAGGTTCTCGGCATCTTGGAATAAGGTGGTCAGATTTGGTACGACAAAATTGAAGATAAACACAATGGCGGCGATACAGACGGTCAAAATAACCGCTGGGTAAACCAAAGCTTGTTTGATCTTATCGCGCAATTCCATTTGATAGTGCATTTCGGCGGCCAGACGCTCGAAAGTGGCGGCTAACTCACCGGTCTCTTCGGCAATCTGTACGAGGCCCAAATACAGCGAACTAAATACCGAGAATTTGGCCAAGCTGTCCGACAATTTATGACCTTGCTTAAGCTCTTGTAGCACGGTTTGCAGCAAATCTCGCAACGCTGGTTTTTCAACGTTATGCAGCAAGATTTCAAGGCCTTTGTCGACCCGCAAGCCAGAACTTAACAACAAGCTCAATTCAGCGGTGAAGAATTCGACGTCATTAAAGTTCAGCCCGCGCTCGCCAAATACATTGGCGTTTAAGCCACCCGAGGCTTCTTTCAGGTCGGCAACCAACAATTGCTGTTGTTCCAGCCGCGCGCGTGCGGTGTCTAAATCGAGCGCATCGATGCGGCCTTTCTGCTCCACGCCACTGGTGTTGTAGGCGACGTAAGTGAACAGTGCCATTAGCCTGCAACCCTCACCACTTCAGCAATGGTGGTTTCGCCGCGCAGCGCTTTAAGCATGCCGTCTTCAAGCAGGTTGCGATAACCACGTTCACGGTTCATGCGCCGTGCTTTGGTTAAAAACTCAGAGTCGCCCAACAAGGCGGTCAATTGCTCGTCGCAGCGCATATATTCAATCAACGCCACTCGGCCACTGTAACCGGTATGCGCACACTTATCGCAGCCGACGGCTTTATGGAACGCTGGCGTCACGTCAAAACGTTCGACCAACCAATCCATCTTGAAGCGGCGGAAAGATTCAACCGCTTCCGTATCAGGCGCCCGACAATGCGGACATAGCCGACGCGCTAGCCGTTGGCCGACAATCACCTTAATCGCGGCTGACAATAAGAATTCTTCCACGCCTAAATCGAGTAAGCGCGTGTAGGCACTCGCAGCATCGTTGGTATGTAAAGTACTAAATACCAAGTGACCGGTCAGTGCCGATTGCAGCGCGATGCCCGCGGTTTCAGCGTCACGGATCTCACCGACCATGATGATATCTGGATCTTGTCGCACCACCGAGCGCAGCGCATGGGCAAAGGTAAAGCCAATGTCACTTTGCACCTGTACTTGGTTGATGCCGTCGAGCTGATATTCGACTGGGTCTTCAATGGTGATGATCTTGACATCCGGCTCGTTGCGCCGCGACAAGAACGAGTACAAGCTGGTGGTCTTACCCGAGCCCGTCGGGCCGGTTAACAGAATTACGCCAGAGGTGGCTTGAATGTCTTCGAGCAACAAGGCTTCTACATCGGGTTCAATCCCCAAAGTACCAACGTCATATGCGAGGTTGTCTTGTAGCAAGAAGCGCATCACCACGCTTTCGCCCTCACCAACGGGCAGTGCCGAGACCCGCACATCGACATTCAAACCGTCGATGCGTAACTCGATTTTGCCATCTTGCGGCCGGCGTTTTTCGGCAATGTCCATGCTCGACAACAGCTTCAAACGCGTCACCACCGGCAACACCATATGAATCGGGATAAAGTCGGCCTCGTGTAACACGCCATCGATACGATAGCGCACGCGGCCTTTGCCCTTCCACGGTTCGATGTGCATATCGGAAGCACGGCGGCGCAAAGCTTTGGCAATAAGATTATTCAACAGGTTGACGGTAGGTGCCTCGGAAGCCATTTCGCGCAGGCGATCTTCCTCAAGCATGGTTAAGCCGGCGTTATCGTTGACCGCACCTTCGCTTTCTTGTTGTAAACGGCTTTTCAGCTGGTTGAAACCATCTTCACTCACCAATACCAACTCAACCTCAGTGCTGGCCACAAATTCGAGCAACGCGGGTTGGCTTGGGTTGGTACAGGCGCAGCGCAAGTGCGCATCGGTGTAACTCAATGGCACACAATTATGCGCTAAACACTTCGTACGCAGTTCGGCGGGTAATTGCTCGTGTAATTGCTGCCATTGTTCGTCAGCATCTAACACCTGCTGCAGCTCGTCGCCGATTAGCTGTGGTAATTCATACATTTCGGCATAATACGCTGGCAAAAACTCCGAGCTCAAGGCGCCCATGCGCACTAAAATTTGCTCTAAATGACCACCGTTGCGCGCTTGAAATTGCAAAGCCTTCGCGTAGTCGTCATGACTGACGCGAAAGCGTTCGGTGAACAGTTGCTCGACGTTAGCTGTACTCATTGCAATACGATATCTGCGTTATTTTCTTCGCCGCCTTCGCGGCCATCTGCACCATACGACAATAACGTGAATGGCTTGCCATCATCACCCGGCATCCGGTACACGTAATCGTTGCCCCACGGATCTGGCGGTACCTCTTTCGGAAAATAAGGGCCCGCCCAATTCGGCTTGTCGCTCTCAAGCAGCTCATCAAGACTCTCTGGGTAGGTGCCCATGTCCAAACGATAAGTGCTCAACGAGGTTTCCAGCATTTTCATTTGGGTTTGCGCGGTTTTGATTTTCGAATCATCGACTTTGCCAAACATCTGCGGGGCGACCAGGCTGGCTAGTAGCCCTAAAATGACAATGACAATCAGCAGTTCAATCAGAGTAAAACCGCGAGTTTCACGCGTCTGCGCACGTTTCATACTATGACTCCGTTATTCTTTATAAAACGGACTTCTAAGGTCCGTTGCGTGGAACAATTGAATGCCACGATTCAACATTTGCCCACCGTCACGCGTCAATGGCGTCCAGCCAATGTAACCGCGACCAGGGCTATGTTCCGTTTGCAGTAGGTCAATTGGGAAGCTTATATAAAAACCTTTGGTAAAACTGCCTTCGCCGTATTCTTGCGACGAGACGTTGGTTTTGCTCGCATAAGCACCAACTATGACACCACTTTTAAACTTATGTTCAACATTTAACTGTAGACCGTTGTCTTGTGCAAGGAATTTACCAAAAGCAGCCTTAATTAATGTGTTCGGCAAGAATTGCGGCTGGTAATAGCCAGTGATATGACCGGTAAAGGTGTCGTAATCTAAAAAGTCGGTATGACTGTTGTAATCACGCTGCTTCACCCAGTTCAAATCAACGCCAACCGCCCAGTTGCTATCGAGTTCACGATACAATAGCTCGGTCCCGACGCCACCAAACATGCGTTCGAGGTAACCCGCATAAACACTGGTATAAACATTCGGGGCCAGCTGGTTCAAGTGGCTCAGTTGTAGATTGTCTAGCCAAACATCGCTATGCGCAACATATTCACGTACGTAGGTGCGGACGCGAGGTAGCGGCGACTCAAAGCCATCAACGAGGAAATTGAATTCATCAAAGTTAGTGAACAAACTACCGCTAATGGTGCCATGCGCAAAGGTACCCGGAGCCAACCACATCGACGCGTTGAGGTCGAGACCCAACTGGTACATGTAGAAGTTTTCAGGGTTACCGAAACTTTGGTCCAAAAACGGACGCACACTCAAACGCGGCCAATCGCGCTTGTAACGCGCTTCATAGAAGCCTGTCTCGTTAATTTGCGCTAAGTCGGTATCGGTACGGGTGAAGGCATCTTCAATCTCGGTTTGCCAATCGAGGCTTTGGATCGCCCGACGCGCCGTGTCGATATCTACCCGCGTGGTATTGAGTTGCAACTGATCATGCTGCTCGACAATTTCCAGATACTTATAACTCTCTGGTAATTTTTGCTCTGCTACACGGGCTGCTTGCCGTACCCCCTGTTCCGAGTCACGGTAGTACGTTTGCTGAGCATACACTCGAAGGGTATCGACTTGGTCGGCATCAGCTGAGCTATCATTTTGCATCTCGATGACCGAGAGACCACCGAAATTGTAAAACTCGGAGGCCATACGCGCCAATTCACGACGGTCATCAGAGCTCTCGGCACGCGCCATAGCGGTGCGCGTATTAGGCGTGGGCACTCGGCGATTGGCGGTCTTCAACTGACCGATAGCATTTAAATCGATCTGCCCCGAAAAGCCGAACATCATGGTGTTGCCACGCTCATAACTGAGCTTTAAGGTCCAGTTGTCGGTGACTTTGTAGTCCGCACCAAAGTTCCACGCCGAGTCGACTTCTAGTTGGCCTAAGTAACGTTCATCACTGTAGTCATTGCCATCGTATTCGGCTTTTAATACGAGCGGGTCATAAGGCGTCTGGTACTGAATGCCGCCAAACAGTGACGCATCACCACGGAACCATTTGTCAGTCTCGAAACGTCCACCGTTGCCACTAAAGCCGGATTCACGCGTGCAGAAGGTATCGGACACCTCACAGAATGGATTACTGATATTGTCGCGGCGACCCATGTAGCCGAAGCCGAGACCCAAGGTTAAATCAACCGGGCCCAATTGCTTGCTTGCCACGATATATTCGCTGGCAAATATGCCAGTTCCTGCAAGATCACGCCAACCCACGGCTACTTGCGGCAACCAGTAACTCTCTTCCAGCACACGAAGTTTCACATCCAGACCTTTATCTTTACCCGTCTGGTCGCCGCTAAAGTCAGGATTCGCGCTGTACCGAATCGGTCGAATATCGTTATAACGAATGGTTGTTTCCAGCCATGGAAACAGCTGCAAGCTTACCGCGAGACGGCGATACTCTTCGTTATCGTAATAAAGACCACTTAGGGTGCCGTAGTCAGCGAAGCGCGCGGTGGGCATTTGCATGAGGCCGACGCCACCAAAGTCTGATTGGCTAGCATACTGGTCGGCTTGTGCCGTTGGTGCTGCCAAAGCGCCAGCGAGTGCCAGTGCGACTAAACTCAGAGTAGTTTTGGGTTGCGAGACAAACTTCATGATTGCGGATTCCAATAACTAAGCAATGCACGCAGTTGCGTATTCAGCGACTGCCATTCGGCGCCCATTGCACTTAAATCTAAACCGACAAAAATCAAGCCGTGGACTGGCGGCATGACTTTGGCGTCGTTGTAATAAGCAACGTCAGTGCTGCGGCTTAAACCGGTGAGCGCAATCAAATACGCACTCTCCAGATCATAGCGTTGCTTAAACACGCCAGCCTGCTGCAACACGCCGCGCACGGTATCCGTTGCACCGAACGGCAGCTTCTGCACGCCTGCTGGACTTACCACGGTCACCTGCCAAGCACCGAGTTCCCGCGGCGGTAGTATTTGTAAGGTACCCTGCGGCAACAGCGGATTGGCTTGCAACGATGCGGTTGCTTGGTTGAAGCTGCTGTATAGACTGCGGCGCTCGAAACTGACGCCTGATTGCACATCGATGCGATCATCGATTTTGGTTAAGCCAATCCACTCGGCACCGATCAACGGCCAGCTTTGTAACTGTTCGGCGTAAGCTTGCGCCTCAGCGGCAAGCTCCTTTTCACCCTCAGCTTGCGCAACACGGGTGAGTTGCTGCAAGCGCTCTAATACTTGCGTACGACGTTCTGCCAGCTTTTGCGTTTGCTCGGCGGTGACGACGCGGCTACTTGGCCAGTACGCACTTGGTTCAAGCTCTGCGGCTAGGTAGGCGTTCAACAACCGCGGCTGTTCGCTAAAGCCGAAGACGCTCTCGTCGACAATCACTTGGGTCACAGGCTCAGCTTGCTGCTGCGCATGGGCTGCCGAGTGCAGTAACACCGCGCCGGCGATAAGGGAAAGCAAAGTCATAGTTTTCATTGCTGCTCTCCGTTGCTATCACTTAAGTCACCACTAAAGGGCTTCATCTCACGCCAAGTGACATAACCTAGGTCAGCAGAGACCCACTGTTTGGCATACACAATGCGCCCAGCAACGGCATAAAACTCGTTACGAAATGCGGTGTCTCCAGCTTTACCTTGTTCGTTAATCACCACAGCTTGCAACAGCGTGCCGTCAGGGTGAACGTAATCGATGGTGTTACCCACCGTAAAAGTGCTATCGAAGCTGACCTGACGCACGTCGTTCTCACCGTAGTTACCAATCTCAACAGTGCGCAGCCACTCACGCGGGCACAACTGTTTGGTGCCGCGGTGCTGTTGCTGCACATGGCAGGCCAATGGGTCTTGTTGCCAGTCGAAGGTATGCAACGGCATGCCGGGAATCCCAGCGCTACTGATCACACGCCCAAAGCGGGTCGTGAGTGCTTCATCACCGCCAGTACGATAGACCCGCTGTTCGCCACTGAAACGGTCGAGTACGGCAATGGCTTGGGGGAAATTGTCGGTTCTTACGTAAGCCGCAGCATAAGGGTAAGCGTTAACTCGCTCCACGCTGAGCTCAACATCTTGGTGACCAAAAAACGCGGTCTTGGCGGTGTTAACCATATTCTGCACGCGGGCACTACAACCACTTAGCAGCAGTGTGGCAAGTGCTCCTAGCAGCAGCGTACGAGGCATGGCTGTCATAGGAATTCTCTTGTTATTCGGCACTTATTAGAGGGGACTACTAAAAAAAATACCGCAGTGCGCACCTGCGGTATTTTCATCAATCAACGTAACTTACAGACCTGTAGTCGTGACTGGAGCCGTTGTTGTTACCACTGGCGCCGTAGTCGTTGTGACTGGTGGCTCCGGTTCTGGCTCTGGCTCTGGTTCCGGCTCAGGCTCTGGCTCTGGTTCCGGCTCAGGTTCTGGCTCTGGCTCTGGCTCCGGTGGAGGAGTTGAGTCAGAATCATCGTTGTCTAAAGTTGCGGCAAGCGTCAGGGCTACGATAACCCCTGCAGTCACAGTGCCTTTAGTGATGTAACCACCACCGTCACTGTCACCTTCAGCTGCATTGGTTCCAGTTTGCGCAAGCGCTACTGGACTCAAAATCAGGCTGATCGCTGCTGCAATAGCAGTTTGTTTTAACATGTTCATACACCTCTATGTGCTTGATTGGCCAATCAATGGAAATCATCTTCCAAAGATCACTTGCAGATTAGCACTTTGTTTTAATCTTGTGAAGCCTGTTTGAAAAAATGAACGTCCATTTGTGGGTACGGAATGCCGATGCCATTTTGATCAAGTGCAATCTTGATTTCACGCATCAAATCCCAATACACCGGCCAGTAATCTACGCTGTTCACCCACGGACGCACAATAAAGTCGACCGATGAGCTGTTCAGCGCATGTACTTGCACGTTCCAAGCAGGTTCTTTCAATAAGCGCTTGTCTGCAGCGAGTACGCTTTCCAACACTTCTTTGGTTTTATGCAAATCAGCGTCGTACGACACCCCAATCAACAGATCCACCCGGCGCGTATCTTCACGGCTATAGTTGGTAATCGGCTGACTGGTAATTTGCGCATTCGGTACAAATACAACCTTATTGTCGGGAGTTTTCAAGACCGTTTGGAAAATATTTACTTCGTCAACGCTACCTGACACACCGCCCGCTTCGACATATTCACCTGAACGAAATGGACGGAAGAGGATGATCAATACACCAGAAGCCATGTTCGACAGTGAACCTTGCAACGATAGACCGATAGCCAAACCGGCAGCACCTAAAATCGCAATAAATGAAGTGGTCTGCACGCCGACTTGCGACAATGCCATCAGCACTGCGGCAATAAAAATAACGCTCTTCACGATCGCGCTTAAAAAGCTGATCACGGCATTATCGACGCCTTTTTTCTGCATCCCTTTACCGAGTAATTTGGCAACGCTGTTAGCGACCATTTTACCGATGATGAGAATAAGTAGAGCAACGACAAACTTAATTGTGTAGCTGAGAATCAAAGCTTGGTTCTCAGAGATCCATGTCATAACTTGATCCATGTAAAGCTCCCGTTTTTTACAATGTAAAATTAAATGGATAGGCGCCGTTAGCGTTTGGCTCACCTAAAAATATTAACACATCTGCCACTTGTCTTGGTGTTTGCGTGGTCGGCCGCAGTTGCCCTTGAATGCGCACTTGCGGCTGCTGCTGAGTGCCGGCCAACGTGGTGGTAAACTCCAAACCCAAACGGTTATTAGGTGACATTCTAGCAATTATTTCGCTGTTGGTTGAACAACTGAGCTGTGTTACGAAGTCGCCCAACTTAATCCATTCACGTTGAATACGAACGGCAGTTGAACGGCTCGTAACATCAGCGTCTAAGGCGTCACACCAGCGCCCGTTGGCAACATCCGCTAACTCATAATTATCGAGCGCTAAATCCCAGCGACCATCGGTGGTCAATAAAGCTGGTATGTTGTATTCGCTGATGGTCTGTTGCAAATTACCGCCAAACTGTCCATTTACCCTAAGCGCTCCAGCGAAGCTAAGTTCCACGTCAGCGTTACCGCTGACCGTGTTGACCGCTGGAATTTCAAGCGCCAGCACCACTTTCCCGGTCAACAAGGCGCTCGGCGTTAAATTCCATCCCACTTGCTGAAACTGCAATTGTTGCCGCGGGGTCTGGTAGCTGACATTGGCTTGCCCTTGCCACAAACTGCCCTGCACTGCGCTCAGTTCAACGCCAGCCTGCGCCGGCACAAACCAAGTTAATAGCTGGGCTGGGGCAAACACCACTAAGCCGACCAAATAGACTGGTACGAGCCAAAGGAGCCAGCGTTTCTTCATGCCAGTCTCACTTTCAAGCGACGCACATGCACATGCCCCGGCTTGTTGGCGCGGGTGATGTCCATTTGTTCAATTTGCAGTCCTGTTTCGGCTTCAATCGAGTCAAGAAACGCCACCACATTGGCGAAGGGAACTTCGTTCATGACCACCACTAAAGATTCCCCTTCCGGTGTCATGCGCCCGACATCCAGCTGCTGCGCTCGCGCAAATTCGGTAATTAAACGCGGAATATCACCCATTTCATTGGCACGCCGTGGCGCGCTGCTATTCGTGGTGTTGCTGGTTCCTTGGTCTTTCAATGCCAAGTAACGACCGGTGTTTTCGCGGACCCAGTTAAGGGTTTCTTGTGCTGCATCACGTTGCAATGCACGTTGCTCGATACCGTTTTGCAAGGGCTGCCACATGGCAAAATAAACCACGCAGATGGCGATGAAGATACCGGCAAGACTCACTAGCATCCGCTCACGACCGTTCAGTTGTTGCCAACGCTGTTGGATAGATTCTGGCAGCATGTGTTATCCCTCCGCCTGTGTTGCGCGAACTTCGAGGGTACCGGTGACCACGCCATCGTCGTTGGTCACTTGCCCTTGGTTGACTTGTAAGCCACTGTTGCTGGCAACCTGCTGAAACTGTTGCAAAGCCTCAAACTCACTCACCCGCATTTGCAAAGACAAGGTACCGCTGTTGTAGCGCACCCACTCAAGTTGCAATTCAGGTGTGGCACGAAACGCTGGCTCTAATTGGGCAAAAAGCTGCACACCGGTCGCAGCGCCACTGGCACTTGGCGAACTGCTCGATGCGCCGACAGCATCAAGTTGCTGGCGCAGTTGGCTGCGCACATTAACGATGCGAGTCGTATTGGGAAACGCATCGCGATAGGTATCTTCAATTGCGGTTTGTAATGCGTCTACTTCGCCACCGAGCTTGCTATAGGTCACCCACTGCTGGGCGAACACCATGACCAGTGCTACCGCAGCGGCCACGGCAAGCGGTCGCCATGGCAAGCTGCCACTACTTTGACGACGTTTACGCGCAGCACGGAAATTACCTTGTCGCAGGTTAATCGCCAAGGCTTTATCGGCTTGGGTTGCAGCTAGTAACGGCAATTCGAAATGACTGGTGATATCCGTTTGTTCGAGCACAAAAGGCAAAGGTTGCTCAATGCTAAAGCCGCGCCATTGGGCTTCGCGCACAATGTGGGTCTGCCCCAATTGCAACTGCGCGCCGTGCTCGGTGACTGGCAGCATAAAGTAATCAGCATACATTTCATCACATTCGATGCCCGCAGCTTGTAACGCATCGAGCCAGGCTTGCATGCGCTCACGACTGACAATCGCCACTGGAATTGGCTGCTCGACACCGGCCGGTTTAGCGTTCGCCGGCCAGGCAAAATGTAAGGCTTCAATCTCGCTGGCAAGCTCGTCTTCGAGTGCATTCGGGATCAATTGCGGCAACAGCCGCGCCGAACCGGCTGGTAATTTCGCCTCGGTGAGCACCACTTCTTGGCCCGGCAACCAGACGGTCACCTGACAACGTTGCGCTTTTTCACCCAGCTGCGCCAAATCTGCCAGTTCAGCCAACTCGCCACTGGCGGTGACTTCGGCATGGGCCGGATGCCACATTAGCCAACGCAAGGGTTGCCCTAAATGTATGTGGAGCTGTTCCATCATGGTTCTCCTAAACCGCGCAGCAAGACTTCGCTGTCATCACTGGCGACATATAGTTTACTCTGCCCGCGGAAGATCAAATCACCAACACTGACACGGGTATCTAGTTCAAAATAATTGCTCTTGGTCGACAAGTCATCAAACATGCCACCAATGGTTTCTACGGTTACGCCATTCGGCAGCGGTACCGCACCAAAGTTAGGTTGTATCTGCTGCTGTGCAGCTTGCGCCAGCGTCGCACTGCGCTGCGCGTCTTCCATATTCTCATAGCCGTCGTCGGGGCGCTCGGTCAGCGTACTCACGGCGGTATCCACATTAATCGCCCCAAGCAGCAACGCGTGCAACAGTGGTGCTTGTTCTGGCGTCAGGGTATTGATATTGACCTGATGCTTGCCACTATTTGGGATCACACAAATATGTGGCCGCAGCGCTTGATAGACCGGCTGGCTGATACCTTTCACTAAGCGCAGCTCGCTCTCATGCACAAAATAATCATTGGCTGCTAAATACGGCACTTCGAGGCTTTCGTAGTCACCGCGCTCGGCGCCATAACCGCTGTTCATACGCTCGTCGGTATCAAGCCAATCCGCTACGCTTTCCACAATAACATCTGCCGTGTACTCGTCAATTTCGATCTCCAGCGCCATCAGCAGCATCCGCAGCTGAGCTTTGCGCCGCACCAACTGCTCGTTGGTCAGACCATCGCCCTTAAGAGCGTTGATATTGAAACACCCCTGCAAATCCTTAATCGCGACTTGAGCCAGTCCACCGCCCTCAATCGGATACGCAGTACCCTCTTGCGTCTGCTGATACCACACTTGCTCTTGGTGGATCACGCCTTGGCTGTCGCGTACTTGCAGCTCGAGCAATTTACGCGCGATTTCTTCGGCACTCAGCCAATACCAATAGCCCTGCTCACTTTGCTGATAGTTGGTGCTGCGCAGCACGTTTACCTGCAAACGTTCGCTTAACTGTACCGCCAGCACCGTCACCAACGCGACCACTAACAGCACCATGATCAAGGCGACACCTTGTTGGCGCTGCGGGCGCTGTTGCTGCAAGTTACGGAGATGGTTCGACAAAATCACCTCCATTTAACACAAACACCCGCTCGATAGTGCCCCAACGCTCGGTTTCTATGACAACTTCGACGCCTTCTGGAATCGCCATGGGATCGGGCTGCTGCGCTTGTCCACCTTGCGCATTCGGGTCGAATTGCGCGGCAGCAATACGCTCATTTTCGCGCTCAATCGGCTCAATGGTAATGCTCTCTACACCGCTTAGCAGCACCCGCTCGGTTGGCTCCGAACTAGGCGCCATATCTACATAGGTAAAATGTTCACGAATCAATTCGTTGTCTTCGTTGACAAAGTAGCGCACCGCCTGCAATTCGCTACGCGGCAGCAAGTTGCCAGGATTGAACCAGCCGGCACGCACGTAATAATCACCGCGCGGGGTTCGGCGCGATACGGCTTGGCGCAGATCCTGCTCGACCAAATACATCGCTTGCTGCAGTTGCGTTAGGGCATCGCGTGCCGCTGCACTCTGTTCATTGGTACGCATCATGGTGTTCACCACGGCGGCGCTAGCAAGGCCAATAATTGCGAACACCACGATGGCGACCAGCACTTCAACGAGGGTGAATCCCTTTGTCAGCGGCGTTCGACTCATTCGTTCACCCCAAGGTAACGACCAAGCCGATAGGTATTGCCGTCTTCATCGTCGGCTGGGCGCACCGTGACCTCAACATAGTAGACATCAGCGGTCACCGTTTCGGTAAAAGTCGCGCTCCATTGCCACTGCCGATCGGCAACGAGTTCACTGCCCTCTTCCAGATCGCGTGGTTGCTCGGCAAGGGTGATACGGGCCAAGGCATTGCCCGCAGCGTAGCGTGCTAAAGTACGCTCTTGCATGTACGCCAAGTCGTTCAAGTGGTTGGTGGCGGCGGCAACACCCGCCAATGCAGCCATGGCAAAAATCGCCAAGGCTGCCATCACTTCAACCAGCGTGAACCCCTTATTGTTCATCTTCGGGTATCCCGACTTTAAGGCTATAGCCATCGGCACTGCTTATCTGCCAGACCACATCGGTCATTCCAGTGGTAGAGGCCAACGCCAAGGTAAACACTGAAATGTCGCCACTGCCGAGGATCCATAATTGTGGTTCAGGTTGCTCGCGCTCAGCGTCGTCATCAGCGAGTTCATCGTCTTCAGGAGGCGCAAAAAACGCTTGAATGGCTTCTTGGTTGTCACCGAGCAGCGCTTCGGTTTCGCTGTCGAGCTCGTAACTGACATCGGTAGGCCAGTCCTGCTCGCGCAGACCGCGAAAATCGAGTGGCTGCCATTGTTGGTCCTGCCATTGCAAAAAGCGATATCCCTGCTGATCCAGTTCAACGCCTAAAATGGCATGCCGAACCAGCGCGTATTCTTGCGCATACAGCAGCTGTTGATAAAGATCTTCAGCGGCATCTGCCAACTCGTCTTCCTGATTGTCAGGAACGACAAAGGTGACCGCCATCGCCATCACCGCAATGATCGCAACGGTCACCATGACCTCTACCAGGGTAAACCCGGTATTAGTTCTGATCGAGGTTCCAGTTACCGATGTCATCGTCGGTGCCTGGTTGACCGTCTTCACCTGCTGAGAAAATGTCAATATCGCCATACTCGCCTGGGCTTAACAGCATGTAATCGTTACCGTAAGGGTCTTGTGGTAAACGCTGAATATAGCCACCGCGACGATAGTTACGCGGCTGCGGATCTGTGGTCGGGGCATCTAACAATGCTTCGAGCCCCTGCTCCGTGGTCGGAAACACACCATTGTCGAGTTTGTACTGCGACAATGCATTCTCTAGTGCAATCACATCCGAGCGGACCTTCTGCTTATTGGCTTGATCAGCTGAGCCGAGCACGTTCGGTAGAATCAATGTGGCAAGTAATCCTAAGATCACGATGACCACCATAATTTCAATTAATGAAAAGCCTTTGTTTTTTGTCATACTTCCTCCAGATTACAAGCCGACTGCTTGGTTGAGCTGCAAAATCGGCTGAATAATTGCCAAGACAATCACTAAGACCACCGCTGCCATGACAATGATCAGCGCTGGTTCAAAAATTTTAATCGCCACGTTCATGGTGGTTTCAAAATCACGGTCTTGGTTGTCGGCGGCACGCCCGAGCATTTGCTCGAGCTCACCTGATTTTTCACCAGCGGCAATCATGTGCAACATCATTGGCGGAAACAGCTTAGTTTGTGCCAGTGCAGCGCGCAGTGAGGTACCTTCACGAACCCTATCGGCGGCATCTTGCACCGCTAATTGCATCGCGCGATTACTCAATACCTTGGCGGTAATTTGTAAACCTTCTAACAGCGGTACCGCCGAGGCCGTTAAGATACTCAGCGTGCGCGAGAAACGTGCGGTATTCACACCCTTGATAACTTTACCGATAATCGGCATTTTTAACTGAAAAGCATGAAATTTGTCACGTCGTTTCGAGTCTTGCAGTAATTTGCCACCCACTACGAGTGCCACTAAAAGGCCCACTAAAATAAAGGGGCCAAAGGTTTGTAAGAACTGACTAACCGCCAACAAAGCGCGGGTGATAAAGGGCAAATCTTGGCCCAAATTACCAAACTGCTCGACAATCTGCGGCACTACCGAAACCAATAGAAAAATGATCACGCTAATCGCAACGAAGGTCAGTACGGCTGGATATACCAGCGCCTGCACTAATTGCCCTTTGAGCTGATTGCGCTGTTCAGTGTAATCGGCCAAGCGATTCAGCACCTCATCAAGGTGTCCTGAGCGCTCACCAGCAGCCACCATAGCGGTAAAAAGCTTATCGAAAATATGCGGATAATCCGCCATCGCGACCGCGAGCGAATAGCCTTCGACCACGCGTGAACGCACCGCCATGACCAGTTTTTGTAGGCGCGGCTTTTCGGTTTGTTCAGCAACCGCTAGCAATGCTTGTTCAATTGGCATTGCTGCAGCCACTAGGGTCGCTAATTGACGTGTGATCAGTGCTAAGTCGGCTGCGCTGATTTTGCGAATGCGGCGCTTGGCGATCCAACCGGAGAGACCGCCTTGAGCAGTGCGGGCTTCACTTTCAGTCTGTTCAGCAACATCAACGTTGACCGGTAGCAAGCCTTGGTCGCGCAACAGCTGCCGAGCTTGACGCTCGGTATCAGCTTCAAGAACGCCGGTTTTCTTGCGGCCTTTGGCGTCTAGCGCGTGATAAGCAAACGCACCCATGCCTATTCCTCGCGCGTCACACGCAGCACTTCCTCACGTGTGGTTAAGCCGAGTGCCACTTTATCGAGACCGTCTTGGCGAATACTTGGAATGGTGGTGCGAATATAACGCTCAATCGCTTGCTCGCCGTGACCGTTGTGGATCAATTCGCGCATGTGCTCGTCGACCACCAATAACTCGTGAATACCGGTGCGGCCGCGATAGCCGGTGTAATTACATTTTTCGCAACCCACTGCGCGACATTCAGCTTCGCCTTCAGCGATCGGCTGTTTGCAGTCTTCACATAAGGTTCGCACCAGACGTTGCGCCAGTACTGCAAGTAACGACGAGCTCAGCAAGAACGGCTCGACGCCCATATCTTCAAGCCGCGTGATTGCGCCTGCAGCGGTATTGGTGTGCAAGGTCGACATCACTAGGTGACCGGTAAGTGAGGCTTGCACCGCGATTTGCGCGGTTTCCACGTCACGGATTTCACCGACCATCACCACGTCCGGATCTTGTCGCAAAATCGCCCTTAGCCCACGCGCGAAGGTCATGTCGACCCGCGGATTAACTTGCATCTGGCCAATACCTTCGATGGCGTATTCAATCGGGTCTTCGACCGTCAGAATATTGCGGTCTTTGGAATTGATCTCCATAAGTCCAGCATACAGGGTGGTTGATTTACCCGAGCCGGTCGGACCGGTGACCAAAATAATGCCGTGCGGCTTTTTGATGAGTTCAGCAAAAATCTGCCGATTGCTCTCGGTCATGCCCAACTGTTCAAGGTTCAAACGCGCGTTGTTTTTATCAAGTAAACGCAATACCACGCGTTCGCCATGGTTCGATGGCATGGTCGAAACCCGCACATCAACCGCACGACCAGCGATGAGTAAACTGATACGGCCGTCTTGTGGCACACGCTTTTCCGCGATATCCAGCTGCGCCATGACTTTAATTCGCGAGACTAATAACGAGCTGAGCTTGCGGTGCGGACGAATCACTTCGCGCAACACGCCATCGATGCGGAAGCGAATCAGCAAGTCTTTTTCGAAGGTTTCGATATGGATATCCGACGCACCTTCTTTGATCGCTTCTGACAACATGGCGTTGATCAATTTAATGATCGGTGCGTCGTCTTCGCTTTCAAGTAAGTCTTCGGTTTGCGGCAATTCATCGGCGAGCGAGAATAAGTTGGTCTCGTTGCCAATGTCTTCCATCAACTGCTTCGCTTCTGATGAATCGCGCTGATAGGCTTGGGTGAGAATCGCATCGAACTCTTCGGCGCTGTGTTCGCTCACGGTAAAAGGCACACCAAGAGCGCGACGTACTTCAAGCAACACATCGCGCGCTACACCTTGGCGACAATGCACCACGTATTCGTTGTCACTGATTTCTGCCACCACTACGCCGTAACGTTTGGCAAAGCCAAAGGGTAAACGGCGTGGGGTAACGCGAGCGGCGAGCTCGGCAACATTAGTCATTGCCGTTGCCTCCCTCCTGGTCGTCCAAATACTTTTGCAACTCAGGTGGAATCGACAGTTTTGACTCTTCGAACTTCGGCAGCGCTGGGGTTTCGCTAAACGGCATAAGCGCCACGCCTTCTTCTTGGCGTTTCAATTGCTCAGCACGAATGTAGTTGTACTTGCGGCTGCTAATGGTTTGCGCCGTAGTTGAATCACGCACGATAGTTGGCTTGATAAATACCATCAGGTTGCGTTTTTGCTTCTGCGTTGACGTGCTGCGGAACAACGCGCCGAGTACAGGAATATCGCCCAATAATGGGATTTTCGACTCACTTTCTTGCACGTCTTCGTCGATCAAACCGCCAAGTACCACGGTTTCGCCATCATCGGCCATCACGGTGGTTTTCAGCGAGCGCTTGTTAATGGTGATATCCACTTGGGTAGCACCACTGAGACTCGAAACTTCTTGTTCAATCACCAGCTGTACGGCGTTGCCTTCGTTAATTTGTGGTGTCACGTTCAACTTAATACCGATGTCTTCCCGTTGCACGGTTTGGAACGGGTTCGAGTTGTTGTCACCGGCGGTAGAGCCAGTAATGGTAGGCACCGATTGACCGACCAAGAACGAGGCTTCTTCGTTGTCGACGGTCATAATGCTTGGCGTGGCCAAAATGTTAGAGTTGGTATTGGTCGCTACGGCTTGCAAAATGGCGCCCCAGTCGTTTTTCACGACACCGACCATCATACCGTTGACGTTACCCAGTAATTCAGCGAGCAAGCTGACATCGCCCGGCTCGTCTGGCTCAGTGGTGGTCACGAGGTTGCCATCGACAATGGTTTGCGTGGTGCGGCCTTCGCGCTCCCGCGCCTGATAAGCAGCGGCGGCTAAAGGACCAATCGGCACTTGGCGACCGTTCGCGTATTGCACCATACCACCGTCTTCCGAAATCCACTGCAAGCCGAGATCGACACCGTCGCCTTCCATGATTTCAACGATAATGGCTTCAACATGAACTTGCGCGCGGCGGATATCGAGTTGGCGGATGACACTTTCTAAATTACTTAGTAAATCTGGCTGCGCGGTAATGACCAGTGAGTTGCTGTCTTCGTGCGCTGAAATACTAATTTGATTTTGATTATTGCTACTTCCACCGAAGTTACGCGTGGGGCGACCTTGCTGGGTTTGTGCGACGTTTTCCATTTCTGCTTGCATGGTCTCACTAACGCCCTGCAATACATCGACCAGCTCTTCTGCTTTAGCGTATTTCAAGTAGTAAACGCGGGTATTGCCTTCGGTTTGTAAGTCTTGGTCGAGACGATTAATCAGTTGCACGACGCGTTCACGGGCACGCGGCTCACCGCTTACCACAACCGAGTTGGTACGCTCATCAGCAACGATTTTCGGAATCAGTAACGGTGGTGTGCCTTCGTTTTGACCTTGATACAAAGCTGTGGCAATACGCACAATTTCAGCAGCTGATGCATATTCTAGTTTCACCACGTCAACGTCTTGGTTGCCGGCGCGATCGACACGCTCAATAATTTCCGTGAGACGTTGTACGGTCTCGCTACGCCCGGTAATCATGATGACATTCGATGGGTCATAGCTGACGATATTGCCAGCACCGCCGCCATCGGCAATCAGGCGTAATAGTGGCGCAAGCTCGCGCACACTGACATTCGATACAGCAACCACACGGGTCACTAAGGTATCGCCACCGATTGAATTGTCGTCGACTACTGGAATTGCACCGCTGCGTGCTTCTTTATCACGCATGACTTTGACTACGCCCGATTCCATGGTCACCGTCGCGAAGCCATAAACATCAAGTACGTTTTGGAAGAAATCCCAGTACTGTTCCTCGGTCATCACGTCGTAGCTACGCACGTCAATGGTGCCACGCACGTCTGGATCGATGATGATAGTTTTACCCAAGTTACGCCCCACCACCTGAATAAATTCAGTGATATCGGTGTTTTTAAAGCTAGCGGCATATTCCACTGGCTCTTCGTTGGTTTCACCACGCTGGGCTTGTTGGGCAAATGCAGTAGCACTGACGCCTAAAGCGCAGGCTAAACTCATGCTGCTGAGCCAAATCGATGCGGTCGTTAACATGCGCATAGTTGGTCCTATTGTTCTCGGTTGTTCTGTTATTGAGCTGGAACCGCAAGTTCCAGATCTAAATAAGCTTCGTCGCGTAACACAGTTACAGTAATGCGACTCGCGCTACGTAGTTCTTGCAAGGCGACTTGGGCGCTTGCGACATCTGTCAAATCTTGGCCATTTAAGGCAACGGCGATATCGCCGGTTTTAAATCCTGCGTCGGCAAACAAGTCTGGGAATTTGCCCGGACTGAGGCGATAACCTGCTAGTTCGCCACCCTGCATGGCTGGGCTGACGCGAATGTAATCAAGTAACGCACCGGTATCCCCCTGCTGCATGCGACGGTAGGCGTCGCGCGCCCGCGGGTTGTTGAACTGCGCACCTTGGCGCTGAGTTGCTTGCGGGGTAAAACTTTGCCGCTCTGGCTGTGCTTGCGTTGTTTGGCGGTCGTCAACGCTCAGGCTTAAACCCGGTCCCAGTTCACCAATGCCTTCCAGTTCGAGAGTTTCCAACACGCCGTTGTTATCGAGGATGACCCGATCTGAATAAATTTCTTCGATACCGACGTTGGTGCCGACGATGTTGTCGCCGATAACGTACACTTCTTGTTGTCGATCTTTCTCAATAATTGCCGCTGATTTTGCTGGAACTGAACTTGCCGAGACACCAAGAAGGCGCACATTTAGATTGGTTTTTGGGGCATTGCGGCTGTCCGTCTCGGCGGTTACGGCCGTGCCAAATAAATCCAATTCGGTGAGCACGGCGGCGCGCCCCGTGGCTCTAGCGGAGGTTTGCTCAGCTTGGGCTTGAATGGGTCCACTGGCCGGTTTAGAACTCGGTGCAATGAGTTGCCAGGTGAGCTGCGCGGCAAGCCAGACGGCGACTATCGCGAGTAGCGCAGTGACGACCCATAACACCGCACGCACCACACGAGGTTCGCTGGTGAGCGCGCTGAGACGTTGTAATTGTGGATTCTGAATCTGCATGTTTAATTTCGTTATAATTTTGTGACAGCACAGAGTTATGAGCCATTCTAACCCCTTCGTTGCATGCTGAACAGATCAAATTTGGGGATTATGGTATTATGCGCACAAAATATTACATAGCGATGAAGTAACCTATGACAAATACGCATTACCCCACCGACCAACTCTATCGATACACTTTTACTGACCAAGACGTACGTGGCGAGTTAGTGCAACTTAGCACGAGCTATCAGCGCATGATACAAGGACACGATTATCCGGCATCAGTTCAACGTTTATTAGGTGAATTGATGGCAGCGACTGTATTGTTGAGTGCCACCTTGAAGTTTGAAGGTCATATCAACTTGCAGATTCAGGGCGATGGTCCAATTAACTTTATGACGGTTAATGGTAGTCACCATCAGGAGTTACGGGGCTTAGCGCGGCTGCGTGACGCGATTGATGACGACCAAAATGACTTCCGTACGCTATTCGGTAAAGCCGTAATGATTATTACGCTAACGCCGGAGCACGGTGAGCGCTATCAAGGTGTGGTAGATGCCAACATGGATAGTTTGGCGCAGGTCATCGAGAGCTATTTCACGCAGTCAGAACAGTTGCACACGCGCATTTGGTTACATGGCGATGGCGAACATGCGGCCGGCATGTTTTTGCAGGTGATGCCTGCGGCGGGGCATGATCTCACTGGGTTTAAGCACTTGGAAACCTTAACTGAAACTATGACGGCGACCGAGTTGTATACCTTATCGAGCTCAGAAATTTTGCATCGGCTGTACCACCAAGAGCAAATTGAGCTCTACGCGCCACAACCAGTGCGTTTTCACTGCGGTTGTTCACGCGATGCGACTCTAGCGGCGTTGGCAGCGGTGTCACCGGAAGAATTACAGGCGATCTTGGCAGAAGACGGCGAAATCGTCATGAACTGCGACTACTGCCGCAGCGAATACCGCTTCACCGCCAAGGATTTGTAACAGCCGCTGTACGTAGCCCGCACGGGCTACATTCAAACTACCTTTTCATTTTCAGTAGTTCGCGGCGTTCTTTTTTGTCGGGCTTGTGGTCAGGGTGCGGATTATAAAGCGCATTTGCTTTTCGCAATTCAGCTTCACGGGCGCGACGTTCTTCGGACTCCTGCGTTTCGGCATAAAGCTTTTGTGCTTCTGGAGCTCCGCGTCGCTGATCGCTTAACTCACAGACTTCGACTTCCATTACATCATAACCACGCGGCAGCTTTACCAACTGCCCGACGGTAATGGTTTTTGCCGGTTTGGCGCGTTGACCATCCACTTGGACTTTGCCAGACTGCACCATTTGCCGCGCCAACGACCGTGTTTTGAAGAATCGCGCTGCCCACAACCATTTATCGAGCCGAACGTTTTCCATAATAAATCCTAAATCAGTATTCATGATTGCCGAACGTATCATTCAGCCAAGTAATGTTGATTTCCGCCCAATGCGCAGGATATTTTCCCGTCGCTAAGAAATGCCTCAAACTTGAATAAGGCCAATCAAGAGCGTTTTCAACGTACCCATGTTTCACCGGATTATAACAGCAATACAGAATATAGAGTTCAAACTCCTTTTCGTTACGGATGGTATGTTCGTAGTAGCTGTGTTGCCACAAACTCCCGTTTCCACGTCGCCTGCGCGCGGTAGAATTCTTTTGTGCCGTGCTTTGATTGGCAAACTCGGGAAGAGCTTTGGTAGTGAGGCTTTTTATTTTGCGCCAGCGTAGGGCTATTTTGTCATCCGGTACCAGCCAGACACAATGCATGTGATCGGGCATGATAACCCAAGCTTCAATGGTAAATGGATGAGTTGCCTGAGTTGCACGAATAGCATCGCGCAATGCTTGCACAAAGCGATCGCATTTGAAAAAAGGTCTGCGACGGTAGGCTGTTACGGTAAAGAAATAGCCCCCGCCTTCGTAATACCGTCGGACATTTCGCATGCCACAATTGTGCATGTCGCCGCAGCAGTTCGCGACCTTATTTTGCCGTAGGAAATGTCAACATACTTGTAGCCTGTACTTCTAGTACGGGTCTAACGTGAGGGCATTGCGGTGGTGGTTTGTAATAGCATTGTGGCCGAATGCACGTCTCCCCGTACTAGAAGTACGGGCTACGTCATTTCTTTTTCTTGATGTGGCGCATGAGGCGCTTGCGCTTGCGCTGTTGTGACAGCGTGAGCTGGTTCTTGCGGCCGGCGAATGGGTTATCGGACTCGCGGAACTCGACCTTGATCGGGGTGCCCATGATGCCCAGTGATTTGCGGAAATAATTGGTCAGATAACGCTGATACGCACCCGGCAAATCGTTCACTTGGTTGCCGTGAATGATCACCCGCGGCGGGTTATAACCACCGGCATGCGCGTATTTAAGTTTGACCCGACGGCCACGAACGAGTGGCGGTTGGTGCTCATCGGCAGCCATTTCCATAATGCGGGTAAGCTTCGAAGTGCTCACCCGTTGCGTGGCACTGGCGTATGCCTCAAGCACCGACTCAAACAAATTACCCACACCACTGCCGTGCAATGCTGAGATAAAATGCAAGCGCGCAAAATCGACAAAACCTAAGCGGCGGTCGAGTTCACGTTTAATTTCTTCTTTGTGGTCGTTATCCAAACCGTCCCACTTATTCACCGCGATCACAATCGACCGACCAGCGTTCAAGGCAAAACCGATCAAGTTTAAGTCTTGGTCCGAAATGGTTTCACGCGCATCAAGCACACAGATCACCACGTTGGCATCTTCAATCGCTTGCAAGGTCTTGATCACCGAGAACTTCTCGACGGTTTCGTCAATCCGTCCACGGCGACGCACGCCCGCGGTGTCGATCAAAATGTACTCGCGACCATCACGCTCCATCGGAATATAAATCGAGTCGCGGGTCGTGCCCGGCATATCAAACACCACCACGCGCTCTTCGCCAAGAATACGGTTGGTAAGTGTTGACTTACCTACGTTAGGACGGCCAACAATAGCGAGCTTGAGTGGCAATGCATCATAATCGATTTCATCATGTTCAAGATCAGGCGGCGTCTCGGCGTCTTCATCAGCGACCGCAACTTTCATGTCCGGATAGTCTTCAACTAGCGGGGTGAAGCAACGATGCAGCAGGCTCTCAACACCACGACCATGTGCCGCGGCGATACCATAAACTTCACCTAAACCCAGCTCATAGAAATCCGCTTGCGCAGCTTCGGCATCGATACCATCAATTTTGTTGGCAACGATATAGGCTTTTTTACCAATCGAGCGAAGGTGCTTGGCAATGCCTAGGTCGGCACTGGTGATACCGTCACGGGCATCCACCATGAACAAGACTACGTCGGCTTCGTCGATGGCACGCAAAGACTGCGAGGCCATCTCTTTGTCGATGCCCTCTTCGTCACCATGCACACCGGCGGTGTCGATGACGATAAATTGATAGCCATCGTAATTGGCTTGGCCATATTTACGATCGCGTGTAAGACCAGGAAAGTCTGCTACCAGTGCGTCCCGAGTACGGGTTAGCCGATTAAACAGGGTAGATTTGCCCACATTTGGGCGCCCGACCAGGGCCACAACAGGTAACATGCTTAGTTAATCCTTACCGCGAGTAATGTGCCGTCGCGTGTTTGAATAAAGAGCTGATCGTCTTCCACAACTGGCTGCGAGTAAGCAGCATCGTCAAGCTCTAAACGACCAGAGGTCTTGCCCGTTTGGGCATCGATAAAGTGCAGGTAACCGAAGTCGTCACCGACCACGATGTGACCTTTAAAATACACAGGTGCAGTCAGTCCACGTCCTTCGAAATCGTTATTGACCCAACGCTCAATACCACCATCAGTGTTAATCGAATAGACGTGGTCTTGCGTATCGGTCAGATACAGATTACTGCCGTACATGGCTAAATTCTGAAACGATGAGTATTCACGCTGCCAAACGATACGTCCGGTACGAACTTCAACGGCAGCCAACTGGCCGTTATAAGCAATATTATAAATGATAGGACCGCTGACAATTGGCGCGCTATCGACATCGACTAGGCGTTGCAGCTCAGTGGCGCCTTTCGGCACTGCTAAACGTGCTTCCCAGGCTTGCTGACCGTTTTCCAACACAACCACTGTCAATTTGCCTGTCGCGGTGCCAATGATAGCGCCACCGGCCGCGAGGGTCGGCTTACTGTTACCACGTAATGTTAGTGCGGGCACATCGGTTGGTAAGTTCCAAATTTCTTCACCGTTGTCGGCGTCGAATGCGAATATCTGACCGTTGCCAGCAGCAACCACAACATAGCTACCATCGAAGGCCGGATCGGCGACAATTTCAGCGTTCACTTTGGCGTGCCATTTGACTTCACCGGTTGCCGCGTCGAGCATAAATACGTCGCCGTTCTCACTCGCGAGCAGCGCTTTACCCGCATAGCCGGTGATACCACCGCTAATACGCAATGATTCAGCGCCCTCTAACCAAGTTTCACCTTGCTCAGCGTATTCTGCTTGCAAATCACGTTCCCATACGCGTTTGCCATCGCTGAGGCTGTAGGCTGCCACAAAGCCATCGCGGTCAGCTGCAACAATGACATCGCCAACCACCGCAGGGTTTAACCGTGAAAAGAAGTTTTCAACTCCGTCACCAACTCCTACGTCCCATTGGGCGCTAGGATTAACAGTCGCGTTGAACGGTTGCAGCTCTTTATACGTTAGCTCTTCATCTTCGAATAAGCTACAGCCGCTTAGCCCAACCAGTGCTGTCGCGAGCAGGCTGTGCTGCAAAATCTTTAATGCTTTCATGATGCCGCCGGAATGCTGTTAAGTTTCGTCTCAGCCAATGCTGCTGAGCTCCCCTCTGCTTCTGCTGCTGTCATTGCTTCTTGATACGCAGTACGGGCGCCAACGCTGTCGCCTTGCGCCCACAAAATATCACCTTTAAGCTCTGCAGCTTTTACTTTGAAGCCTTCAGCTTCTGCTGCTGCAGTCAAAGCATTTAACGCCGCGTCATACTGCTCTTGTGCCATCAACAAGCGCGCTTGGCGAATATCCGCCACGTACTTTAACGCGCCGCTGGCATTATCACGTGCGGTTTGCAAAGCATCGATAGCTGCCTGCAAGTCGCCCGCGTCAGCCGCTGCTTTCGCTAGGTCAAATGCTGCTAACACCGCATAGGTGCTGCCTGCGTCTTCGTTGATGAAGCTGCTGGCGGTATCAAAGGCTGCGTCGTCACCTGCCTCAAGCTGTGCAACAACTTGTTCAAATTGCTCCGACTGAGCTTCTTGAGCAGCGGTTGCTTGGGCGTCGTAGTAACGCCAGCCATAAAATAAAGCGAAGCCAATAACGAGGCCAGCGACGATACCTTTACCGTGTTCGTGCCAAAAGGCCTTAATCTGTTCGACCTGTTGATCTTCTGTTTCCATGTTGAATTCCTTTGATTCGTTAGTCGTTATTCGTTAGTCGTTATTCGTGAGGACTGACGTTAGCTCAGCTAAACTGGAGACGATGAGATCGTCTTCGCTGCGCTCGCGTAAGTATTTTAGTTCGAAGTCTTCATCACGAATAATCAAGGCAAAGGCAGCACCTGATTTGTCTGCTTTTGCCAGTTTTTTCTTCATATTTTGGCTACCGCTATGCAGTTGCACTTTAAGCCCAGCAACTTGGTCTCGAAGCTTTTCGGCAACGGCCGGCGCCTTAAGTTCCGCGCTTTCGTTCACCGCGATAACGTACACATCAACGGTCTGCTCCGTAGGCACTTTATTTTGCGACTCGAGCAGCAGCACTAAGCGCTCAATGCCCATGGCAAAACCGATTCCCGGCGTTGCTTTGCCGCCCAGTTGTTCGACCAGGCCATCGTAGCGACCACCGGCACAAACAGTGCCTTGCGCGCCAAGTTCAGTGGTCACCCACTCAAACACCGTGCGGTTATAGTAGTCAAGACCGCGCACAAGACGCTCGTTCAGCACATACTTGATACCCGCAGCGTCGAGGCGCTGGGTCAAACCCGCAAAATGCTCACGCGATGCATCGTCCCAATACTCGGACAATTTCGGTGCATTTTCGAGTACTTGCTGGGTTTCTGGTGACTTGCTATCAAGCACCCGCAACACATTGCTATCGAGACGACGCTTAGAATCTTCATCGAGTTGGTCTTCATGGGCGCGCAAAAATTCGCGGAGCGCATCACGATAGCGCGCACGCGCTTCGTTCGACGCCAACGAGTTCAATTGCAACTCGACCTGCTCGGCGATGCCAAACAGCTGCCACAAACGTGCTGATAAAAGAATGACTTCAGCGTCAATATCTGGACCTTCCATACCGAAGGCTTCGATACCAAACTGATGGAATTGGCGATAACGTCCTTTTTGCGGACGCTCATGGCGGAACATCGGCCCCATGTACCACAAACGCTGGGTTTGGTTGTACAACAAACCGTGCTCGTTACCCGCGCGCACGCAGCTAGCAGTGCCCTCTGGGCGCAAGGTCAGGCTGTCACCGTTGCGATCATCGAAGGTGTACATTTCTTTTTCGACAATGTCGGTCACTTCACCGATGGATCGCTTAAATAAGTCAGTGCTCTCGAGCACCGGCATGCGGATCTCTTGATAGGTGTAGGCTGCAGCGACTTGGCGCAGAATCCCTTCGACATATTGCCAGGCCGGACTTTGCTCCGGCAGGATGTCGTTCATGCCACGAATTGCTTGGATTGTCTTTGCCACGATCTAACTTACCGTTCCGTTGATGTACGTGAATTCGAAAAAATGACGGGTAGTATACCGCAGCTTTACGCTTGCTTCACAGGAATCTGTTCCGCTTCCATCTGTTTTACGCGAGCACGAATATGGCGTTCCAACTGATCGACCAGATCGTTGTTATCCAAACGCTCTTTTTGCCGTTCGCCATTCACGTAAAAACCACTTTTACTCTTCGCCCCAGCTAAGCCGATATGCGAAATTAAGGCTTCACCTGGACCATTGACCACACAACCGATAATCGACACGTCCATGGGCGTGGTAATGTCCTCGAGACGTTGCTCAAGTGCGTTCACTGTGGCAATCACGTCAAACTCTTGGCGCGAGCAGCTGGGGCAGGCAATAAAGTTAATGCCACGGCTGCGAATACGTAACGATTTCAGAATATCAAAGCCGACTTTGACCTCTTCAACAGGGTCAGCGGCTAGCGAAATACGCAAGGTGTCACCGATACCTTCGGCTAACAGCATGCCCAAACCAATCGAAGACTTGACCGCGCCGCTGCGTAAACCACCCGCTTCGGTGATACCAAGGTGCAAAGGTTGTTCGATTTGCTTCGCCAATAAGCGATAGGACTCAACCGCTAAGAACACGTCTGACGCTTTGACGCTGACTTTGAAGTCTTGAAAGTTCAGGCGGTCGAGAATATCCACGTGACGCATCGCCGACTCAACCAGCGCTGCCGGCGTCGGTTCTCCATATTTTTCTTGAATTTCTTTTTCTAGCGAACCGCCGTTGACGCCAATACGAATGGGAATATTGCGGTCACGGGCAGCATCGACCACTGCGCGAATGCGTTGTTCGTTACCAATGTTGCCGGGGTTGATGCGCAAGCAGTCAACGCCGTATTCCGCGACTTTTAGCGCGATACGATAATCGAAGTGAATATCTGCCACTAACGGCACTGGGCTTTGCTGCTTAATAAATTTAAACGCTTCCGCCGCGTCCATGGTGGGTACCGAAACGCGCACGATATCGGCGCCGACATCAGCAATTGCTTGAATTTGCTTAACGGTGGCGGCAACGTCGGTGGTTTCGGTATTGGTCATCGATTGCACGGCAATCGGTGCGCCATCGCCAATCGGCACATTACCTACGTAGATGCGTCGCGAAGGGCGACGTTTAATGGGGTTCTCATGCATCATAAACTTACTTCGTATGCTGTTGTTCGCGTTGAGTTGAGCGTGCTTAATTAAGCGTAAAGGTCACGCTGCGTTCGCGGACAAAATTGTCTAGATTTACCGGTTCACCTTGATACGTGATGGCCACACTTTCAGGTCTGCACAGAATGATATCAAAAGGCGCTTCGCCCGTCAGTTCCATGCGATAACCGGCGGCTTTTACACCAATCGCGATGTCTTCGCCAGTGGCGTCGGTGACTTTGACCCAACAGGCATCGTTAAAGGTAAAGACCAGATCAGCTGCTGATTCGTCAGTAACCACCGGTGCGCTGTCTTGTGCAGTTTCGGTTGGTTCTTGCGCTGGCTCGTCGGTTGAAGCTTCTATTGGCTCTTCAGTCGACGCTTCTGCTGATTCGTCCGTTGGCTCTTCCGTTGGCTCATCGATCGGCAACGGCGGCGGCTCGCTTGGTGTTTCACCACCCTCGACAATCACTGCTGAGGTTTGACTGGTGTCGATTTCGTCTTCTGGCACTTGCTGGCCGTTCATACCGTTAGTGCTTGGCCGCACGACCTGAGGAATATCAGGGCTACTTTCACGCGCCTGTTGCGCTTCTTGTTCGGTCGGCGCATCTTCACTACCGGTGATGCTATCCATACTAAAACCACTATCTTGCCACCACCATAGTAAGGCAGATGCGATGACCACAATGATAATAATGTAGCTGATCCAGCGCAGTCGACTGTCGTTGCGCTCGCGTACTTTTCTACGCGAGAAGCTACGCATGCTCGCCGATGTGTCAGTGGTTTTTTCTTGATGAGTCGCACGGTAGGCGGCAAAAATTTGCTCTTCATTCACTTCCAAAGCTTTTGCCATGGAGCGCAAGTAGCCTCGTACAAAAGTTGGCGAGGCCAACTTATCGTAGTCGTCTGCTTCAATGATTTGAATGACAGCAACTCGCAAACGCAGGCTATCTGCCACCTGTTGCTGGCTTAAGCCTTTGCGCTCACGCGCTTGGCTAAGCAGTTGCCCCGGCGTCACCGTATCCGCGGTGCGCTCGGTCAGTACTTCTTCATCTGCGGGGTGTTGCTGTTCGTTATCTACAGTCATGGTCACTTAATAAACATTGGGTTATTGCGTACGCGCTTCGTAAGCCCGCGCTTGGCGCGAGTCAGGAAAGCGCAATAATAACAGCTCGCCGTAACTTCTTTGACGCGCTGAGTTGTTCTGTTGTCGCGCAAGCTCGGTTTCAAGCCACAGGTATTCCGCTGATAATTGCGGAAATTCGGCGCGACGTTTGAGTACCTCTGCAGCTTCTTGCAAACGCTGTTGCTCAATAAGAGCGGCAGCATAACTTTCAAGCACTGCACTGCTGCCCTGCGTATGATTCATCGCCCGCTGAAAGTAGTCATCTGATTTTTGCAGATTGCCCGCTTTTGCTGCGCAGCGTGCCGCATTTTCATAGGTCGTAGCTACTTTAACATATTCCGGTAGCGCAAGTGCGGCTTGAAAATGTTGATCGGCTTCTTGGTAACGCCCCATGGTGCAGAGCAATGCGCCAAGGTTGTTATGGGTATCGCCATTGTTAGGCTGCAGCCGAATCGCTTCGCGGTAGTATTTTTCTGCTGTCTGATACTCTTTTACCTGTTGATAGTAAAAGGCTAAACCGGTGATAACTGAGGGATTATTGGGTGTGTAGTCACGCGCGCGCTCTAAGTTTAGCCGAGCTTGCGGATAGTTGCCGGTTTGCAAGTATTCTAAGCCCAGCGCGAGACGCGTGGCTGCAGCTTCTTGCGCATTGAACTGCTGCGCTGGCGTTTCTTTACCGTCGACAGTGCGTTGGCTGACGCATGCCGTCAGGCTCAGCAATACTATTGCGGATAGAACAAATTGGAGTAATCGCATGTCGGGCCCTCGTTGAACATCTGCTATGCTATCCCGAACAGGCGTGGCTGGCTACATTTTGCCGCTTTATTTTACGAGACTTTCACGTCTATGCCGCTGCCGCCGCGCTGCGCTTGCTGTTTCTTCAGGATACGCTTGGTACGATCGACGACGTCACCGACAAGTTGTCCACAAGCGGCATCGATATCATCGCCACGTGTTTTCCGTACCGTCACAATATAACCTTTTTCTATCAGAACCTTAGCAAAGCGGTCAATGCGCGAGTTGCTCGAGCGACCATAATCATTGCCGGGGAACGGGTTAAACGGGATGAGGTTAATTTTACACGGCGTATCTTTAAGTGTTTCGGCTAGCTCGTGCGCTTGGTCCGTCGAATCGTTGACGTGATCAAGCATCACGTACTCAATAGTGATGCTCTTGTTGGCTTTTGAACCATCAATATAGTGACGACTTGCTTCAAGGAATTCGGCAATATTGTACTTTTTATTGATCGGTACAATTTCGTCACGCAACTCGTTATTCGGCGCGTGCAAGCTGATAGCAAGTGCGACATCAATTTGCTCTTTCAGCTTGTAAAGTGCTGGCACTACACCTGAAGTACTCAAGGTGACGCGGCGTTTACTCAGGCCAAAGGCGTTGTCATCGAGCATCAATTCCATGGCTGGCACCACGTTGTTAAGGTTCAGCAATGGCTCGCCCATGCCCATCATCACGACGTTGGTTACGGCTTTGATGCCGGTATTACCAAAAGCGCCTAAAATCTTATTCACCCGCCATACTTGGCCGATGATTTCCGCAACCCGTAGATTGCGGTTAAAACCTTGCTGCGCAGTTGAACAGAAAGTGCATTCAAGTGCACAACCTACCTGCGAACTTACGCATAAGGTGGCACGGTCCGCTTCTGGGATCCACACCGTTTCGACGTCTTGACCGTCGAATAAAGTCATCGCGAACTTAATCGTGCCGTCCGACGATTGTTGCTGTACGCGCACTTCTGGCGCACGGATTTCAGCAACTTGCTTGAGCTTTTCTCGTAACGGCTTGTTGAGATTGGTCATCTCATCAAAGTCGTCAATACAGTAGTGATAAAGCCACTTCATCACTTGGTCGGCACGAAATGGCTTCTCGCCCAGTTCTTGGAAGAACTCGCGCAAGCCTTGGCGATTCAAGTCGAGAAGATTAACTTTTTTGTCTACTGCGTTCATAAGATCCGTGATTCGTTATTCGTGATTCGTGCGTTCGGCGATGCCTCACTGTTCGTGCGCTCACTGCGCTCGCTGTTTGGAATTTACCAACAGCACGCAGTGCGGACGAACAGCGAAGCGGACGAACAGCGTAGCGTTCGAACTACGCTCTTCGCTTTTTTTAGCGAGTGCGTGCGCAAACTTCTTCGTCAGCGAAGAAATAAGCGATTTCACGAGCTGCAGATTCAACTGCGTCTGAACCGTGTACCGCGTTTTCGTCGATAGATACAGCATAGTCAGCACGTAGTGTTCCTGCCAATGCTTCTGATGGGTTAGTCGCACCCATGATTTCGCGGTGACGCTTCACTGCATCTTCACCTTCCAATACGCTTACCACGATTGGACCAGAAGTCATGAACTCAACCAAAGCGCCGAAGAAAGGACGCTCGCTGTGCTCAGCGTAGAAACCTTCCGCTTGCTCTTTGCTTAAGTGCATCATTTTTGCAGCAACAATGCGCAGACCCGCAGTTTCAAAACGGTTGTAGATACCGCCGATCACGTTCTTTGCAACAGCGTCAGGTTTGATGATTGATAAAGTACGTTCTAAAGCCATGATGTGTCTCCAATCGATATAGGCTAGCTAATTTAAAGTCGCGCGGATTATACATGTTCAACAACCCGCACGCCACCACCACCGCGCAAACACCCCCTAAAAAGGGCAGCCCCTCCTTTCACCACCTTATGCCTAAACCGATATAAAGGAAGGGCTGCCCTTTCTTTTTTTGCGGTGCGGAGGGGGGAGCTCTGCCCCTAGAGAATTTTTCGTAAGGACTTTTAAGATTGTGCTGAACATGGTATAGATGTCTAAACGTCTATTGGGAGCAGTATATGACACAGCAAATTACATTAGGTGGCGGTTGTTTTTGGTGCATCGAAGGTGCCTACAAGCAGGTACGCGGCGTTTTAAAAGCAGAGTCGGGTTACGCGGGTGGTGATAAAGCCGACCCTACTTACGAGGAAGTCTGTACGGGGAGTACTGGGCATGCGGAGGTGGTTCAGGTTACTTTTGAGCCGACCGCGTTGAGTGTTCGTGAGATTCTGGAGATCTTTTTTGCACTGCATGACCCGACACAGTTGAATCGTCAAGGCAACGACGTAGGCACGCAATATCGCTCATCCATTTTCTACCAAACCGATGAGCAGCGTGAGGAGGCAGAAAAGATTATTGCTGAAATGCGTGCTGAGGGTACTTGGGAAGATGAAATTGTGACCGAGCTGCAGCCGTTAGAAAAGTTCTGGCCAGCTGAGGAATACCACGAGAACTACGTGGAACGTAACCCGCAAAACGCCTACTGCCAGGCGGTTGTCAGTCCCAAACTGGCGAAATTTAAACGCACATTCGCCGAAAAACTTGAGTAAAGAAAAGGAGGGTTTCCACTCCTTTTCTTTGACTTTTTAAGGCTGTAATTCTGCGCTTGGGTGAGCAGGCTCTGCTGGATACTCCAACATCAGTGGTTGCTGATGCTTGCCTATTGCCTTTGGCATTGCTAGTGCTGCTGCAGACTCGGCGCTTTGAGTGTCGATCTCAACCGCATGGAAATAACGCAAGTACGCGCCGGCAAAATGCACTTCTTCAGGAGTGATCAAATCACCCAATGGACCAAGCCCTGCGGGGTAATTCGCCGTGTAGTAGGAAATCGCAATCTCAGGAGCTTGACGCATGCCTAGCAGCTCATACAGCAGGCCGCCACAAGATTCGTCGATACAACGGAAGTTGGAGTAAACATTCTCTCCCTCTGGACGCCACCATGAGTAATTTCGGACTTCATATTCCGCGCTACAACCATTGCTGCTGCCAGACTGATAAGCACAGATAACACCCATGCGATCGAGTGCGCCATCGTCGCGCCAAATCAAGCCAGTGACACCGTACATTTCATTCAAGTCGCGCAACTCGCCGGTCGTGGTAAAAATTGTTTCTTCGAGGCTTTGTACTTGCAAGGCGCTGGTGCCGTTAATGTAATCTACAAAGCTTAGGTCAGGAACTTTACGAATAAACGGAACGATCGCCGAATAATGATTACCGTCTTTGAGGTAACGATGGGCGATCGCATGTTCGTACCCCGCTTCGTTAGTGAACATGTACCAATCTTCGTGACTTACATATAAATTGTCGGCAGCCCACGTAATGCTTAGTTTTGTGCCATCTTGGCTTAATTCGTAACTACCTTCGTCACCGGTTTGTGGGCGGAACAAAGTGCCACTGGTTTCGTTAGTTGGCGTGAATTCGGTGCGCAAATGCGCTGAGTAGGCATCGCTGGTCCCGGCAAATTCTGTAGCATTGTAATAGTCGAACAAACCATACATGATTCGAGTTTGCGACGTGTCCAAGGCAAATGACGTTCCGCTACGAAGGCGCGGTTCATGGCCGTAGGTCGCAAAAGTAGAATTGTTGCGATAAATCGATTTGTTGAGCGTAATGACACCGCTATCTGTCTCGATGGGCGATGGTTCGAGATAAATGCTAGAGGTAATATGCAGCGTCAGCATACCGCCGTTTGCCAGCACCGGCGTCAAACGCATGTTTTCTTGTGTGCTGTAGAGCTCAACAAGAGCATTCACTTCACCGTTGCTGAAAGCTTGTTGCAGTTGGTCAATAGCGTCTGGATCAAAGTAATCGCCATAAAGCATGATAAATTGTCCAGCAGTGAGTTGGCTGCGGTTTTCGTAGACTAAGTCACGCGCCCAGCGCTTGCCGTCAAAATCGAAACCTTGCTCGGGATTGTTTTGAAAGGTCACTACGTCGGTTTCCGCAACCCGTAAACCTAATGCAAGTTGCTCTTGTTTGAACTCGCTGAAGTTAGAAAAACGGATGAGATCACCGCGAAATTCAGCAGGATCGATGGAAGCGGTGTTAGCCTCATTCTCGGCAAGCTGGTTTAACGCCATTACCAGCTCACCATTTTCTGCAAGCTCTGCGCTGAAAGCATTCAATTGCTGTGCATCGAATAACAGCTCTTCAATCGTGGTCAGGCCATTTGGTAGTTGCTCGGCGCTACCGTTGCTCAGGTAGTGCGTCACAGCAGCCATTTCAGCAAGCAACTCGGCATCAATAAGGCGATAAAGCGCTGTTAGATTCGACGCATCTAATGACGCATCAGCGGTTGCGTTAAGCAGTTGCACTGTGGCGGCAGTGGTAAAGGGCGTTAGTACTACTTTTGCATTCTCATCTGCGGTTAAAGTGCGATCAGTACTGGCCTGCTCAAGTAATTCAGCGGTGGCCGGCAACTCCGAGCTTAGGGTAATAAAGCTGGCGTCTGCAGCGCCTTTTGCGCGTAAAATTATATTGCGCGTATCGTTGGCATCTGTGATACGAAGCGACAGACTATAGCTGCCATCGCCGGCAATCGTGGTCTGATAATCACTATCGTTCACTGTCGCCACGACTTCACCACCGCCCATTTGTGGTATCGCAACTCGGCCGGCCACTGTGACTGTTGCAGCCACGCTTACCGTTATCGATGCACTAGACTCATTGGCTCCATTGGTTCCAGTGTAGTCAAATGTCACCTCACCGAGAAAGTCTTCGCCCGGCGTATATGAGATTTTATTGTTACTTATGGTGACACTACCAGTCGAGGGTTCGCTCACTGATACAATGGCGAAATCAGTGCTGTTATCACCGCTATCGTTGGCTAAAACGTCAATATCGACACTCTCGCCTAGTTCTACTTCGGCACTGTCATTCTGAGCTGAGTAGGCGACGGGCGCAGGCGGCTGAGGGGTGCTATCGCTACCACCACCGCAAGCACTCAGCGTGCAAGCAATGAAGAGCGCAAACGAGTAACGCGGGAACAGCATTGGACTTCCTTGATTGATTCGGAGCATAGAAACCCGATTATTGCGTTTCGTTAACAGATATTCAACCTAAAATCCCGCAGAATTACGTAAAGATGGCGTTATATCGAAACAGGCATAAAGCAACCAAAGAGGGCTGCCCTTTCTTTATATCAATTTAGGTATAATGCGACTAAAAGAGGGCTGCCCTTTCTGGGTGTTTTTTTGAGGGTTATCAGTGGTTTTCTTTGACCATGTTGATGGTGTACTTGGGGATCTCGATGACGAGGTCTTCGCCGTTGAGGCGCGCTTGGCAGCTCAGGCGTGAGTCGGGGTCGAGGCCCCAGGCTTTGTCGAGCATGTCGTCTTCGTTGTCATTGATTTCGGCGAGTGAGTCATAGCCTTCGCGCACGTATACGTGGCAGGTGGTGCAGGCGCAGACTTTTTCGCAGGCGTGTTCGATGCCAATCCCATTACGGAGGGCGACATCAAGCACGGTTTCGCCATCATTGGCTTCGATGGCGGCGCCTTCAGGGCACAGTTCTTCATGCGGTAAAAAAACGATTTGTGGCATTGGTATCCCCGTTACAATTCGTTGACGTTACTGCCTGATAAGGCTTTACGAATGCCGGCGTCCATGCGGCGCGCGGCGAAGTCTTCGCTAGCTTTATCGACAGCTTCGATAGCTTTCTCGATGGCGGCGGTTTCGGTGCCTGCGCGGGCTTCGCGCAAGGCTGCCATCGCATTGTCTAAGCGTTCACGTTCATCACTATCAAGCAACTCGGCATCGACTGCTAAGGCACTGCTTAAGGCTTCGAGCACACGGTCGGCTTCGACTTGCTGTTCGCGCAGCATGCGTGCGGCCATATCTTCTTTGGCGTTGGTCATTGACGAGGTGATCATTTGCGAAATGTCTTCATCATTCAAGCCATAAGAAGGTTTTACTTGAATCGAGGCACTCACGCCACTGGATTTTTCCATGGCAGTCACGCTCAAGAGTCCGTCGGCATCCACTTGGAAGGTCACACGAATGTGCGCGGCGCCTGCAGCAAGTGGCGGAATGTCAGTCAGCACGAAGCGCGCCAATGAACGGCAGTCATCAACGAGCTCACGCTCACCTTGCACCACGTGGATCATCATCGCGGTTTGGCCGTCTTTGAAGGTGGTAAATTCTTGCGCACGCGCCACTGGAATGGTGGTGTTGCGCGGAATGACTTTTTCTACCAAACCACCCATGGTTTCTAAACCCAGTGACAATGGGATCACGTCGAGCAATAGCATGTCTGAGTCTGGCTTATTGCCCGCTAAGATATCAGCTTGCACGGCGGCGCCAATCGCGACCACTTGGTCAGGGTCGATAGAGGTCAACGGTTCACGACCGAAGAATTCGCCAACGGCTGAGCGAACACGTGGTACGCGGGTCGAACCACCGACCATGACCACGTCTAAGATTTCTGCGGCGTCGACACCAGCGTCTTTGAGGACACGGCGGCAGCTTAAAATCGTGCGGCGCACTAATGGCTCGATCAGTTCGTCGAGTTGCGCGCGCGTTAGGGTGGTGGTGAGGGTTTCGGTGACGGCATCGGCGTTGGATGCTTGTTGCCCCGTAGTAGAACTACGGGCTACGTGTATTTCGACCTCCTCAGCTGAGGTGAGAGATTCTTTGGCGTGTTTGGCGGCGTTGACCAGCGAGCGTTCGAGGCGCGCCGGCACGGCGTCATCAAGACCCCAGACTTGTTTCAAATGTCCGACAATCAACTGGTCGAAGTCATCGCCGCCAAGGGCGCTGTCGCCGCCGGTCGCCAATACTTCAAACACGCCACCTTGCAGCCGCAAGATTGAAATATCAAAAGTACCACCGCCTAAATCGTAAACGGCAATCAGCCCTTCACGACCGGAATCTAGGCCGTAGGCAACCGCTGCTGCGGTCGGTTCATTTAATAAACGTAAGACTTTTAAGCCAGCGAGTTGCGCTGCATCTTTGGTGCTTTGCCGTTGGGCATCGTCGAAATAGGCCGGTACGGTGATCACCACGCCGGTCAGCTCGCCACCCAAAGAGGCCTCGGCACGAGCCGCGAGGGTCCGCAGGATATCGGCGGACACTTCTACCGCATTGCGTGCGCCCGCAGACGTATGAAAAACGGGAACGCCGTTTTCGGTTTCGCTCATGCGGTACGGTAAGTTAGAAAAGTTGCGCTCGACATCGGCGATAGTACGGCCGATAAAGCGTTTGACTGAGACGATGGTATCTTCAGTGGCAATGCTAGCGTCACTGTGTTTTGCGAGTGCTTCATAGCCGGTGCAGATTTCATCAGCGCCGTAGTAAACCACTGATGGTAAAATGGCGCGGTCTTCTGCGTCTTTCAAAACGTTGGCTTCGCCACTACGAACGGTAGCGACCAGTGAGTTGGTGGTACCTAAGTCGATACCTGCAGCCAACCGATGTTGATGCGGGGCGGTACTTTGTCCAGGTTCTGCAATTTGCAAAAGTGCCATTGAAACCTCGTTATTCGTGATTCGTGATTCGGGCTACAGCTCTTCTAGAGCTTCGAGTTCGCGGCCAAGCTTGCGCATAAATTTGAGTTTGCGGATGGTGTCGGCGGCAACCTCATCTTCAGAAGCGTTCAAAGCCTGTTCCAGCTCGGCTTGCAACGCAGCCTGCTCACGCTGTAAATCAGCGCCCGCCGCATCTAATGCGCTAAAATCTGTCGCATCGAGTTCCGCTAAACGCTCACGCCACTCCATTTGCGCCATCAAAAACTCAGGATCTTGCAAAGTCTGCTGCTCATGCTGCAATTCAACACCGCGCAACAACAGCAAATACTCTGCACGCGCCAAAGGGTCGCGCAGCGTATGGTAAGCATCGTTGAGTTGCGAGGTTAATTGCACCGCACGCAGTTTGTCGCGCTCGCTACCAGCGGCGAAACGGTCGGGGTGCATGGTTTGTTGCAGCTTGCGATAGCGTTGTTGCAAATCCGCCAAGTCGACCGCATAGCCAACCGGCAAATCAAAAAGCTCGTAGTGGTTCATAGTTAGACGTTAAAGCTCTCGCCGCAACCGCACTCGCCTTTGGCGTTTGGGTTGTTAAACTCGAAACCTTCGTTCAAACCTTCTTTGACGTAATCCAGCTCGGTACCGTCAAGGTAAACCATACTTTTCCCGTCAATGATGATTCGCACACCTTTCTCTTCGAACACAGTATCGGTGTCATCGACTTGATCGACGAATTCCATCACGTAAGCAAGACCCGAGCAACCGGTAGTTTTAACGCCTAACCGAATCCCCTCGCCTTTACCGCGTTGTTCTAAGAACGACCGCGCACGTTGCGCGGCCGCTTCAGTCATGGTGATTGCCATTCCTGCCTCATTCGTTCACTAGTAACAGCTAAAACTTAGCTAGCGTGCTTCTTCTTGTAATCTTCCAACGCAGCTTTGATTGCGTCTTCCGCCAAGATCGAACAGTGAATTTTCACTGGTGGTAATGCTAGCTCTTCAGCGATCTGCGTGTTCTTCAACTGTGCCGCTTCATCGATTGACTTACCTTTCACCCATTCTGTTACCAATGAGCTTGATGCAATCGCTGAACCGCAGCCATAAGTTTTGAACTTAGCATCTTCAATGATGCCTTGATCGTTGATTTTCAACTGTAACTTCATCACGTCGCCACATGCTGGGGCGCCAACCATACCGGTTACAACGCTCGGATCGTCTTTTTCAAACGAGCCTACGTTACGTGGATTTTCATAATGGTCGATTACTTTGTTGCTGTATGCCATACCACTTTACCTCTCTTAGTGAGCCACCCAAGCGACGCTTTCTAAATCAACGCCATCTTTGTACATTTCCCAAAGGGGTGACATGTCGCGCAGGCGACCAATGGATTTCTGAATCTGTTCAATAGCGTGGTCGATTTCTGCTTCGGTCGTAAAACGGCCGAAACTAAAGCGAATCGAGCTGTGCGCTAATTCATCGTTGCGACCTAAAGCACGCAACACATAGGACGGCTCAAGACTGGCCGATGTACAGGCTGAACCTGAAGATACGGCGAGGTCTTTCAATGCCATGATCAAGCTTTCACCTTCGACGAAGTTAAAGCTGATGTTGAAGATGTGCGGCACGCTGTGTTCCATGTTGCCGTTGATGTACACTTCTTCGATATCTTTGACGCCGTTCCACAAACGCTCACGCAGTGCGAAGAAACGCTCGCGTTCTGCTGCCATCTCTTCCTTGGCGATGCGCGCAGCTTCACCCATGCCAACGATTTGGTGCGTCGGCAAAGTACCTGAACGCATGCCGCGCTCGTGACCGCCGCCATGCATTTGCGCATTCAAACGGATACGCGGGCGACGACGCACATACAATGCGCCAATCCCTTTTGGACCATACATTTTGTGGCCTGAGAAACTCATCAAATCAACCGGCAGGGTCTGCAAGTCGATGTCGACTTTGCCAGCGCTCTGTGCCGCGTCCACATGGAATACGGTTTTATTGGCACGGCACAAGTTACCGATGGTTTCGATATCTTGAATCACACCAATTTCGTTATTCACGTGCATCACGCTGACCACCACAGTGTCTTCACGCAACGCTGCTTTGAATTTCTCGATATCGATCAAGCCGTCTGACTCTACCTCTAAGTAAGTCACTTCAAAGCCTTCACGCTCTAATTGACGGCAAGTGTCGAGCACCGCTTTATGTTCGGTTTTCACCGTAATGATGTGCTTGCCTTTTTTCTGATAGAACTCAGCCGCACCTTTAATCGCAAGGTTGTCTGACTCAGTTGCACCCGAAGTGAAAACGATTTCACGCGGGTCGGCATTAATCAGTTCAGCAATCTGGTTGCGAGCGATATCAATCGCCTCTTCAGCCTGCCAACCAAAACGATGCGAGCGCGATGCCGGGTTACCATATTGGCCATCAGGCGTTAGGAACTGCATCATCTTCTCAGCGACACGAGGGTCGACTGGAGTGGTGGCTGCGTAATCAAAATAAATCGGAAGTTTCATTCGGTGCTACTCCTTAGTGTCAGACAGCTTATAACTGACAATTCAGTGCAATTTGTTGCTCGCGTTTCTTTTGTTCCGCGACTTTGGCATTTTGGCGTTGCGCAACTTCAGTGATGTCACGCTGTTTCACTAACTCCGCCAAACTAATACCGGCTAAGAAATCTTCGATACGGTCGCTCAGACTTGACCAAAGGTTGTGCGTTAAACAGCGACTGCCACCTTGGCATCCGCCTTTACCACCGCATTTGGTTGCGTCGATAGTCTCATCGACCGCTTGAATCACTGCGCTAATAGATATTTCTTGTGGCGTATAGCCGAGCAGATAACCACCGCCTGGCCCACGCACACTACTTACTAAGCCATGCTTACGTAAGCGCGCAAATAATTGTTCAAGATAACTAAGCGAAATCCCCTGCCGTTCCGAGATATCAGCTAACGGCACAGGTCCATGTTCTGTGTGTAACGCAACGTCAAGCATTGCGGTTACGGCATATCGGCCTTTTGAGGTTAAGCGCATTGCTTTGTCTCCTCTATGTTTGTGCCGTAATTTTCGCATTCCCGACTATTTTAGTCAAGTATTCTAAAGACTCGATATTCGGGTTTCGTACGCTCGGCTTCGCCTCGCTGTTCGCGCGCTCTCTGCGTTCGCTGTTTTGGGCTCTCCGAACAGTGCGCAGCACGGACGAGCAGCGAAGCGTACGAATCACGAACCCCGGGTTTGTTTGTCGATTGAGGCGAGGATGCCGCGCAGAATATTGAGCTCATTCACTTCTGGCCGCGCTCGGGTAAACAGTCGACGCAGCTTCGCCATCACCTGCCCTGGGTGATTGTGAATAATGAAACCAGTGTCGGTCAGCGTTTGCTCGAGGTGTACGTAAAAACGTTCGAGATCTTCGGTAAGTGGATACTCACTTGCAGCAACTACAGGTTGTTCATCGGCTTCCAGCCATTGCATGCGTAGCTCATAGGCGAGGGTTTGCACCGCCATGGCCAGATTCAGCGAGCTGTAATCTGGATTGGAGGGAATGTGTACGTGATGTGTACACTGCTGCAGCTCTTCGTTGGTCAAGCCGCTGCTTTCGCGCCCAAATACCAAGGCAACCTGGTAATGCGCACTTTCGGCGAGTAGCTGACTGGCAGCTTCGCGTGGCCCAAGCAAGGGCCAATCGAGCGTGCGATTGCGGGCACTGGTACCTATGACCATGCCGCAATCACTGATCGCTTCACTCAAGCTGCTGACAATATTGGCATGATGCAGAACATCGGTGGCACCCGCAGCCAACGCCGAAGCATGACTGTCGGGAGCTTGCACAGGATCCACCAAAGTTAGCTGCGACAACCCCATGGTTTTCATAGCTCGCGCCACCGAGCCGATATTGCCGGTGTGCGAGGTGTTGACGAGTACGATGCGAATATTGTCGAGCATAATGATTACTTCATACTTTCAGGTAAGTGCGGACGTGCTTTAGTCAGTAAGTGCTGCACGACTTTCGGGCTACCCGCAACGGTATGGCCGCTTTGCATAAAGTCATGACCACCGGCGAAGTCGGTCATCAAACCGCCCGCTTCACGCACAATCAAGCTGCCTGCAGCAATGTCCCACTTCTCTAAGCCAAATTCCCAGAACGCATCGATACGACCGGCTGCCACGTAAGCTAAATCCAGCGCAGCTGAACCACAACGACGCATGTCCGCCGTGTGCTCAAATAATGCGCCAAAGATCGCTTGGTACTCTTTGGTCAAATCTTTACGCTTGAATGGGAAGCCAGTGCCTAATAACGCGCCGTTGAGGTCACGTTTCGCGCCAACGCGCAAACGTTTACCGTTTAACTGAGCGCCGGTGCCTTTGCTGGCTGAGAACAGCTCTTCGCGCAGCGGATCGTAAACGACCGCAGCCTGCACCGTGCCTTTGTGAAGGTAAGCAATAGCAATAGCAAAATGAGGGATACCGCGCAGGTAATTGGTGGTGCCATCGAGTGGGTCGATGATCCATTGATGCTCCGGAGTTTTGCCTTCGATGCTGCCAGCCTCTTCCGCCAAAATACTGTGATCTGGGAAGGTTTTCAGAATCGTGTTAACGATTGCTTGCTCTGCAGCTTTGTCGATATCACTGACAAAGTCGTTCTGGCTTTTCGCCTGAACTTTAAAATCAGCTTCGACGCCGAAGTTCTTCGTTAAAATTTTACCGGCCGCACGCGCAGCGCGCACCGCGATGTTTAACATGGGATGCATACCAATTTACCTGTGCTGTGAAAGAACAATTTTGTGGCCGCGGATTATACGCCCTTCTTGCGTGTCTCGCAACAAGAGCTCGCTGTTCGTGTTTCGTACGTTCGGCTGTGCCTTACTGTTCGCGGGCTCACTGCGTTCGCTGTTCGGGGCTCTTCGAACAGTGCGCAGCACGGACGAACAGCGCAGCGCACGAATCACGAATAGTTACTCGTCCGTTCGGCTGCGCCTCACTGTTCGTGGTTCGTGCGCTCACTGCGTTCGCTGTTCGAGGCTCTCCGAACAGTGCGAAGCGCGGACGAACACCGAACAGCGCAGCGTACGAATCACGAATAGCGGGCTTGTGTTTTTATTCAGCAAGTGTTATTTATCTGTTGCGCTATGCCTAAAATAACAACTATAAGCTAGGAGGATCCCATGGGTCATTCAGAAGAGCTAAACGGTGTTGAAGCAAAACAGAACAAGTCACGCGCGAGCAAGCGTAAGTGGCGGGAAATTGAAGCGCTAAAAGAGAAATATCGGTTGCGAGATGAATTGGCGGCGATGGGCTGCGAAGACGATCTCGAACTCGACGAACTCGATTTCTAAAAGACCGTTATTCGTCCGTTCGGCTGCGCCTCACTGTTCGTGGTTCGTGCGTTCACTGCGTTCACTGTTCGGGGCTCGCCGAACAGTGCGAAGCACGGACGAACAGCGCAGCGTACGAATCACGAATAGCGAATAGCGGGCTTGCCTTGCTGCGCCAGCAGGTCGTTGGTGCGCTTGAAATGACCGCAGGTCAAAAACCCGCGGTGCGCAGATAATGGCGACGGATGCACTGCCGTGAGCACATGATGGCGCTGTCGGTCGATAAGCGCTCCTTTCTTTTGCGCGTGCGCTCCCCACAAGAGAAATACAATTCCTTCGCAATGCGCGTTGATTTGCGCAATGACATGATCGGTGAAGCGCTCCCAGCCCCATTTTGCATGCGAGCCCGCTTGGCCTTGCTCAACAGTTAATACAGTATTCAATAACAGCACGCCTTGTTCGGCCCACGCCGTCAAATCGCCATGTTGCGGCGGCTGATAGTCAGGATAATCGTGCTGTAGCGCCTTGAAGATATTCTTCAACGACGGTGGTGCGGGCACGCCCGGCGGCACTGAAAAGCATAAGCCATGCGCTTGGCCGGGGCCGTGGTAAGGGTCTTGGCCTAAGATGACGACCTTCAAAGTGTTCAATGGGGTCAGTTTAAAAGCCCGGAAGACTTGTTCTCGTGGCGGGTAAATTGCCTTGCCTTGCTCGCGTTCGTGCTGAACCCGTGCAAGTAACTCTTGAAAATACGGTTGCTGCTTTTCGTCTGCGAGTAAATCCGTCCAGGTTTTTTCTGTCACTTGCCGCTCCCCTATTCTCTCTTTCTGCGTATTTTGCGTTATCATTAGGCCACTTATGTTAGCAACCTGAGGCTCGCCATGTCAGCAAAAAGCGACTTTCCGCCAATGAGTGTGTTCGTCATCACATTAAATGAAGCGGCGCATCTCGACGAAGTGCTCGAAAGTGTGCGCGGCGTCGAGGAGATTGTCATCATCGACTCGGGTTCGACCGATGCAACCTTAGAGATCGCTCAACGGCATGGCGCGCGGATTGTCCACAATGACTGGCCGGGCTACGCCAAGCAAAAAGAGTTTGGCATCACGCAATGCACTCATAACTGGATTTTGAATCTGGATGGTGATGAAGTGCTGCCTGAGGGTGGCTTGCAAATGATCCGTGAACGCATTGCGGTGGGCGATATTAATGGTATTTGGATTCACCACGATGATATTTTTATGGGCCATAGCTTACGCAAGGCGCGCCACCACAAATACCGTCGTGTCTATCGCAAAGATAAATGCCACATGAATACCGACGTGCTGGTACATGAGCATATCGAGGTGGAGCCGCCACTCGCGTACTTACCCATTTATTTGAAGCATTACGGCTATGACAGTGCGCATGGCTATATGGACAAGCTCAACAAGTACTCGTTACTCAAGGCTGAGCAGCGCGAACAACAGGGTCGGCCCTGTAGTTTGCCGCGCTTATTGCTGATTTTTCCATTGATGTTTCTGAAGTTCTATCTTGGTCGGCAGATGATTTGGTCGGGTTGGCGAGGCTTCATTAAGGCCAACATCGATGCGTTTCATTTTTTCCTGACTGAAGCCAAGCTTTATGAGATGGCCTATCGCCGTAAACGCGCCGCTAAAGAAGTTCCACCTAAACAATGAAAAAGTAGTGCAAAGGCCCATTCTCCCTGACGTTGCAGTCGTACAATAACGCCTCACGTTATGGTATGCATCAGAGGGAAAGCGACATGGGCCAAGCTGCAAAATGGGCTATTTTTGTCATTAATTTACCGCGTTCGGCGCATCGCTGGCGCACCATGTCACATCGCTTGAATGCGATTGGTTTGCCCTTTCAGCGCATTGAAGCAATCGATGGTGACAGTCTGAGTGAGGCGGAAGTCACCGAGGTCTTCGACCGTAAGCGCGCACAATCGAATTACCATTACCAACTCACGCGTGGTGAAATCGGTTGCTATTTATCCCACCTCAAAGCTTGGCAGGCAGTGCTCGATCAACAGCTCGATTACGCGATTATTTTAGAAGACGATGTGGTCCTCGCCGATAGTTTCCGTTTTTTACCGAAAACCCTTGCCAAACTCGACGACGCATGGGATCTCATCAAAATTGCAGCGCCTTACAAAAAACAAAAAACCATTCAACTAGGTGATATTGGTTCCTTTGGCTACGTGCGTTACCGTAAGCCGCCAATGGGTGCGTGTGGTCACGTTGTCAGTGCCGCCGGCGCTCAGAAATTGTTAGCGAAACGACCGCCGTTTTATCGGCCGGTAGATGTCGATTTACAGTGGCAAGATGAACTCGGACTCAACGTTCGTGGTTTGCTGCCTTACACGGTTGACAATAGTCACGAGCACGCCAGCGATATTTTTGCGATTGGTGACCGCCGTGCGCAACAAAAACGCCCGTTGCAACGCTTGAAACACCACATCAGATTGTATTTCGATAGTGTGCGAGCCAACCATAAGGCTGGCCCGCAACGTCAGCAATAGCAGGCGCTATTCTGCTTTTTCACCATGCTTCTCAAACCAATGCAAGATGTACGCAACCTTGCCAATGAGGTTTGACGGACGGCTATAGATGCCATGCGGCGCATCAGGTACCCGCACCATTGCAGTCTCAACGCCAGCCAATTTCAGCGCTTGATAATACTGCTCTGACTCAGAAATCGGCGTCCGGTAATCCGCTTCACCGGTGAGCAACATCGTGGGTGTGGTTACATTGCCGACGTAGCTGATGGGTGAATACTTCATGTAATGCGCCAAGTTCTCCCAAGGTAAACCAGGGAACCAGTATTGGGTGAAGTAGTTGTAGAAATCAGCGGTGAGTACAAAGCTGTACCAATTGATGACCGGCTTGGCCACCACGGCGGCACGGAAGCGATCGGTGTGACCAACAATCCACGCCGTCAGCACTCCGCCACCACTACCGCCGGTGACATACAGACGCTCTTCGTCGATAAAGCCTTTTTCGATCACGGCATCGACGCCATCCATCAGGTCATCGTAATCCTGACTCGGATAGTTGTGATGGATTTCTTGCGCAAAGGCTTCGCCATAACTCGTACTACCGCGCGGGTTGGTATAGAGCACCACATTGCCGGCCGCTGCCATTAACTGTACTTCAGCGGAGAAAGTGTTGGCATAGGCAGTATGAGGGCCACCGTGAATTTCTAGAATCAGTGGATACTTTTGCGCCGGGTCGAAGTTTGGTGGGTAAACAATCCAACCTTGAATATCGTAGTCACCGTGCTTGGATTCGTACCAAATCTCTTCGACTTTGCCGAGTTGCTTGTGCGCAAACAGGTCGTCGTTGAGACGGGTGAGTTGCCGCTTCATATTGCCATTACGCAGCACTAAGTCAGCTGGGCGGTGTGGATGGGCCAAGGTGTACACCAGCTGGCCGTTACCAACCACGTCAAAATCGCCGCCACTGTAGGGACGACCGTAACTAAGACCTCCCATTTCGTCGGTCAGCTCCGAGCGTTTACCGTTTAGATTTTGATAAACAATGTGGCCTTTACCATGGCGGTCGTACGAAAAGTACAGACCGCGGCTATCATCGGCCCACTGCACGTCACTGACGCTGTAATCGAGTTCGTTGGTGAGCATGCGTGGTTCATCGCCATCGAGATCCATTACATACAGTTTGGTTAGCTGATGGCTCATTTTCTCATCGTCGTAGCCAAGCCACGCGAGTTTCTTACCGTCTGGGCTCACTGTCGGTGCAGTGTCTGGGCCGACACGGTCGGTCAGTTGCGTGATTTCGCCGTCGGCAACCGCTACGCTGTAGAGCTCGGAGTTTTGCGGTTGATTGAAAGCGTCATCGCGCAAGTTGGCTGAAAAGATAATCGAGGTGCTATCGCCAGCCCAAGTAAGGTTACCGCCGTGATTGTATTCACCAGTGGTAATTTGACGTGGCGTCCCGCCATTTGCCGGCATCACATAGATTTGGGTGTAGCCGTCTTTCAGGTAGCCAGCACCATCGAAGCGATAATTGTCTTTGTCGATGTACTTCGGTGCCTCAGCCCATTTTGCACCTTCAGGTGCTGCGGGCAAACTGACAGGAGCCTTACTTGGCTTCGGCGTGAACATGGTAAACGCAATCCACTTGCCATCTGGCGACCAACTTAAGTTACTTGGAGAGCCGGTGAGGCGCGTCACTGGCGCGTGATCTTTGGTATCGGTCCAGTACAAGTGAATTTGATTGCTACCGCTGCGGTTCGAGACGAACGCTAGTTTGCTGCCATCTGGTGACCACACTTGCGAATGATCATTGGCATCACCACCTAGCAACGGCCGCAATTCGCCTTTATTGTCGGCGCGCCACAATGTTCCGTATTTGCGGTCGGTCATGATATCCATGTAGTTACGCACAAAGACCGTGTAACCACCCTCAGGATGAATCGCCGGCGCACTGGCGTATTCTAGTTGAAACACATCTTCTGGTTGGAAGCTGTGTTGCGGGTTTTCATTAGCAATGGCACCTGTGCTTGCAAGCGCCAGCATTATTCCAATAGTCGTTTTCATTCTGGACTCCGATGTAGCCGTAGCCCGCAGTTCTACCGCGAGGCATCTCAAATATTCTCATCATAGACGAAAAGTCAGATCTTACCCGTAGTAGAACTACGGGCTACAAGCCTTTTTGGCAAGCGCTGTTCGATGAAACGCATAAAAAAACCCGCCGAAGCGGGTTTTTGTTAGAACTTGGTGTGACTTAGAAGCTATAGCTGAAGCTAATCGCAGCGAAGTCGCGGTCAGATGCTGGCTCATAATCGCCACCGGTATTGATGTTGTAACCAACGCCAATTTTATAAGCTGACAAGTAGCTGAAATCAACACTCAAACCGACTGTCTTACGACCTTCGATAAAGTTGCTGTTCGGCGAGTAGCCCTTTACATCATGACCAATGGCCAGTGTTGGAGTCATGTTCCAACCGGCAAACACGTTATTGTAGTCTGCTACGAAACGTGCGCGATAACCCCATGAAGACGCAGTTACGAAGCCTTCACAGTTGATGTCGGCAGCTGGGTTTGGATTGCCTAGCATGCGCTGGTCGGCAACAGTTAGACACTTACCATAAACTGGGTTACGGCCATAACGTTGCTCATCAAGACCTGGCAGCGAGTGAACTTTGTTCATCGCTACTTCACCGATAAAGGTCAAACGACTGGCGCCCAACACGTTATCAAGGAAGCGAATACCGGTTAACTGGAACTGGCTGACATCAAGTTTATCGTAACCTTCTTGCAATTCGCCTAAGTTAGTGAAGTTACCCTCGCCATCTACGCGAATGCGGTCACCGAAGGTGCTCGGAACGCCGGCACGTAGACCTGCTGTAAGGATTTCAGTGGTATTGATTTGTACTGGGGAATCAGGGCGGAAACTATATTCGCCACCGACTGACCACAAGCCAAAGTTAGTACTGAAGCTCGCACCCATGATTTCGGTATCTTCCGGATACTGCAATACATAGTCAGGACCCGCAATTGGAATACCATCAGGGTGGCTTAAAGCTGGACTAGGTTGCAGTCTCCAGTTGTAAGCAGAGATAATTGGCGTCTGGTTATGGATATTCATGTAGTAGAGACCGAACTCTACGTCGAGATCCATGTTGTAGTTACGTAGTGCAAAACCATATTGACCGCCATCGTCTGGCTCAATATTAGGTGCACGATCTAGGTAAGTACCAAACTGAATCGATTCTGCATCGCTCAAGTTGCTTGAAGGGTCGCCCGGGACTAACTGTGGGTTCAACGTAACTTTGTTACAGCCTGGACCGCCTAAAATGTCGACCGTCGAGAAGAAGGTACCGCAACCGTCTAGTTTAGTGTTATCCCACTCGTACTGATAGAACAAGTCCAAGCTGGTGGCGTCGGTCAAACCTAGGTTAACGTTCAGCATACCTACTGGCAACAAAGCTTCTTTAATTTCTACGCCAGGACGACGAATGGCGTTTACGTCGATTGGGTTGACAGCATTGACACCGTTGAAGATGAAGGTACTTTCACCCCAGCTCAATACTTGGCGGCCTAGACGCACGTTGACTGGCATATCGCCCAAGTCAAAGTAGCCATAGACGAAAGCGTCAAGCAGTTCAAAACCTGAACCTGTTGAGAAATCATCTAAGCCGTCATTATAGAGTGTGACATCTGGCGTGTAGTTGGTAGCTGCATGACCATGCGCAACTTCTTGGTTCTTGATGACATCATCGTACCAATATTTGAAACGCACGAAGGCACCGAAATCACCGCCATCGATGCTGAGATCGTGCACACCTTTGACAACCGATGACACCATGTCACCTTTGTCATAGTTTAAGTTACCATCGTCGGCTACGCCCGACTGACCTAGACCACCTTCGGCGTTACCTGGATGCAGCACGCGCAAATCTGGGTCTTCCAGACGCCATGCAGCACCGTAAGAAATAATAGAATCAAACTTAACGCGGAAATCGCCTACTTCAAATTCTGCAGCATGAACACCAGCAGATCCGGCGAAGGCTAGCGCCACAGCTGTCGCGAGAGGTAATTTTTTTAGCATAGTTGTTCTTCTTTTCATGTTAGCCACCTAATCCTATTAGGATGTTATAGGCTCAATCATGTCCGATGAGTTACAAATATGCAAGTGCTTGGTGAGGAAAATTGTAACAACTGGTCGGACAGGCTAGTCGAGCGCGGAAAACCGCGCTCGAACTGAGTTAAATCGCTTACTGTGGACGACGTGAGTGATAGCCAACTTGTGACGCATTGCGCAACGTCGTAGCCTCTTCAATGGTTAAATCACCGCTTTTTTGTAGGCCATTAATCAGCTTCATAGTGCAATTTGCGGCAGTGTTACAGGCTGCAAACTTATCACTCAAGGTACAGCCATCAGCGAAATTATAGTTAGTGACACCAGAATCATTCCAATCAAAGACAACAGTGTCGCGCGTATCAGATGCCGGGCAGCTATCCACATCATCAGCAATGCCGTCGTTGTCCGCATCGGCGCTCAAATAGCGCACGTTTGTTGTAAAGCCTTGTACTGCGCCGAAACTATCGACATCGGCGACAAAGTCTTCGAATTCATCAAAATAGATAAACGGGATGTTGTAACTACCTGTGGTCAGCGTTGGATACCCTTCGCTAGCATCGAACAACGATGCTAGACCACTGGTTACATCGCCGGTCGCACCCACGCCGTAAGCAAAAATATCAACACCCAAATTAACGCCGCGACGCACGTATTCAAACTCACCAAAATTCGCGATGCTCCATAAAGTGGAGCCTTCTGGGAAACCCAATCCGCCGACGATTTCGCCATCCAAAAAGATGGAGAACAGCTCTGCGGTAGCGATTTCAGCATCAAAGTTTACTGCGCGGTCATAAATAAGCTCGCCTGATGGCGCGAAGACTTGCATGCGAATGCTACGAATAGCATTTGCATATTCGAGACCAATGCCAAAACCCTGTGTTGTTTGCGCGAGACTAGCATCCTCAACTAAAGTCGCGGTAAACTGCAGCGGCTGCGCCAACAGGCCTTGATACTCACTTAGGGCAGGAAGACCGGAATACAATAACTCGCCTTTTATCTCGAGCGTTTGTTCCGCAGCCGAAAGTGGAGCCATTAGCGTTAACAGAGATGAAAATGCCGCGGCTTGCAGACCGCGGCGAGTGAATTTGCGCATACTGTTCCCCTTACTTTGTAAATGTTTTTATCCTATTGAACATAAAACAAATTTGGGAACTGTCAATTAAATCTTGGTAAATTCAATTACCGCGGTTGACTGCGATACGACATGTACAACGCATCGCGCAACATGCGTGCTTCGGTGTAGTCGATAATGCCTTCATCGACTAAGCCATAGGACACCTGCTTCTCGCAATAGCTTGGTCCGCTGTAGCGCGGTTGGAAACGACTGAAGCGCGACGGTTGTTCTTGCTCTTCAGGCGTACACTTAGCGTACCGGTCCATAATGGTGCAACCTGAATCATCAACGTGGTTGGTAACTGTAGAGTCAAGCCAACCGCCAAAAATTACGGTTTCATCCATCAACGAACTACTGCATAGGTCGATGTCATCAGCAATTCCATCGCCATCGCTATCGTCTACCCCCTCTTCGTAGCTAATAAAGGTCGTGCGCCCAGTTAGCGTTAGTTCTTCAAACGCTGTTTGTTGTTGTTTTGCTGTTTGCGTATCCAACACTTGAACAAGCCCTCTGCCGAAGGAAGTGAACATCACACTTACCTCAATCTCTCCGGTATTGAGTGTCGGATAATAATCCCAGCTTTCGAAAAGTTGCGCCAAAACAGGAGACGGCTCCTCGATTTGTGCCGGCATCACCAATGGTCGTGTATCTAGGAATACCACATGGCGAAACTCCTCATCAGCGGCCTCGGGACAGCTGCGAGTTCCCCAAATGGCGATATCAAAGGATTCCTGCTCACCACCGTCAGCGCGAAACTCTGCCTCACCTCCACTGACATCACAAAATTCGTCGGCATCTAGCTGCGTTTGTTCAAATACCAATTGATCGCTTTCATCATGAACTTCGATACTAATTTCTTTAGTCGCGCCCAAGAATTTTACGTAGTTGTATTCCGGTTGAGAATCCGCTAACAACATTGGATTTGGCTCTTCCGTGATGCGAATAGTGAATCTTACTTGATCTGAAGGGACTTCATTAAGTGCGGAAACAAGCATCGGTTGGCTGATCGCCTCAATCACGAGCGTGCGATTTTCAACCGCGGTCGATTGCATCGCCAATGCTGTAGAACTACACGCCAGAGCTAATACAGGCGCACATGCAAAAAGTTTTAGTTTTGTTTTCATAATCTTATTCTCTTTTATTTAAACTAAGTAGCGTTTTGCAGGCGCTTTTTTGAACCCTTGGTAGGGATCCATCAATAAAACTTAGACCAATTTGATAAAATGTCCATATGCCGAATGATAAACCCGCTCAAATCGAGCGGGCTTTAGCTAGTGTATGAAGTGATACCTTACCGTGATTGGCTGCGATACGACATGTACAACGCATCGCGCAACATGCGCGCTTCGGTGTAATCGATAATGCCTTCATCGACTAAGCCATAGGACACTTGCTTCTCGCAGTAGCTTGGCCCGCTGTAGCGCGGTTGAAAGCGACTAAAGCGTGTTGGCTGCTCTTCAACTTCCTGCGTACACTGAGCGTAGCGGTCCATAATGGTACAGCCGTTCGCATCAACATAGTTGGTCACAGCCGAGTCGAGCCAGCCACCAAAGATGACCGTTTCATCAGTAATAGATGCACTACACAAATCTACTTCATCGCTGATGCCATCGCCGTCAGCATCATCACTTGCGTAGTTAATACTGGTTGCGCGTCCAAAGGCAAAAAAGAATTCGAAATTTTCGTCGACTTGAGTCGACTTGCTCTCATTTTGTGAGCTAAGACGCACATTTTCACCGCCGAGCGCTTGCACTACCATGAATAATTCCGTTTCACCTGCTCGCAAGGTTGGATAGTTTTCCCATGTCTCAAACAGCGTCGGGAGCATCACCGAAGGGGTTATCGCTTGAGAGTCCAGGAACACCATATTACTGTTTTCGAGATAAACAAACTGTGTGTATTCCGCAAATGAATCTTCAACACAGCTGACGACTCCCCAAGTTGCTGACTCAGAAGTTGACTCGAACTCACCATCGCTAAATTGCTCGAACTCCGCCTCACCGCCGGCGCTTTCGCAGAAAGTAGGATCGTTTACGAGAGTTTGGGCGAACATCAGTTGTTCACTATCATCTCTAACCTCGATACTAATCTCCTTAGTTACTCCGCGATACGCATAAAACGAAGGTTCGCTATAGACTAAGTAGGCTGGATTTGGTTCTTCAGTAATGCGCACTGTCATTGGATATTCGAGTGGGCTTTCCATCTGTTCATCAAGTAAAGGCCCTGACATTGCGAATCCATTAATGACAATCGTTCGATTGGGAACTGGTTCTGCTGGAGTTGCAAATGCAACGCTGCTGTAAGCCAAAGCTAACAGCGTAGCCGCACCGCTTAATTTGAATTTGTTTTGCATAATAAGTGCTCTTCGCTTGTTTAAAATTTTAGGTTTTGTTGTCAACTAACGGTTTAAATTTAGAGTAAAACTTGAATAAGTCTATATAACAATACGCGAGTAAAAATGTAGGTTCGCGTGCCACTCTCAATAACATCTCTATAGAACCTCAATAAAAAGCCCGCGCGGAGCAGGCTTCGACATAGGTCTCTAAGTATTACCGTGCTTGGTTGCGATACGACATGTACAGTGCATCGCGTAGCATGCGTGCTTCGGCATAATCGATGATGCCCTCATCAACTAAGCCATACGATACCTGTTTCTCGCAGTAGCTTGGCCCGCTGTAGCGCGGTTGGAAGCGACTAAAGCGTGAAGTTTGCTCCTGCTCTTGTGGTTCACACGCAGCATAGCGATCCATGATGGTACAGCCGCTTTCATCGACGTAGTTTTCGACTTCTGAGTCATACCAGTCTTGGAAGATAACGGTCGCACCCGTTAACGATTCGACACAGCTATCAGCTTCGTCTGGAATGCCGTCACCATCGATGTCTTCAATGAGTGCGCTGATGGTAGTGGTGTAACCGTACAAGATCGCCGAATAATCGTCAGGATTTTCTTGTGGGAATTCGTTAGGGTTACCTTCGAAAAATGGGTCAGTACTTTCGTCGATGTATATATCAATTGGCTGAATGTTGTCACCAACGAGAAAAGTTGGAAAACCACCGTAGCTTGCAAACAGGGGTTCAGGTTGCGCAAACGCGTCTTCTTCTTGTTGAGAAAACGGGCCGCCATCCCAGAAATAGAATTCAGAGACTGCACCTAAGAATAGGTCCAAACGACGGATTCCCACTTCGTCCTGTACATGAATCTGTGAGGAGAATCCTTCACGCGCGGCTATTTCAGGCCCCTGAGGTAAAGCCTGGCTTGTCGCGACCCTAAATAGAAAAGGTTCTTGGTCAGTTGAGTTTCTTGATGCTTCGAACAGCACGTTGCCCTGGTCGTCAAACACTCGAACGGTAAGACTGTGTTCAACGCCGTCATATTCATCAACCGTACCGAAGGTATCCACAATCATCGGCGCAATAAGGTCTTGTTCAATAATGAGCTCGAACGGTAATGGCAGCATTTCTGTGGTAATGCCATTTGGCAAAGAGCTGTTCGCATAGGTACCAGTAAAAAATCCCTCTACCTTTACATTTGTTTCGCCACTGGTAGTTTGCGCATTGACTGCAGTAGTGCCACTAATGCTTGCGATTAAGACGACGCCGAGCGTCGCTAGGTGCTTTGGGGACATGTCGGTTTCCTTGTTTTTTAATATCAATTAATCGTTTAATTTCTGCACAATTTTAAAGGGTTCGTAAGTTAAAACAATTCCACAAACCGCATATTCCAATACGCATAAAAAAGCCCGCGACAAAATGCGGGCTTTAAACATAATTCAAGCAATTATTTAGGCTGGCTGCGATACGACATGTACAAGGCGTCGCGCAACATACGTGCTTCAGTGTAATCAATCACGCCATCACCATTGAGCTCGTACGAGACTTGTTTCTCGCAGTAGCTCGGGCCGCTATAGCGTGGTTGGAAGCGGCTGAAACGTGAAGTTTCTTCTTGTTCCGCCGGTTGGCAAGCAGCGTAATGATCCATCACGGTACAACCTGACGCGTCAACATGGTTAGTGACGCCAGAATCAAGCCAGCCACCAAACATGACGCTTTCGTCCATTAACGAAACTGAACAGGCATCGACGTCGTCGGCAAAGCCGTCGCCATCAGCGTCAGCAACGCCTCCAGCAACCGAGGTTACGGTGCCATTAAATTCCAAGTAACGATAACCCTGCTCCGAACTGGAATAGCTAAACCAGCCAAAGAAATAGGATGCTGACGCAGTTCTCGAGGTCAATAACGGGTAAGGTACATAGGTGGTAAAAAAGTCCTCTGTAGAAAATTCATCTCGAATGTAACCACCGAAATTAACCCAATCGGCACCTACACTTCCTTCTGCCCACCATTGCGCAAAACTAGGGTACTGTTGGCTAAAAGATTCTTGAAAATAGCTATTACTTAAACTCATGTTTTCAAGCGATAGTTCAAATCCTAGGAATGAAAGAGCAGCAATTTCATTACCTTCTACATCAAAGAATTGATAAGAAATGCTTTGTAAAGGGTTTTGATATTGCTTATGCGCAAAGGCATTAATGTTCTCATAAGCGTAGCTGACTGGCGCGGATGTGTCTTCCTCAACCACAAAACGAAATGTTGCAGCGCTCAGTAATTCCTCTGGTACAGCATTCTGATAATAATAATTATTAAAACTGTCGACGGTACCCTCAATCACAACTTCGTTGATGATCTGCGCATGCGTTGTCGCACCAAGTAGCGCGAAGAAGCCAAGCGCTCCCTGCGAGATGCGTTTCAAATTTTTATTCATTGTTGTTTGTTCTCCAAAATAAAGCCCTCGCCCATTTGCAGTGGGCGAACCTTTGCGCTGATTGATGAGGTCAGCTACTGCTCACAATTTATTCTCAATTTCCAAATACACAAGGAAAACATGAAAAATTACCGCAATTTAATAGGTTATATGTAGTTTGATTGTTGCATTTCGCACAAAAAAGCCCGCGAATGCGGGCTTTTTTGATTGCTTGATAAAGCTTAACGCGGTTGGCTGCGATACGACATGTACAAGGCGTCGCGCAACATGCGTGCTTCGGTGTAGTCGATCACACCATCGCTGGTTAGCTCATACGACACTTGCTTCTCGCAGTAGCTAGGGCCGCTGTAGCGCGGTTGGAAGCGGCTGAAACGTGAAGTTTCTTCCTGCTCTGCCGGTTGGCAAGCAGCGTAAGCATCCATAATGTTACAACCTGAATCATCCATGTAATTGGTAACACCTGAATCATACCAGCCACCAAAAACGACAGTTTCATCCATGGACGAGTTAATGCAACTATCAACTCCGTCGCCGAAACCATCTCCATCTGAGTCTACTTCTACACCATCATAGGAGATATAAGTTGCGGTCCCTTCGAAGCGAAAGTTTGGTTCTGAAAATCGCTCCTGTGCCACCGCTTGAAAAGGAAAAACAGTTTGCCCCGTTACCAATTTCGGATAAGGTAAATAGGATTCTACCAAAGGCGAGTTTTGCGGGCCCAGTGGACTTACGCGGCTGCCAAAAAAGTTTGGACCTAAAGAGTACTCAGTACGACCCGTCTTCGTCGCGATAATGCCCCACATAGCAGATTCAGGATAACTAGCTTCGGCATCGTGGTAGATTGCAACGCGATCGGTTAATGACGTATCTGTGTCTCGAAGATCCACTCGATCATATAGAATCTCAGTTCCTTCGTTATCATAAAGCCAAAATTCATAGGCGGTAGTCGTGTCATATGTTAAATAACCACCAGAACCATTAGAGGTCAAATTAAAGCTAGTGATATCTTCGGTGATAAGTGCAACAAATGTTAAGGGCGTCTCTAGCTCTCCCGTAAACGCTTCAAAATCAGGATGAACTGCGTAAGTAATTTCACCTTGGATGGTTGTTTCTTGATAAGTAGATTGCGCTGCCGCTGGCAGTGAAACTGCGAGTGTGCTTAAGAGCACAAGCACCGCGCTTAAAGATTTACTGAAAGTTCTCATGGTATGTGTCCTCTCGATGTTTCGATCAAGGATAGGAGGCGTTGATCATTTTGCATATAGCATGCACGAGTAATATATATGTGGATTTTTGTTTAAAAAACGAGGCCTGCTGCCGTTGGGGAATTTGACATCAGGCCTCGTTGTAAATCAGATACCAATCTAAATCACTGCGATCACTACATGCTAAAACCTTCGCATGTGTTCGACATCAACTTAACGCGGCTGGCTGCGATACGACATGTACAAGGCGTCACGCAACATGCGTGCTTCGGTGTAATCGATGATACCTTCATCAACTAAGCCATAGGAGACTTGCTTCTCGCAGTAGCTAGGGCCGCTGTAGCGCGGTTGGAAGCGGCTGAAACGTGAAATTTCCTCCTGCTCTGCCGGTTCGCACTTAGCGTAATGATCCATGATGGTACAGCCGGATTCGTCCACATAGTTGGTCACACTCGAGTCATACCAATTGCGGAACATCACGGTTTCATCAGTAGCCGAAGCAGGACAACTATCGAGCTCATCGGGGACCCCATCACCGTCTGCATCGTCAACGCCATTACTGTAAATAAGCGTATCTACTAAAATTTCGAATTCGATGTCATAGTCGTCATTCCATATCAAGAATAAGCTCAATAAGTCATAGTTCTGTTGCTCGAGAGGAATGAGCGTCGGTACGCCTTGCTCTAAATTTTCATAAAGCACGGCACCTTGAGGTAAGCCATAAATTTCATTCGCAAAATCTTCGGCGGTGTAGAGATCAACGTAAATCTCGGTCTCACCAAACTCTGGGTCATCCAAATAGACATTATACCAGGCAGTATCAATTACGGGTTCTTCTTCAACCTGTTCGAATTCACCACCGTAGTCACCACTGAAACCCTCAAAAAAACGCATTCTATCCCATTCTGGTTGGTAGCTGGGATCATCGAAGAAAATAGGGGTCATGCCGATGTCAATCTCTTGCCCTTCGGCATCAAAAAAAGTGAATTCGATTGACGTGAGACCTGAATAAAAGACGATATCATAAGGCTCGCGTAGGGCGGGTTCTACTTCGTCGTCATAAACGACCACCGCACGAGCACGAACGATATCAAAGCCTTCGAGCGAGGAGGCTTCTACCACATCACCTTCTAAAGTAAGTGTTATTTCTTCTGCAATAGTCGACATTGAGAATCCGGCAGCTGCCAATAACGCTACGGCTGTTGTTACCTTTTTCATAATCTGCTCCATTTCGATTTCGAGTCACAAGTAACCACCCGATACAACTAGCTGTTCCTGCTAAACAGATGATGCTCAAAAAGTATCCAATAAATGTGTGTTTAGCTATATGCCAAATTACATATAAGAAAGCCCGCGAATGCGGGCTTTGGTTCATTGCGCTGTAAAACTTAACGCGGTTGACTGCGATACGACATATATAAACCATCGCGCAACATGCGTGCTTCGGTGTAATCGATGATACCTTCATCAACTAAGCCATAGGAGACTTGCTTCTCGCAGTAGCTAGGACCGCTATAGCGTGGTTGGAAGCGGCTGAAACGTGAAGTTTCTTCCTGCTCTTCTGGCTGGCAAGCAGCGTAGCGATCCATAATGGTGCAGCCTGATTCATCAACATAATTGGTAACGCCGGTTTCATACCAGCCACCAAAACTGACTGTCTCGTCCATGATTGAAAACGGGCAGCTATCAGCGGCATCTACAATGCCATCTTCGTCAGAGTCGATTGGCACATACGACACTGTGTCAACGACAAAGTTCAAATCATCACCCCCGTTTATATCAATAACTCGGAAAAGCCCAGTATGATTTGCAGTCCCGGCATATTCTACATAACGAATATAGCCATCCGCCGATTCTTCGAACAAAGGATTACCATTGTTTAAAAAATCTAGCCAAAAAGTGAAGCTCTCTTGATTATCATTAGTGAAGTAGGTATCTGAATTTGTAGCTGCAGAACTGGTGTCTTGACCTGTTAAAGGACCGCCAAATGCATGCCAAGATCCTGTTAATGTGCCATTCGGCCCATCCATTAACTGAGTTGGAAAAGTCTGCGGGATTTCATTACCTTGAATATCGAGGAAGTAAAACTCAACACTGGTAAAGGTATCGTTGTAGTTTTCGTTTGCGCTATAATTAGCTGCCAGCATATTGGTCTCATCATAGGTGACGACTGCTATGAAACGATCGACGGATTCAAAATTCGAAATTGTTGCAAGTCCACCGATCTGTTCTGGAGGTAGTTCGTTATTCTGTTCAACACTCCCTTCAAAAGTCACGGTTTGTAGTTGTTGCGCGCTCGCAGGAGCTATTAGGAATAGCGTTAGCAACGCTGGAATTAAAACTTTCATAGTTGTTGTTCTCCATTTGATAGGTCGCTGATGATTTCGACTTATTCAAAATAGTTTAACCCTCCAGGTTTAACAACCATGCTATCGTTTTATTTTTTTGTTGGTTTTGGATTAAAAAAGCCCGCATAAAGTGCGGGCTTTAAAGTCTTACTCAAAAACGAAATGATTACAGCGTTTGCTCAAGCTCCGGCAGCACGTCAAACAAATCAGCGACTAAACCGTAGTCAGCCACTTGGAAGATTGGTGCCTCTTCGTCTTTGTTGATAGCGACGATGACTTTCGAGTCTTTCATACCCGCCAAATGCTGAATTGCGCCGCTGATGCCAACTGCGATGTACAGTTCAGGGGCAACAATTTTACCGGTTTGACCTACTTGCATGTCGTTCGGTACGAAGCCAGCGTCAACAGCAGCACGAGATGCGCCCACTGCGGCGCCAAGCTTGTCAGCAACCTTCTCTAGCAGATGGAAGTTCTCGCCATTTTGCATACCGCGGCCACCTGAGATGACAACGCTTGCTGCCGTCAGGTCAGGACGCTCTGATTGCGCCAGCTCTTCGCCAACAAATTCAGCTTTATCGTTGCTAATCACGGTGTCGACTGTTTCAACGCTCGCACTTCCACCTTCGGCTGCAACCGCATCAAATGCAGTGGCACGCACGGTAATGACCTTGATCGCGTCTTCAGACTGTACGGTGGCAATTGCGTTACCCGCATAGATTGGACGCTTAAAGGTGTCTGCACTTTCAACCGACAGGATGTCGGAAATCTGCGCAACATCGAGTAAGGCTGCAACACGCGGCATAAAGTTCTTACCGGTGGTGGTCGCTGGCGCCAAGATATGACCGTAGTCTTTACCTAGTTCAGCAACCAACTCGCCGAGGTTCTCGGCCAGGAAGTGACCGTAAGCAGCATTGTCCGCTAGGCGAACTTTGTTCACGGCTGCGACTTTAGCAACTTCGTCTGCCACTGCTTGGCAATTCTCACCAGCCACTAATACATCAATGTCACCACCAATCGCTTGCGCTGCGGCTAGGGTTTTCAGCGTTGCTGGGTTCAGTTCATTATTATCGTGTTCGGCAATGACTAAAATGCTCATAATACTTTTGCCTCGTTCTTCAATTTATCGACCAATTCCGCAACGTCAGCCACTTTCACGCCTGCACTACGTTCTGCTGGCGGCTCAACTTTCAGCAATTTCACGGTACGGGTAACGCTCACACCTAATTCTTCTGGGTTGGTCACATCAAGTGGCTTACGCTTCGCCTTCATGATGTTCGGTAGTGACGCGTAACGCGGTTCGTTCAAACGCAAGTCAGTGGTCACGATTGCCGGCAGACTCAATTTAACGGTTTGCAAGCCACCATCAACTTCACGAGTCACGCTCACGCTGCCATCAGCAACATCAACTTTGGACGCGAAGGTACCTTGTGGCATGCCAGTGAGAGCACCCAGCATTTGACCCGTTTGGTTGTTGTCAGAGTCAATCGACTGTTTACCAAGAATCACCAACTGCGGCTGCTCTTTTTCCACCACACCTTTGAGCAATTTCGCTACGGCCAGTGAATCAGGCATGCTATCGGTTTCTACTTGAATCGCGCGGTCTGCGCCAAGCGCCAAGGCGGTACGCAACTGCTCTTGCACCGCTTGTGGCCCGATAGAGACCACTACCACTTCTTCAGCGATGCCTTTTTCTTTAAGTCGTACGGCTTCCTCGACTGCGATTTCACAGAACGGGTTCAAAGCCATTTTCACATTGGCCAAGTCAACGTCAGATTGGTCCGCTTTCACGCGCACCTTCACGTTGTAATCAATGACGCGTTTGACCGCCACTAATACTTTCATGTTGTCGTTCCTGTATTTTCAATTGGATTCATGATCATTCGTAGACTGCTCAAGATTAACATTTTTCGCAGCAAAAATGATACTATTCGCGCACCTTTCAACCTGCGCTAGCGCAAACTTGTCGAATAGTATGGTGTACGGAAAATTAAACGAATCTGATCTTTTGGCCTTGCAGACCGAAGCACAAGCACAGTCGCAGCGGCTTAAATTTGTGATTGCGCAAGCGGCTAAATTACCGGCATTTGCCGAGGCTTCACGAGTGCCTGCCAACGAAGTGCATGGTTGTGAAGCGCAAGTCTGGCTGGTTTGCAGTTGGCAACACAACGAGCTGGAATTGCAATTGGATTCGGCATCTCGAGTGGTAAAAGGTTTGCTCTCGCTTATCTATCAGGCACTGCATGGCGCAACGCCGGCGCAAGTGAGCGACTTCGATCTAGATGCCCTGTTGGCGACTTTAGGCTTGCAAGATATGGTCAGTATCTCGCGCCGCAACGGCTTGCGCGCTGTGGTTGCGGCAATTCAAGCTCAGGCAATGACTTCGTAGCCAGACCAGTCCGGTACCAAAGCTTGTTGCTCACCATCTTTGACCAAATGCACATGCCAGCCTTCGAGCAAGTCGACATTCAGGCAGTTATCTACGTCGTAAAGATCGTCTTTGTGTTGCTCGACACTGTCGGTCAGTAGGCGTTGATAGCCGACCCGCTTGGCTTCATCGTCTGATTTCGCTACTACTAGGGTAAAGTCATGAAATTCAGCGAGGCGACCTGGATAGTAGCCACCGAAGTTCACGAACCATAACTTCTCAGGTTGTGCACTCGGTTCTTGTTTGAGTTCGATGCGATAGCCATCAACATGATGCAACTGCACGTAGCTATCTAAGTGCAAGCCCTTGAGCGTGCCGTACCAATATTTGCGCAACGCCGGATAGCAAGCTTCAACCGAATCACCAGCGACAAAGCGCACGTCGTGCACTTCAATGTTGGCATGCGGTGCCGAACCGCCAATGTAAAACATAAACAGCTTCATAGTTTCTCCAATAGCAGCGCGGTGGCATGCATGGCAAAGGTGCAAGTGACAGGCATTGCGGCGCCAAAACCAGTGGCACAATCCATACGCATACTACCGGCACCAGGTTTGGCGTGTGTCCATGAGCCATCGTTCTGCGGGTAGCGCAACTGTTCGGTAGAATAAACCGCGCGTATGCCAAAGCTACGCGCTGGATTACGGGAAAAGTTGTAATCGCGGCGCAGCATCGAGCGAACTTTCGCTAACAGCGGATCTTGCGTCGCTTTAGCAAGATCTGCCGACGTTACTTTGCTGGGGTCGACTTGACCACCCGCACCGCCACAAGTAACCAGTGGCAGTTTACGCCGTTTGCACCAGGCAATCAGTGCAGCTTTGACGCTGACGCTGTCAATGGCATCGAGCACCGCAGTGACCGGCTCATCTAAATACTCATTCAGGTTTTCGGCTGACAGAAAATCATCAATCACTCGCACTTCACAGTCGGGATTAATATCGCGCACGCGGGCCGCTAATACTTCTGATTTCAATTGCCCAACAGTGCTGGTCATGGCCGGTAGTTGACGGTTGATATTGGTCACGCACACGTCATCAAGATCAATCAAGGTGAGACCACCGATGCCCGAGCGCGCCAGCGCTTCCACCGCCCACGAGCCAACCCCACCAAGGCCGACCACGGCGACATGATGTTGACTAAATTGCGCGGCCTGCGCGTGTCCATAAACACGCCCAACGCCGGAAAATCTTTGCTTGGTTGTCATACGGGGGATTTTACCACCTTCTGCTTAAAGGTCGAGTCGCTGATGCTTAGCAATTTCGTCGATGAGCGGCATTGGAACTTCATGTTCACGCGCTAAGCGCGACCACTGGCTGACAACTTCTAGCGTGTGCTCGAGCATCTCATCCAGCTTACGCCGCGTAAATAATGGACTTACCTTTTCCAGTGAGTAAATATCCTCACGGGTAAAGTTTTCACGCTTGCCGTTAAGTTGCATCCAATGCTGATTCACCCATTTACTATCAGGCTTGTAGCTGTATGCGACATCATAAGCAGGTGCCAGTTGCCAACGATCAGCGCGAAGCTGAAAGGCAAAGTTTTTCGCATGGTCATCGTGATTGCGGGCCACAATATTAAACAGCATGCGGCGCATTAACTGATCCGCATCAGGAGCGCGCAGACCGAGACGGCGCGCTACAGCAAAGAGCTCACCATACGAAAAACTGCCCGGTTTTTTGTAATCGATGTGGGCTATACCGTTGAGCGTTTGGGTATGGATCTTAGAATTCCCGTCACGGTCAAAACGCTGGGTCAGAAAATGACGGCGGTCGCCCTCTGCCAGCAAATGGCTTGGCATCATGTCGATGCCGCATTGTTGCGCAAGAAGGTAATAGACATATTCCATCGCGCCAAAACCTTGTGGGTCACCAAAAGTTTCCTGTCCGGAGCTACGCTCTACCACCCCATCGAACTTCATCAAATAGTGGCGGAAACCCTCTGGTGCATCCGTTTGTCCTGAATACACTTGGGTCAAATCGTCATTCAACGCGAGTACCGCCTTCGGCCGCGCCCCACCCGCACTGGTGCCCACCGATAATAACGCCAACATGGCTTCACGATCCTCGACTGCATCGCTTGGTAGGGCTTGCTGGAATTTTGCACGCTGATCAAGCACATCTTGCGCTATCGCCGTCAGCTCGTTGATGCTTACTTGTTGAAGTGCCTCGAAGCCTCGTACTCGGGTGGCGGGGCGAAACTCCAACGCTCCCATGCCGCGCTTGCCGATATACTGCAGCCGTTGTAGCGGAGTAATGTCGGCAGGCTGTAAACCGCGACTTGCGACCCAAGCATTGAGCACCGCATTGCCAAAATCATCCGGCAGCGCATCGGCCACCAGCCCCGGCAAACCATGAAAGGTTTCACCTTGTAGTTCGGGAAAACTATAAATCCGTTGCTGCGACGGTGTACCAAGCGGCATTGTCAGTGGCGCTAACTCAACGCCAGAGCGGATGAACTCCGGCGTGTACTCAAAAGCGCCAAGCCCTTGCTCAGTGTCAAAACTCAGCGCACCAACCTCTTGCTCGTGATACCAGACACCAATCACTTCCATTACCATTGATCAGTATCCTCGTGCTCTCTATCTTCGGCGGGCTCGCCCCCACGGCTACCAGTTGCACGCTCTCGTTGTTTACCCTGCAGCTTACGCAGTTGCAATGGCGACAACTGTGGCTTAGCCAAAAAGCTATTGAGCTGTTCTGCAACCCCTAAGGCGAGCAACAAAGCGACGAAATTCTCCAATTGCGCTTGGCCTTTTTCAGCGTTCATCACAATATTACGACTCACGCCAGCGCGCCGCGCCAGCTCGGCTTGGGTGATGTTTGCGTTCAACCGAGTCTGCTTCAGGCGTTCGCCAAGCTCGGCGCTAAGTGCTGCAGGGGTAAGGTGCTTAAGTTGCATGTTCGGGGTTCGTCCGCTTCGCTGTTCGGGGTTCGTGCGCTTCGCTGTTCGGAGTTCGTGCGCTTCGCTGTTCGCTAGGGTGAGTTTAGAACCAAATACAGATAAAGCCACTTATTTTTTACTTTAATTGTATTTAATTGGTTTATGTACGATTTATTAGGCCTTAAACAAGAATAGACTACAAAATCAAATAGGCAACAAACCTAGTTTAAGTCTATTATACTAGACTTAAACGATCAAAAGGCGTTTAAAGTGTATATTATAAGACATTAAGGGTGTATGAGTTAGCCGTTAACAAAGAGCGAATAGCTAATAGCGGATAGCTAAGTGCTAATAACCAAGACCGAACTCCGAACAGCGAAGCGCACGAACCCCGAATCCCGAACCCCGAACCCATCACACACTAAACGGATACTGAATCGCCTCGTGATGCTGATAATTATGCACCTTAAAGTCATCCATCGTAACCCAAGTTTCTAGGTCCTCAAGAGACTTGATGTCTGGATTGATTTCGAGCTGAGGTGCTGGGAAGGGTTCGCGTTTTAGCTGCACGTCGCGCATTAATTGCAGTTGGTCTTCGTAGATGTGAGCGTTTACTATTTTGTGATATGCCAAGCCGGGCTTGTGGCCAGTGATTTGCGCCATGAGTGCTAGGAAGGTGAACACTTGCACTTGATTAAAATTAAGGCCGAGTGGCACATCGCAGGAGCGTTGGTAGCTGGTCAGGTACAGGGTGTCGCCTAGCAAGGAAAAGTTGTGGGTGTGCATGCAGGGGCGCAGGCAGCCCATGTGGAATTCGCCGGGATTATAGAAGCTCATGATTTCGCCGCGATCATCGATGCCGCGACTGAGGTTATCGACGATTTTGCGAAGCTGATCGACGAAGCCACCATCTGGCTTGGCCCATTGCCGGCCTTGCACCCCATACACACGACCCATGTCATCCTCTCCACGACGGTGAGGGTTGGCGAGCCATGCTTCGTTTAGGTTGGCGTTCGCATCCCATGTCTTCGCGCCCAGCTTACGAAAATCAGCGGCGTTATCGTAGCCACGGATGTAACCAAGAAACTCTGCAATGGCGGCTTTCCAAAAGCTTTTACGAGTGGTGATCAACGGAAACTGATTGCCTGCAACATCGTACTCAAGATCAGCGTTGATCACGGTCAAGCAGCGTTTGCCGGTGCGCTCGTTGGTAACCCATACGCCTTCATCGACGATGCGCTGACATAACTCTAAATACTGTTTCATGCTTGCTGTTCCTGTGATTTACGCGTGTAAGCCCAAAGCATCAGAGCGGCGCCGAGCAAAATCATCGGTGCTGATAACCACTGCCCCATCGACCAGCCAAACCAGAGCAAACCTAAATGCGCATCAGGCTCACGATAATTTTCAATGATGAACCGAGCTAGGCCATAACCAATCAAAAACAGCCCACCCACAGCTCCTGCCGGACGTGGGCGACGGCTGAACCACGCGAGCACAACAAACAACATTAAGCCTTCTAAAGCAGCTTGATAAAGTTGCGACGGATGGCGCGGATCGGGTCCGGCGCTTGGAAAGATCATCGCCCACGGCACATCGGTCACGCGGCCCCATAATTCACCATTGATAAAATTGCCAATGCGGCCAAAACCGAGGCCCATAGGTACCAGTGGTGCGACAAAGTCACCCACTTGCAAGAAATTGATTTTGGTAACACGAGAGAAAATGGCGAGTACGGTAATGACACCGAGCAAGCCCCCGTGAAATGACATGCCCCCGCTACTCATATCAAACAAGTACAGCGGGTTCTCGATAAAGTGGCTGAACTGATAAAACACGACATAGCCGACACGACCGCCGACGATAACGCCCATAAACGCGTAAAACAGTAAATCGCTGAAGCGCTTTTCGGTCCAGCCTACGGCCGCGTAATGGGGCATCTGCGTTTGCTTTTTACCCCAAAAATAAGCGAATACCAAACCGAGTAGATACATAAGCCCGTACCAACGCAGTGCAAGCGGCCCTACTTCAAAGATAATCGGGTCAATCGTGGGGTGCTGTAAATACTCAGTAACCATTGGTTATCCTATAAATAATTCAAGCGCTACCAGCACCAAGAAGCCGGCAAAACCAAGTTGTAGTTTTTTCACGGGAATGCGCTGGGTCAATGCCGCACCTAGAGGAGCACACAACATCGAGGTAATAGATATCGCCAACCATGCCTGCAGGTGCACATAACCAAAGAGTCCACCGTGGCTCTCCATGCGTTGGCCGAGCACAATAAATGCCAAAACGGCACTTACGCCAATACTCAAACTGCCCACTGAGGATACCGCAATTGCTTGCCGAATGGGAACACGCAAACGCTGTAGAATCGGTACCGTTAAGGAGCCACCACCGATGCCGACTAACGCTGAAAGGCTCCCAACAAAAGCACTAATCAAGCCCATCAGCCGTTTTGAAACGTCCGTCAGCGGCTCACCGGTACGCTGCGGAATGAGCATCCGCACTGCGAGTATCAGCAGCACCACCGAGAATATTCGCTGCAACCACTCCGGTTTCAGTTGCGTTGCTAGCCAAGCGCCAAAAATGGCCCCGACCATCAAGCCAGGAATCAGCCGGCGCACCCAAAACCAGCTAATTTGACCATGCCGATAATGTGAACGCGCTGAACTTAGGGTGGTCATTACGATGGTTGCCAAGCTAGTGGCGACCGCCATTTGCACCACAAGTTCGGGTGGTACACCTAACACTGGCAGGAGATAAATGAGCAAAGGTACGATAACGAGCCCACCACCAATGCCCAGCATGCCGGCTAACAAACCAGCAATCACGCCTCCGGCCAAACACCATAACCAGCCTGTGATGAGCACTAGGACCCCTTATCAATGCAATGAGTGGATAACACGCTAACTGCCGGCGCGGACGAAACCGCCCAAACCCGCTTCTTCTAATGTCATGGTGACAATTTTACGAACTTCTTGCGGCGATCGTGCTTGCAGCGCACGTGCCAACATGGGTGCTAAATCGGCCGCCTTGATATGACGGATAATCCAGCGAATACGGTCAATATTATAACTGTTCATACTGAAGGTCCGGTAGCCCATCGCCATCAGCAACAAGGCGCCACCGGGCTCACCCGCCAGCTCACCACAGACAGAAACCGGCTTATCCAGATCATTCGCCCGTTCAATGATTTGCTGCAACGCGTGCAAAACCGCAGGATGATAGGCATCGTACAAGCTTGCAACCCGCTGATTGTTGCGGTCTACGGCCAGCAAATATTGCGTCAAGTCATTACTACCGACCGAGAAAAAATCGACTTTATCGACAATGGTATGCAAATGATAGACCATTGCTGGCACTTCGATCATCACACCGAGTTTAGGCGCTGCCAGCTGTTGCGTGTCATGCCCATTAAATTCTTCGGCCACTTCATGATAGGCCTGTTTGACCATCCGTGCGGCTTCGTCAACTTCTTCAGCGCTAGTGATCATCGGCAACAAAATTTGTAGGTTGTTGCGGCCTACGGACGCGCGCAACATCGCCCGAATTTGCACTAAGAAAATTTCTGGGTGATCAAGCGTCATGCGAATACCGCGCCAGCCAAGAAACGGATTTTCCTCATTCATCGGCAGGTAAGGTAACGGCTTGTCGCCGCCAACATCGAGCGTGCGCATCACCACAGTTCCGGCTTTAAATTGCTCCAGAACCTGGCTATAGAGCTCGACTTGCTCGTCTTCCGTAGGCAGGCGTTCTTGCATCATAAACGGAATTTCCGTGCGATACAGACCCACACTAGCGATATCCAACTCGTTCAACCAATCACGGTCGGTATTTAACCCGACGTTTAACTGCAAGGTGACTTTCACCCCGTCTTCAGTCTCGACCGGCTTGCCGCGGGCAGTTTCTATTTTTTGTCTGAGTTCGAGCTCTTCTTCGGCTAATTCGCGATACTCATTCTCAACTTGCAGCGGCGGATTAATGAAGATTTCGCCGTTGTAGCCGTCCACCACCAAGGTGTCTTCGTTGAGCTCGTTAATATCGAAGTCATCAGCACCGAGCACCGCGGGAATACCCATGCTACGCGCCAAGATGGCGGCATGGGAGTTACCTGAACCACGCACCGACACCATGCCAATAATTTCAGTATTTGGCAGTTCCGCAAGCATGGTTGCGGTGACTTCGTGAGCCACCAAAATACATTGCGGCGGTGGACTATGTTCATAACGACCGCGCTCTTTTAAATGGGACAGAATGCGTTGGCCAAGGTCACGCACGTCACTCGCTCGCTCACGAATGTATTCATCATCGAGGTTTTCAAATTGATTGACTAAGTCTTCAACCACAATTTTCAGCGCGGTTTGCGCGCGCCAGCCATCGTTGATGGTCTGTTCCACTTGCTGGCCCAAGCTCGCTGAATCAAGCATGGCGTGATACACCTCAAAAATCGCGAGGGTTTCTTCGGCTACCTGACCTTTCATGCTGTCGCTGAGTTCGTTGAGTTCTTGCCGCGTGCGCGCTACCGCGGTACGAAACCGGCGAATCTCATGTTCCGGCTTATCGGATTTTTTCGGCGTGACATCACTGAGTTTAGCCCGTGGTTGCACCACATAAGCCGGGCCAATCGCAACACCTGGGGCAGCTGCCAAACCTTTGGTGGTCTGCAACCAAGGAGATTGTTTAGTGGTCCGCAAATAACCTTTGGCTTCGGCATGGGCAATCACCACCGCCAACTGTGCCGCAAGGGTCACCACGAAGGCTTCTTCGTCGCGGGTAAAGGCGCGGTCGTGCTCTTGTTGCACCACCAAAACCCCAAGAACCCGTCGACGATGAATCACCGGCGCTGCCAACATGGCGTTGTAACGCGCTTCATCGACTTCATCGAGCTTTAAGAATTTCGGGTGTTCGCTGGCGTTGGCAATATTCAGTGGTTCTTCGCGTTTGGCCGCGAGGGAGATCACACCTTCGCCAAATGGCACATGAATCGGTTCAGAAGAACTGACTTCTAGGCCATCGGTTGCCGCTAGGGCAAATTGTTGCTGGTCGTGATCGGCAAGATAAACAGTGCAGGAATCCGTTTGCAACGCTTCTTTGACTTGCCGCACCATGGTTTGTAGCGCCAGCTCAAAATCTGGCGCCTGATTCACAGCTTCGACAATGCGTTGCAACACTCGTAGCATACTAACGCTTCCGTTTCGGGTTACGCGAACGACGGCCTCCTTGACGTGAAGGTTGCCCGATGCCGGTTGGCATCACCACAGGGGCAAACTCTTTCATGACACGGCGGTAGACGTCGCGTTTAAACGAGACAACCTGACGCACGGGGTACCAATAACTAACCCAACGCCAGTCATCAAACTCTGGATGTGATGAGCAGAGCACGTTGACGTCCTTTTCTGGGCACGTCAGTTTCAGCAGAAACCACTTCTGCTTTTGACCAATACAGGTCGGGCGTTGCTCCTTGCGGACCAAACGTTTCGGCAAGCGATAGCGAAACCAGTTACGACTGGTATAGACGATTTCAACTTGTTCGGGTTTTAATCCGACTTCTTCCCACAGTTCGCGATACATGGCTTGCTCCGGCGACTCGCCTTCATCAATACCACCTTGCGGAAACTGCCAGCTATGTTGCCCAAATCGACGCGCCCAAAACACTTGTCCCTGCTCATTACAGATAATGATTCCGACATTGGCTCGGAATCCTTCTGCGTCTATCACGCGGGCATCCTCATAAATTCGACTTCTGTTAGGGATTTTTCCATAATCGACGCCTGAAAGAAAGTAGCGAGCCCGAATAAGGAACCGAATGCCGAAGCCAAAGCACGATCTTGCCAGTCTTTTTAATGCCGCCAGCGACCTAGCGGGCCGCACTTTTGCTGAGTTAGCGGCACAACAAGGCCTGCGCGTTCCCAACGACTTACGCCGTGACAAAGGTTGGGTCGGCCAGTTACTCGAAGCAGCCTTGGGTGCCAGCGCTGGCTCACAAGCGTTGCAGGACTTTCCTGAACTTGGCGTGGAACTCAAAACCATTCCGTTAGATGCCAACGGTAAGCCGCTAGAAACAACCTTTGTCTGCACGACGCCGTTGATCGATATCGCCGGATTGAACTGGGAAAGCAGTAACGTACGTAACAAACTACAGTGTGTGTTGTGGATTCCGATTGACGGTCGGCGCGAGATACCGCTGCATCAGCGCACCGTTGGTACTGCATTTTTGTGGCAGCCAAGTGCCGAAGAAGAAGCGCAACTACGTACCGACTGGCAGGAACATATGGATAAAATTGCGCTCGGCCAGGTCGAGTCTATTACGGCGCATCAAGGCGAAGTGCTACAATTGCGGCCGAAAGCGGCGAACAGTCGGGTGCTGACGGATGCGATTGGGCCGCATGGTGAATTGATTCAAACCTTGCCGCGGGGCTTCTATTTGAAGACCCAGTTCACTGGCCAAATCATCCGCACAGTATTCAACATCTAACACCGGTTTTCGATATTCGTACGCTACGCTGTTCGTACGCTACGCTATTCGAAAGACCGAACAACGAACAGCGCAGCGCACGAAACACGAACAGCGAAGCGCACGAACAACGGGGTTTGTATGACTGAATTACAGGTGCAGCCGAGTGCCAAAAAAGACGCCCTCACCTTTTGTGTATTCGGCGTTGTGGTTTTTGCACTGACTTTATTTTTGTATCTAGCCGGTTTTGCATTGCCGCAAGCTGCTTGGGGCTTAATGTATATCGCTAGCGCGGCGCTATTCTTATTAGGCGTCGCAAAGATCATAGAGCCACCGGTGAGTCTGTTGATTTCGCCGCGCACGATTCGTTACGAGCATCGCCGCGGGCACTGGCAAATCGATTGGGACAACGTTTTGCGCTATGACATCCCCTCGGTGCGCAGTGGCCTCGAGCGCGACAGTCTGCCCTACATTGGTTTTCGCCTGCATAACATTGAGCCCGTACTCGATGCGATTTCGCCACGCTTGGCGGTGTATCTGGTCAGCGAACAACGTCATCTGCTAGCCGCTGCGTTGCGACGTGAAACTGGCCCTGACCACGATTATACCCCCTACTACGATGTGCCAAATAAGTTCGTTAGCGCCAACGGCAAGGTCTACAAGGGGGTGCAGGCGCTATTTGCCGTGCGCTCCCAGCAATTGCGTGAGCTCTTGGGCTATGACCTTTATGTGCCAGCGAGTGCCCTCGATCGTCCGCTTGAAGAGTTTGTGGACTGGCTCAAACAAGTCGAATCTCATCGTCCTCGTAATACAACCGACGCCAATTGAGTGCGGCGCTTGCCGTTTTGCCGTCGCGGCTTTATTCTTGGCAACTAGAAACACTTTCTAAATGGAGTACTTTTGCGCATGCAAACACTTGGTTGGCGCGAATGGGGAGCCCTCCCCGAATTAGGCATTGAAGCCATCAAAATGAAAGTGGATACCGGAGCTCGTACTTCGTGTCTTCACGCTTTTCGGCTTGAGCCGTTTGACAAAAATGGCGAAGCTTGGTTACGGATCTGGATCCATCCAGAACAAGGCTCAAATCGCGAACACATCTGCGAAGCGAAAATTCATGATCAACGTGAAGTGACGGATTCCGGTGGTCATACCGAGTTACGCTACGTGATCCGCAGTAAGTTAGTGCTGGGCGATTTCACCGGCCCGGTCGAACTTACCCTGACCAATCGTGATAGCATGAAATTCAGAATGTTACTGGGGCGCCAAGCGATGCGCGGCATTTTTCTCGTCGACCCAGACGCATCTTATCTAGTAGGAGAAGCTGGCAAATGAGAATCGCAATTTTATCCCGTAACGCCAAACTATACTCGACACGGCGCCTTGTTGAAGCTGCCGAGGCACGTGGCCATGAGGTCGATGTCCTCGACCCGTTGCGTTGCTATATGAACATCAATGCGCGCGAATCCTCGATTCACATGAAAGGTCGTGTATTGCCACAATACGATGCGGTCATTCCTCGTATCGGCGCATCTATTACCTTCTTCGGCACGGCCGTATTGCGTCAATTCGAAATGATCGGCACCTATCCGCTGAACGAATCTGTAGCCATTTCGCGCAGCCGCGACAAGTTGCGTTCGCTGCAACTGCTCAGTCGTAAAGGTATTGGTTTGCCAACCACTGGCTTTGCAAGTCAGCCGCAAGATATCCCTGACTTAATCGAAATGGTCGGTGGTGCCCCCCTTGTCATTAAATTGCTCGAAGGTACGCAAGGTATCGGTGTGGTACTGGCCGAAACACGCCAAGCTGCTGAGAGTGTTATCGAAGCCTTTATGGGGCTTGAGTCGCACATTATGGTGCAAGAATATATCAAAGAAGCTGGCGGTGCCGATATTCGCTGCTTGGTCATCGGTGACAAAGTCATTGCGGCGATGAAACGCCAAGCCAAACCCGGCGAATTTCGCTCAAACCTCCACCGTGGTGGCTCAGCCAGTTTGGTTAAACTCACCCCCGCTGAGCGTGCAACCGCGGTTAAAGCTGCAAAAACCATGGGGCTCAACGTTGCCGGGGTCGACATTCTGCGCTCGAACCACGGTCCGCTGGTCATGGAAGTCAACTCGTCACCGGGACTAGAAGGCATCGAGGGCGCAACTGAAAAAGATGTTGCGACGCAAATCATCAGTTTTATTGAAAAAACCGCGAAAGCACATCGCACCCGCACCAAAGGAAAAGGCTAACGGTGAAAAAGCAAGTTTCGTTTAAGATTGCTGGGCAGAAAATTGCGCCCGGTGCACGTCATAGCCTGAAAATTCCAGCCGCGCGGCTCTACAATGACACACCAATGGACTTGCATGCTGAAGTCTTTCACGGTGCGCGTCCGGGGCCGGTGTTGCTGGTTTGTGCCGCGATCCATGGTGATGAACTCAATGGCATTGAAATTTGTCGGCGGCTGATAGCCCAAACCGAACCCGAAGAACTTGCTGGTACGCTGATTGTCGTGCCTGTCGTGAACGTCTTTGGCTTTATTCAGCAATCGCGCTATCTGCCAGACCGACGCGATCTGAACCGTTGCTTTCCGGGCTCAGAGCGGGGCGCACTTGGCAGTCGTTTAGCCCACCTGTTCAACGAAACCTTAGTGCAAAGCGCAACCCATATTATCGACTTGCACACCGGTGCCATTCATCGCAGTAACTTACCGCAAATTCGCGTCGATACCGATAATGCTGAAGCACTCGAAATGGCGCACGCCTTCAATACGCCGGTCATCTTGCACTCGAAAGAGCGCGATGGCTCGTTGCGTTCACTGGCAACCGAACTGGGTATTCCGCTGATTTTATATGAAGCCGGCGAAGCACTGCGATTTGATTATGCGGCCATTAAAGCAGGCGTGATTGGCGTGCAAAACGTCATGAAAAACTTGCGTATGCTCAAAGGTCGGCGCACCCGTAAAAAGGTCAAACCGGTCGTTGCCCACCGTAGTGCCTGGGTCCGCAATGACCATGATGGCTTGGTGATCCCGCAGGTGCAATTGGGGCACACCATTCAAAAGGGCCAAGTGATTGCGCTTACGGTGAATCCGCATGGCGATGACAAGCATCCCCTGCGTAGCCCGTACAACGGCATCATTATCGGTATCAGCAATATTCCGGTCGCTAACGAAGGCGAAGCGCTCTTCAACGTAGCGCAGTTCGACGAAGGTGTGTTCGAGGAAGCCTCAGAAAGCGTCGATGTGTTCAGCGAAGCTTACGACGGCAAACCAATTTAGAGGGTGTTATGGCAAAACTAGGTTCTGCACTCACCCCACCCTCACAACTGGTATTGCGGCATGCGCAGCAATTTACCGGGGCCCAGCTACTCGCCGTGAATCCACCCGATGAACAATGGCGCAGCGAGCTCGATGTGGTCGCTAGTTGGCATTTGCATGCCGGCTGGTTTCGCGCTTGGCAGCACCTTGGTGCAGCGCATGTATTTGCTGCCACGGCACCACAAACCACGGCAACCGCAGCAGTGCTCTGGTTACCGAAAGAGAAAAAGCTTACTGACTACCTGTTGCAGGCGTTAGCTGGGGTATTACCGAGTGGCGCTAAGCTGTGGATAGTTGGCGAAAAACGCAGCGGCATTAAAAGTATCCATAAACACATCGGCACGCCTTGGACTCCACCACAAAAAATTGCTGACGGTCATCATTCTACTTTGCTGTGTTGTGAGCTCACTCAACAACAAAGCCCAGTGGCATTATCAGACTTTTGCCATTACAGCGAACTAGCACAACCCGGATTAGCAGCGCTGAAATTAGCCAGTTATCCGGGCGTATTCGCGTTTCCGAGTATCGATGAAGGTAGTCGCATGCTGTTGCAGCATTTGCCGACGCTTGGCCCCGGCAAGTTACTTGATTTTGCCTGTGGTCACGGCGTGCTGGGCGCTTGGTTGCAGCGTCAACAACCACAATTACAAGTCAGTTATTTGGACGTAAGTGCCATGGCTCTGGCCGCCTGTGCTGAAACCCTACGTTGCAATGGCCTTACTGGCGAGTTGATTGCGGCAGATGAGCTCAGCACCACGCTGCCCAGTTACGACACCATTGTCAGTCATCCGCCGTTTCATACCGGTCAAAAAACCGATTACAGCATCGGTCAGCAGTTTCTGCGCAGTGCGCGTGAACATCTTACAAGTAACGGAGAACTCTGGCTGGTGGCCAATCGATTTTTGCCGTGGCCGGAATTGATTACCGATAGTTTCGGCCACTGCGAACGTGTAGCTCAGGATAATAAGTTTGCGGTCTATCGTGCACGTCGAGGGCGACGCTAATGCGCTTAGGTTCAATTCGACAAGGCATCACTTGGTTAGTTGTGACCACTAGTTTATTGCTAGCGGGCTTTGCCTTGATCGTATTGAGCCTCACCCACATCAAGCAGCTCAACCAGCTTACTGAGCAGCGCGTGGAGGACATGACGACGGTGATCGCGAATGTCAGTAGCCGCTTTCTACTGTTTCGTGATGCCGAAGGTATTGATGACTACTTTCGCCAGTTTAGCGATAACGAATTCTTGCAGCACATTCACGTTTACGAAGCCAACGTTGTTGCCGAACAAAACGCGTTGCGCTATTTCGCCAGTTATAACCGCGAAGGGCTCGCGCCGATTCCAGTGCGCACCGAAATCGTGGATGAAATTAACGGATTGCGTAGCAATAGCAATTCCATCGAAATGGTTATGCCGATTCGCATCGATAGCGAAGTTTTAGGTTACCTCTATCTGCGCGCGGATCGTAAACCTACCCGTGAACTTATCCTGCAAACGATTGTTACGGCCTTCGTGGTGTGGCTTGTACTCGTGTTATTAGCATGGGTGATCGCCATGAGCGTGCGTGGCCAACTGCTGCGGCAACTGGACCAGGCGGTGGGAACTATTCAGCGCATCACCCGTAACCGCGACTATTCAATTCGCCTCCCCGAGTCGAATTTGATTGAGCTACAGCAACTGGGGCTAGCCTTTAATACCATGCTGGCGCGCGTCGAGCAGAATTTGGTGCGGCAACAGCAAGCCGAAAAACAAGCCCTTGATTTGAATACTGAACTTGAACGTCAGGTACAACAGCGCACGACCGCTCTGCGTGAAGCGAATAGCGATTTATTGGCAACCTTAGAAACTCTACATCAATTCCAGCGTCAGCAAATTGAAACCGAAAAAATGTCTTCGCTTGGCGATCTCATCGCCGGGGTTGCTCACGAGATCAATACGCCGGTTGGCTTGGTGATTACCTCAACATCGATCTTGCGCGACAAACTCGACCTACTGAACGAGAAATTTAACGACAATAGTATTACCCGTGCCGATTTTGAGCGCTTTATCGAAGCCAGTGCCGATAATCTAGAGTTGATTCAACGCAATATTGAGCGAACCGCTGATCTGATTAATCAGTTCCGCCAACTCGCGATGGACCAACTTGCCGAAGAAGAAAAAACCTTCCTGATTGCAGAATTATGTCGCACCGTAGTGAACCAATCGCGGCAACGCTTGCCAGAATTAGCAACGATAGATGTTCGTATCGACTGTCCCGAGGAACTCGAGGTGACGTGTCGCATGGGGCCGTTGCAACATGTGCTGGCGGAACTTGTGCAAAATTCGGTGATCCACGGCTTTGCTGAGCGCCATTACGGCGAAATCGAAATCAAGGTCATGCGCACCGCGCCACAACAAATTGCTATCACTTATCGCGATAGCGGCAGTGGTATACCGGCTGAGCTAGAACGCAGAGTCTTTGACCCGTTTATTACCAGCCGCCGTCGAAAAGGCTCCACTGGCTTGGGCTTACATTTGGTATATAACCTTGTAACTCAAGTACTTGGCGGAACCATTGAAGTTAGCTCGAAGCACCGCGGTGGCGCTGAGTTTACGCTAAAGATCAGAGCGTAGTGTAAAAACCATCTAACAAAGCTTGCAGGAAATTTACGCACTTATTAGAATCCCGTGCTAAACTTCCTAGAATCACTGATTTTCAACATATGTTAACGACCAATGGATCAAGCAATATGAGCGCTAGATTACTAATCGTAGAAGATGAAGTTGTTACCCGAAACACACTCACTCGCCTGTTTCAACAAGAAGGCTACGATGTCTTTGACGCTGCTGATGGCATGCAAATGCAGCGTATTATGGCGCGTCAGCAAGTTGATCTTGTGATCATGGACGTCAATTTACCAGGTAAGAGTGGTATCGAGCTGGCTGAAAACTTCCGCGAGAATGAAAATATCGGTCTGATTTTCTTAACTGGCCGTGACGCCGAAGAAGACCGTTTGTTAGCACTAGAGCTTGGTGCCGACGACTACATCATCAAGCCCTACAATCCAAAAGAATTGTTGATGCGTGTGCGCAACCTTTATCGCCGCATTGAAGCGATCAAGAGCCAACAGAAAACGGTAGGTCACGATAGTGTGGTTTATGAGTTTAATAACTGGCGTCTGGAAAGCGACAGTCGTTGCCTATTTTCACCTGCAGGTAAGATGTTCCGGTTACCGAAAAGTGAATATCGAGCCATGGAGTTATTCCTGACCAACCCAGGTAAAATTCTTGACCGCGAAACACTCGTGAAGAAAATGCTTGACCGCGAATTACGCCCGAATGACCGTACCGTTGACGTTGCCATTCGCCGTATTCGTCGTCATTTTGAAGCCGATCCTACATCGCCAAATCTGATCACAACGATTCATGGCGAAGGCTATCGCTTCATTGGTGACGTGCATGTTCGTCACCTTGATCAACCTTCGTTGAATTCGCCGTCGTAATAACGACGGCGCGTTACTGACTCTGTAACCAGCGTTCAACTTCTTTTTGGTGCAGTGGTAGTTCGTTTTGCCACTGCGCAAATTCTTCGTCGACTTGAGACCACTGCCAGTCCGCTTTTTCAAAGCGTTCCATCTGCTCAGCTAGGCCTTTCAACCCGATCGAACGACAAGCACCTTTTACTTTGTGTGACTGCTGGCGGAACTCGTCTTCTTTGCGCTCTTTCACGAGCCATTGCAGGTGATTAAGATAACCACCAATATTATCGGCAAAGGTGTCGTACATTTCACGTACACCGTCGGTTCCCATAAGCTCGGCATACTGCTCGAGTAAATGCTTATCTATCATCATGCTGCGCTATCCTTGTGTCGAAACGATTAAGCCTATCGAAAATCTTTCCTTGGGAATTGAACCTGATATGGCAAACTACCGTAAACAGGTTAAATCTTGTATACTATCGCCCCTTTTTCGGGACTAAATGTAAACTGTAAGTTTGGAGCCGTATTCGCATGCCAACAGTAACACCGACAATGATGCCAGATATCGCCAATCAAACCAAAGCACAAACTGAAGGTGCGCTTGATTGGGTTGGCATGAGTAACATCGAAATGCCGTTAGTGGTTGGCGCTGCCAACGAACCTGAGCGCCCGGTGAGTGCCAAAGTTGATGCATTCGTCAACCTCAAAGACCCGAAGGCGAAGGGCATCCATATGTCTCGACTTTACTTGTTGCTAGAAGAATTGTCGAACAACGACGTGCTGTCGCACCAATCACTGCGAAAACTTCTTCATGACTTTATTGATAGTCACGAAGGGCTTGCAGATCAAGCTTACGTTAAGTTTACTTTTGATTATCATTTGCGTCGTAAAGCGCTCATCAGCAAAAAGCCTGGGTGGAAAGCCTACCCAGTGACTGTTGTCGGCCGTTACGATGCTGGTAAATTGCATCTTGAACTAGGTGTCGAAGTACCTTATTCATCGACTTGCCCTTGCTCTGCAGCACTGGCACGTCAACTGATTCAAGACGCCTTTGTCGAGCAGTTTGGCACCGACGCCGACGTTGATGCTGAATTGGTTCACCGTTGGTTGGGAACGACCAAAGGGATCGTTGCCACTCCACACAGTCAGCGTTCGATTGCTGAAGTGAAGGTTATTATGGGTGAGCAAGTCAGTGAATTGCCGATTATTCATCTAATCGACAGTATCGAAGATGCCTTACAAACTCCAGTGCAAGCCGCGGTTAAGCGCGAAGACGAGCAAGAGTTCGCGCGTCTCAATGGCCAGAACCTGATGTTCTGCGAAGATGCCGCACGTCGCTTGCAACACGCACTCAACCAGAACACTGTATTCAGTGATTTTTGGATTCGCGTGAATCACTACGAATCGCTGCACGCCCATGATGCGGTGAGTATCACCACTAAAGGTATCACTGGCGGCTTCAAAGCCTAATTTATCGACCTTAGAATCCGGCTGCTGTATAATTGGCGGCCGGATTTTTTTGTTTTTAACACCCGAGTATCACATGGAATCAATTGATATCGTCGGCATCGGCAATGCGCTGGTCGACCAAGAGTTTGAAGTGACTGACCAGTTCTTGCTACAGCATCAAATCGAAAAGGGCATGATGACCCTTATCGAGGATAGCGAACAAGAACGCTTGATTGCCGAACTGGCAAAACGTGGCGAGTTGAAAAAGCAATCAGGTGGTGGCTCTGCCGCGAACTCACTGGTGGGTTTCGCGCAATTTGGCGGCAAAGCTTTCTACTGTTGTAAAGTTGCCGACGACCACGCTGGCAAATTCTATTGCGAAGATTTAGAGAACGTTGGTATCACCACCAATACCGGTAGCCAGAAGCATGAGGGCAAAACCGGCCGCTGCTTGGTGATGGTCACACCTGATGCCGAACGTACCATGCGTACCTACTTAGGTATTACCGCCGATTTAAGTATTGCGGAACTGGATGAAGACGCAATTGCACGTGCAGAGTATTTGTATATTGAGGGCTATTTAGTCACCTCACCGGTAGCCCGTGAAGCCATTGCACGCGCGAAAGAAGTGGCGCGTGCCAACGGCACTAAAATCGCCATGACCTGTTCCGATCCAGCAATGGTGAAGTACTTTGGCGACGGTATCCAAGAAATACTAGCCGGTGGCGTCGACGTGATGTTCTGTAATCAAGAAGAAGCACGCATTCTTACGGGTACTGACGACGTGCAGGAAGCATTACAGCAATTACAACGCCACGCCAAGCTTGTCGCCATCACGCTCGGTAAAGATGGTGCTTTATTAGGTGATGGAGTGCGCCAAGTTGCAGTTCCTGGCGTACCAGTAAAAGCCGTAGACACTAACGGTGCCGGTGATATGTTCGCGGGCGCGATGATGTATGGTCTGACGCGTGATTACTCGCTGGCAGCTTGCGGGTTGTTAGCAAGTCATGCGGCGGCGACTGTGGTGGCTAATTTTGGTCCACGATTAACGCTTGATCAGCAGCAGCAGTTGCTCATCAAGCTCCAGCACCAACCCGAATTCAATTAAAAGTGCGGTGTTCGAGATTCGTCCACTGCGTTGTTCGTCCGCTGCGCTGTTCGAACAGTGCAACGTACGAAAAGTGAAACGGACGAAAAGCGAAGCGCACGAAACACGAGGTTTTCTATGAACGACTACAAAGTTGCAGATATTGGCCTTGCCGACTGGGGCCGCAAAGAAATTTCCATCGCCGAATCAGAAATGCCTGCACTGATGACCATTCGTCGCAAGTATGCTGATGAAAAACCGCTGCAAGGCGCACGCATTATTGGCTGCATTCACATGACCATTCAAACCGCAGTGCTCATCGAGACTTTGATTGAACTGGGTGCCGAAGTGCGCTGGTCATCGTGCAATATCTTCTCGACCCAAGACCACGCAGCCGCAGCGATGGCCGCCGCTGGTGTACCTGTGTTCGCTTGGAAAGGCGAAACCGAAGAAGAGTACGAATGGTGTTTGGAGCAAACTTGCCGTAAAGATGGCGAGTTATGGGATGCCAACATGATTCTCGATGATGGTGGTGACTTGACGATGTTGATTCATGACAAGTATCCACAAATGCTAGATAAAGTGCACGGCATCACCGAAGAGACCACCACTGGTGTGCATCGTCTGCTCGAAATGCTGAAGCACGGTACCTTGAAAGTTCCAGCAATCAACGTGAACGACTCAGTCACTAAGTCGAAAAACGACAACAAATATGGTTGCCGTCATTCACTGAATGATGCCGTCAAGCGTGCGACTGACCATTTACTTTCTGGTAAGAAAGCATTGGTCATCGGTTATGGCGATGTCGGTAAAGGTTCAGCAGCAAGCTTACGCCAAGAAGGCATGATCGTGCGCGTTACCGAAATCGACCCAATTTGTGCAATGCAAGCTTGTATGGACGGCTACGAAGTGGTCTCACCCTATATTGATGGCATCAACCAAGGCGATGGCTCGACGGTCAACAAAGACTTGCTACAAAACATCGATCTGCTGGTCACCACTACCGGTAACGTCAACGTGTGTGACCGTTACATGCTGGCGGCACTAAAACCAACTGCGGTGGTCTGTAACATCGGTCACTTTGACAATGAAATCGACACGCTGTACATGCGTCAGAACTGGCGCTGGGAAGAAGTGAAGCCACAAGTGCACAAAATCTACCGTAGCGATGATGCCAACGATTATTTGTTGCTGTTGTCAGAAGGTCGATTGGTCAACTTAGGTAATGCGACAGGTCACCCAAGTCGTATCATGGACGGTTCATTTGCCAACCAAGTACTGGCACAGATGCACTTGTTCGACCAGAAGTTTGCTGACTTGCCGGCAGCCGAAAAAGCTGACAAGCTACGCGTCGAAGTGTTACCAAAACAACTCGATGAAGAAGTCGCGCGTTACATGGTGCAAGGTTTTGGTGGTGTCATCACCAAACTGACCGAACAGCAAGCCGATTACATTCACGTCGAAGTTGCAGGTCCATTTAAATCTGACGACTATCGCTATTAATGAATGGTGTCAAAGATGACGCAAACAACTCCGGTAGTTACCTACCGTGAACTAACGGCCGCCGATCACGCGGCCGTTATTGAATTAGGCAATATCGTTCACGGCGATAATTACCTTACCGAAGAAAATCTAGCTGACTACGTCAAACGTGGCGAAAAAGAGGGTATCAACCTGAACTGGCTCGCCTTCGTTGACGGTCAATTGGCGGGTATTCGACTGACCTTTGCCCCAGGCCAATGGGATATCGATGACTATTGCACACCAGATGCTTGGCCGGTGCCCGCCGATCAAATGTGCTATTTCAAATGTGCCGCCGTGGCTGACATCAGCCGTGGCCTAGGCATTGGTCGAGGCTTGCTCGAACGCTCGATTGCAGCAGCTAAACAATTGGGGTGTCGCGCAGGGCTTGCGCATATTTGGATGCAAAGCCCAAATAATAGTGCATACTCCTACTTTACTAAGTGTGGTGGCGAGATGATTGCCGAACACCCAGGCCGCTGGTACGAATTATCGATTCATGGTGGCTATCACTGTCCAGTCTGTGATGGCATTTGTCACTGTACCGCTGGTGAGATGATTTTACGCTTCGAGTAACACACCATGTATGATCCGCTTGTCGATAGTTTTCCCCGTGCAGGACAACCGCACGTACGCAGCTATTGGCAGGCGCATACGCAAACCGAACTCCCCACAGCCGCCAACGTCCTTCCAGAGCATGCCGATATTGTTGTGATTGGTGCCGGTTACACGGGCCTCAATGCCGCACTCGAACTCGCCGAACGCTTTCAACAACAGGTCGTGGTACTCGACGCCAATCAATTAGGATGGGGTTGCTCCACGCGCAATGCTGGATTTGCGATGCCGGGCACTGGCCGACTCGGTTATGGCGATTGGCAAAAGCGCTGTGGCACCGACGTTGCCAAGGCTATTCAAGGTGAATACCAGAGGGGATTCGAGCGACTCGAGCAGCACCTTGCGCATTGCCCCGAGCAACTGCAAGTGCAGCGTGGTGGCTACTTAAAAATAGCCCACGAACCCAAAGCTATCGAAGGTTTGAAAGCCGCCTACCAAGTATTGCAACAGTTTGAACCAAGCACACGCTGGCTTGATGCCGAAGCGATTCAAGCACGCGTGCACAGTCCCCAAGCGCATGCGGCAATTCATTATCCGCAGAGTTTTGGCCTGAACCCAGTGCTATTGCACGCGTCAGTCGCGCGACAAGCCGCCACAGCGGGCGTTACTTTCGTGGAAAATGCACCCGTACAACACTGGGATACGGTGGGTGAACAACAGCGCCTACACACCGCTAAAGGACGCATTTGTACAACAAAGGTCATTATTGCCAGTAACGGCTACACGCCCAACCACCTCCACAGCAGTATTCATGGTCGCACTTTGCCGGTGCTCTCCAGTGTCATTGTCACACGGCCGCTCACGAGCGATGAGCGCCAAGCGATTGGTGTCAGTACGCAAGAGCTGGTGATGGATACGCGCACACTTAAATACTACTACCGCTTGCTCCCTGATGGTCGCCTGTTGTTCGGTGGGCGTGGGGCGATTCGCGGTAAAGATGCGCATCATCCGCGTTATGCGCGACACTTGTTAGAGGCGTTGCGCGGCACTTTCCCAGCGTTACGACGCCTGAGCCAAGAGCCGGTCGATTATTATTGGAGTGGTTGGGTCAGCGTAGCACTCGACAACTATCCGCGCATTTATAGTCCAACCGCAGGCGTCTATACCAGCATGGGCTATTGCGGTGCCGGTGTTACCTTTACGCAGATTGCAGGACAACGTTTGGCAGCATTAGCGATGGGGGAGAAGCTTCCGGAGCTACCGTTTTATCAGTCTGGCCTGCCGAAATTCCCATTGCCCCACTTACGACGGGTAGGACAATGGGCATTCTATCAGTTGGCGCGTTGGCGCAGTCTGTAAACCGCACAGCGGCTAGAATTACAGTCCGAAGACCACTTTCTCACTGCTCAGCATGCGGCTAATCAATTTAAACAATAGTACCGAAACAACTACAGTCGCTGCGGCGCTGATGCCCATTCCAGCCCAGTTCAGCTGCTCGCCTTTGATAATGTCCAGCAACGCTTGGTGCTGTCCGGTGAGCGGCAAGTAATACAAGATTTGATTCTTCACACGCGCAAATTCGACGCCAAAGACCACTAGCATGGGCGCCATCAATAATAGCGAAATGTACGTTTGCGCTTCTTTAAAGCTCTTGGCGCGGAAGGACACGAACAACTGCAGTGCCGTCGCAAATAGTGCCAGTGGCACCAGCAGCACAATAATCAACAAGATCAACGGCCATGCCAACGATACGCTCATGCCGATTTCATGAAGCGGTAAGAATTTAAAAATAATTGGGATTAAAATGGCACTTAAAATACCACCGAACATGGCGAATGCAGATGCCGCTAGGCCTTTCCCCCACACCAGCTGGTCCGTCGTAAGCGGCTGTGAGAGTAACAACTCGAGTGAGTTACGCTCGCGCTCACCAGCACTGATATCAATCGCCACGTTCATACCCGAGAAAAACACCGATAATAAGATGAAGATCAACACGCTTCCCATCAATATCGCAGCTTTGGAGCCCTTAGTCGCGGTATCGTGCTTGACCAAATTCACCCCTCGCGTAATTTGTGGATCAATGCCGCGCATCTGCAAGCGTATATAGGTGAGTTGTGCGGTGTAGCCTTCGACTGCCTGCTCCACCCGACGAATGTCTGTACGCTGCTTCTGTGACGAGAAATCAGCAGTCAAAGTGACCCGTGCTGGCTGTGCGCTAGCGATATTTTCATCCCAGCCTTCGGCTATTTCGAGCACTATGGGTTGTTGCCCATCTGGCCAGGGTTTATCGCGCTGGACCACACCTTGGCGTTCTAGGTGTGCGACAAATGCCGGTGCGTGTTCGGCGCCTTGGATTTCGATTTTGACGTCGCTGGTATCGGTGAGCTGACTAATCAACACGTAAAAAGCAACAGCCATCAACAACGGACCAAAGAAGGCGTAAGACATGGCGGCCATAACTGAACGCTTATCACGCAACGCATCTTTAAGTTCTTTACGAAGCACTATGGAAATGGGTGATGTCATGCTGCGATGCCCTCGTCGGTGCCGATAATTTTGACAAATGCTTCTTCCAGCGCAGTTTCACCTGTCTGAGCACATAATTCGTCCGGCGTGCCTTGCGCCGCAACCTTGCCGGCAGCGACCACCACAACTTGATCACACAGCGCTGCGACTTCCTGCATAACATGGCTTGAAAACAAAATACTGGTGCCCTGCGCTTTTAACTCCCGTAATAGATCACGCAGAATCCGCGTACTCATGACATCGAGTCCGCGGCTTGGCTCATCTAAAATCAAGTGCTTCGGACGATGCACAATGGCTTGCGCAAGCGCAACCTTCATCCGTTGACCTTGCGAGAAACCGGTCGCACGACGATCGGCGATGGCACTCATATCGAGTCGCTGAATCACTTCATCGACCGCAGCGGCACCGCTGTCTCCCGCCATGCCGTGCAAGGTTGCAAAATAAGCAATCTGTTCACGCGCAGTGAGACGCTCGTATAAACCAAATTTGTCAGGGAATATACCAATTTTGCGGCGCGCTTCTAGTGGGCTCTTACTGGCATCGATGCCATCGATAAGGGCTTCGCCCGTGTCAGCTTTCAGCAGACCATAAATGGTACGCAAACAGGTGGTCTTACCGGCTCCATTAGGACCTAGCAAACCGGTAATTTGCCCTTCAGGGGCGCTAAATGTTAAGCCATCTAGAGCCGTCACTTTACCGAAGGATTTTTGTAATGATTTTACTTCGATCATGTGGACTCTCTTATAATCCTTTGCCGTTACTATTTAGAATAAATGGCTGCGCTTGTTGCTGGTCAAGACAACTGGCGTCGAGCGCATCGAGATCTAGATCTTTAATGAATTGCGCCGCAAGTTTGTTGGCACAAGTGTGGCCGACAATGGTGTGAGCACCACGTGGCGCCACTAGATGCCGACTGTTACTCAAGGTTGCAGCAGCCTCATTCCCCCACGCGACCGGCGTCACAGGGTCAAGCTCACCAGACAGCAACAACGTAGGGGTATCACTGACCACAGGTTCAAACCAGCTCGCCGGACGCTCTGCGGTAGGCCACACCGAACACATCTCGACAAAAGCGTCGCCAGTGCGACTGCCAATAAAGGTGTTATCACCATCCGCCGCAAGCAGTTCAGGAGTGGCGCGCGGTAAATCTTCGCTACACAAGACACTGAGCATCAGCCCCATATATAATTCAGATTGCGCCATGGTGCTGCCGAATAAGCCCATTAACGGCATATAATCGCCTTCAGCTGTACGCTGAATGACAAAGGGCAACATCTGTCGCGTGGTCGGATGATACAAACCGACCCGCATCACCGAGCTAAGGCGTCCGGCTGTCACTAAAATATCCACTGGCTCATTGGTGAGCGGATCACGCACTGTCAACGGAACTGGATTTTGCTCCAGCGTTGCCATCAGTTGTTGATAGGTTTCATCAAGTCGTGGAAATGCTTCGCTACAAGCTGGAGAAGCGGCACAGTTGGCAAGCAACTTGTCGAAGGATGCAGCGCCATGGCGCCCGAACGGACCGACCACTACTTGTACTGGAGCGAGAGCATCTAATACCGCTGCGCGCACAGACTCTGGCGCTTCACGTAAATAAACTAAACCCGCACGGGAGCCATATGAACCACCATAAAGATTGACTTGTTGGTAACCGAGCGCTTTGCGTACCGCTTCAAAGTCGCGAATGGCATTAACGCTGTGATACTGCGTCAAGTCATGCTGGTCTTCATATTGGGCAAGACAGTCGCGTGCAACCTGCGCTAAATCGATGTCGTCGTCAGCTTTAACCAGTTCTTCAACATGGGTCATGTCACATTGCAATGGGTTCGACTTTCCCGTACCGCGCTGATCAATCAACAAGATATCGCGTTGTTGTCGCACGCTGGTGAATATCCGATCAACCATCTGCGCCAAGTCGGTCGCGGCTTGCCCTGGGCCACCGGCGAGAATGAGCAATGGATCCGGACGTTTATTTTCACTAATCGCTGGTAGTACTGCGAAGTGAATACCAATTTTCTGGCCATCAGGTTGCTCATAATTTTCTGGGACTTGTAGTGTTCCGCACTGCACTTGCTCCGAAATACCTTTCAGATAGCATTGTTCAGTTTCAAAATCCGTGACTGATTGTGGTGCTGTGTCCGTTTGTGCGTAAACGCTGCTAGCGAGGGTTGTCGCTAGCAAAGCAAGCGGAGCAATGATGTGTTTCATGCATTGTTATCCAATTGTAACGAATGCGGTTAGTCTATACGCTTCGACCGGATGCTGAAAGAGGGAAAACTGTAAAGAAATGTGGCGTAATGCTTACTGTTCAGGGTTCAGACGCTGTTTTAAAGTTTGGCCAATCGTTGATTGCAACATGTCGCGTTGCTCGGCCCACTCCATATCACCCATTTCTTGCATATCACTTGGGTTAACACTGCGGACGATAAAAGCGCCAATATCGTTGGAGTTATTCTGCATGGCAAACTGAATGAGTGAAGCGCCATTGCAACGGACTTGCGGGTAGACGTCGCGCAGACGCATGCGTAAATCGCGTAGTTTGTGTTGTAAACGCAAGGTATCGTTGTTGCGCACATAGGTACAGAACAACAACGCCAAATCAGACGATTCGAAGGCATTCTTTGCTGTTAGCGCATGTGTTGAAGGCGTCAACATTGCGGCTGTTGTTGCAGCAGCCAACCATGTTGCAATGAATCGCTTCATTAAACATCCTCGGTTTTATGTTTACCGAATCATGCTACCTCGAGCCAAAAGCCCTGACAACGGAATAAATTGTTAAAACCCGCAAGTTCTTTTACGTTTCATTTACAATGAAAACCTTTAAGCTACGCGGTACTGCGCTCATAAACGAGCGTCGCGAAAGCATGGGGGTTATCGCTGTCGGCCAGATGCTCGATTTGCTCACGAACTTCCCAGTTTCCACTTGCATGAAAATCAGGGAACCAGGTATCGCCGTCAACTGCGAGATCGATCTCAGTTAAATACAGGCGTTGTGCGTGCGGTAAAAACTCTTGATACACGTAACCACCACCAATCACCATGAGCTCTTCGCACTCACCCGCTTGTTGCACCGCTTGCTCGGGACTGTTCACCCAGACCACACCTTTTTCATCAGTAAAAGGTTGTTGATGTTTGCGGCTCAAGACAATATTGAGTCGTCCAGGTAATGGGCGACCGATTGATTCATAGGTTGCTCGGCCCATGACGACAGGCTTGCCCATGGTGATGCGTTTAAAGTGTTGGAGTTCGGCTGGTAGGTGCCACGGCATGTCGCCGTCTTTGCCGATGACGCGATCCCGCGCCATGGCTGCAATCAAAGCAATCCGCATAAAAAACCCGTGTTTCGTACGCTCCGCTATTCGATATTCGTGCGCTTCGCTATTCGAACAGTGCGAAGCACGGACGAACAGTGAGGCAGAGCCGAACGCACGAATAGCGAACAACGCTCTTATTTTTGGTAAATGACTTCTACGTCGTAGTCGTCATCGTCGAAGTCATCATCATCGTCATCATCGTCGTAGCCGTCAAGCTGCTCTTGATGATAAGTGTCCCACTTGAATTCTTTCGTTATCGGCGCTTCGTCTTCGATTTCATCGGCTTTCGGTAACTGCTCAAGGTAAGTCATGATGGACTTACAGAGGTCTTCAGTGCCCTTTTTCGCCAACGCCGAGATTTTGTAAACTGGGCCTTCCCAATTCAGTGCGGCTTTGACTTCTGCGAGACGCTCTTCAGCTTCTTCGTCAGTCAGTAAGTCAATTTTGTTGACCACTAACCAGCGTGGCTTGTCTGCCAATTTTGGACTGTAGCGCTCAAGCTCTTGCACAATAGTGACGGCTTGTTCCGCGGGATCGGTGCCATCGTAAGGTGCTAAATCAACGAGGTGCAATAACAAGCCGCAGCGCTCAAGGTGCTTCAAGAACTGAATCCCCAAGCCAGCGCCTTCCGCCGCGCCTTCGATAAGGCCCGGAATGTCAGCAATCACAAAGCTTGCGTGTGGCGCCGGACGCACCACACCAAGGTTTGGTACCAAGGTGGTAAACGGATAGTCCGCGACTTTCGGTTTAGCTGCAGAAACTGAACGAATAAAAGTTGATTTACCCGCGTTTGGCATACCGAGCAGCCCCACGTCGGCGAGCAACATTAGCTCCAGCTTCAATGGGCGAATTTCGCCTGGCGTACCCATGGTTTTTTGTCGTGGTGCACGATTGGTACTGCTTTTGAAGCGCGCATTGCCAAGGCCATGGAAACCGCCTTTAGCGACCATGCGACGCATGCCGTGCTTAGTTAAATCGGCGAGCGTTTCGCCAGTGTCTTGGTCGGTGGCGCGAGTGCCCACTGGCACATAGAGCACCAAGTCTTCACCACGCTTACCGGTGCAGTTCTTGCCCATACCATTTTGACCGCGCTGGGCGCGATGGATGCGTTCGAACTGATAATCGATCAGGGTGTTCAGGTTTTCGTCGGCTTCTAGATAAACGTCGCCGCCATCACCACCGTCGCCACCATCGGGGCCACCTTTGGGGACATACTTTTCCCGTCGGAAGCTAACTGTGCCATTGCCACCGTCGCCTGCTTCAACGCGAATCTCGACTTCATCTACAAACTTCATGATTTCCTACCTACCCGTATAAAAAAACCCCGCCACTGCCGACGGGGTTTCTTTGTTCTTCAGTTAGCGAACTGAGTTTTATTCAGTAACGATGCTAACGTATTTGCGGTTCTTTGGACCTTTCTCCGCAAAAGAAACTTTTCCGTCCGCCAATGCGAACAAAGTGTGGTCACGGCCGATACCAACATTGTCACCAGCGTGGAATTTAGTACCACGTTGACGCACGATGATGCTACCTGCTAATACTGCTTCACCACCGAAGCGCTTTACACCCAGACGTTTACTTTCTGAGTCACGACCGTTTTTGGTTGAACCACCAGCTTTTTTATGTGCCATGTGTCGTTACTCCTTAATTAACCGTTAATACCAGTGATTTTCACTTCAGTGAACCACTGACGATGACCTTGACGCTTCATGTGGTGCTTACGACGACGGAACTTGATAATGTTCACTTTGTCTGCACGACCATGGTTGACTACTTCCGCCTTGATAGAGCCACCAGAAACAAAAGGCGCGCCGATTTTCACGTCGTCACCGTTCGACAGCATTAATACTTGGTCGAACTCAACCACTTCACCAGTGGCCGCTTCCAGCTTTTCCAGGCGGACGATTTGGCCTTCAGTAACACGGTGTTGCTTACCGCCACTTTGGAATACTGCGTACATACTCTTCTCCGATTCACCCTTGCGGGCACGTTAGATTTAAATTAGGGCGCGAATTATAAGCCCCTCTGGGGCTAAAAGCAAGAGCGATATTCGCTATTCGTGATTCGTACGCTGCGCTGTTCGGAGTTGCTCGAACAGAGCGCAGCTCGCACGAACAGAGAGGCTAAGCCGAACGGACGAATCACGAAACCCGATCGATTGCGATGTCGGCGAGGGCGTGCAGCGCATCGCGATGCTGTGATGCCGGTAGCAGTTCCAGCTGCTGCTGCGCCAACTCCGCTTCCGCAAGCGCCCGATCCCGCGTGTAATCCAGCGCTCCGGTGCGACGCATGGCCATGAGAATGGTTTGCAGATGCTCGCGCCCATCGCCCTGCTCTATCGTCTTGCGAATCAGTTGAGATTCCTCATCGTTACCGTGCCACATGGCGTAGAGCAACGGTAGGGTTGGTTTGCCTTCGGCAAGATCATCACCGGCTTGCTTACCCATAACATCGCTGTCGGCGGTGTAATCGAGCAAATCGTCGACCAATTGGAACGCGGTGCCTAGGTGACGCCCATAAGCTGCGAGTGCGTCTTCGACTTGCTGCGACTCGTTCGCAAGCACTGCGCCCAATTGCGTGGCGGCTTCGAATAACTTGCCAGTTTTGCCGTAAATCACGTCAAAATAGCTCGCCTCGGTGGTGTTCGGGTCATTACAGTTCATCAACTGCAAGACTTCGCCTTCCGAGATGATATTGGTGGCATCGGCGAGAATTTTCATCACCTTCATCGAATCCAGCGTCACCATCAGCTGAAATGCACGGGTGTATAGAAAATCCCCCACCAGTACACTGGCTTCGTTGCCGAATACTGCGTTAGCAGTTTCTTTGCCGCGGCGCAATTCTGAAGCATCAACCACATCGTCATGCAACAGTGTGGCGGTGTGAATGAATTCGATAATAGTAGCGAGGGTTAAGTGCCCTGCACCTTCATAGCCAACGGCGCGCGCAGCGGTCACCGCCAGTAGCGGGCGCAACCGCTTGCCGCCACTGTTGACAATATAAAGACCGAGCTGATTGATGAGGGCTACGTCAGACTGGAGTTCACGGCTGATAAGCTGATTGACGCCCTGCATATCGGCCGCCATTAACGCATTGATTTCGGTTAACTTCATGTCACACTTTGGCTGTGGTTTAAGGTTAAGATTTTACAAAGAAACGCTAGTAGAAGTCCAGCCGCGAGGCCACCTGCATGTGCCGCAAAAGCGATACCACTGTCAGCAGGCAGATACAGTAAGTCATAGCCGACCTTGCCGAGCACGCCAACCAGAACTAGGGCTCCGAGCCAGCGTTTGTGCAACACATCATGCAGCGCGCAATAGCCGAACATGCCATATAAAGTGGCCGAAAAGCCGGCATAATACTCAACCGTCGGGTCGAACAGAAACTGTGCGCTCGTTGCGCTAAGCATAATCACCGGCAACCACAACCATGGACGCCAACCCTTTTGGTGATCGACAAATAGGCTCCAGCACACTAATAAACCTAGTAAGTTGAGGCCGAGGTGGGCGCCGTTCCAATGCACCAAGTTGCTGCTGAGCAATTGCCACAAATGCTCGCCGTCACTGATTGCGCTGCGCTGCATGATGAGCGCATCACGCCACTGCTCCGGTAGCAGCATCACGAGGCTCAACAACACTGCAACACTGAGCGTTGGTAGCAGAGCTTCGCGGTCGGTGGGAATGGTCAAGCCAAATAGCTGCATCGGTGCACTCTTAGCTGTTTTGATAGCTGCTTATACAAAAACGCCGGGCGCATAGAGCAAACCCGGCGTCGTTTGGGTGTTAGTCATTCGCTCTTATTGAACGAAGTCTAAACCAGTTTGGATATCGCCTTTAAGGCCGTCCAACATGGCAGCTTTCGCTTTTTCTTCGTAAGCGCTGAGCTCACCGTATGGCAGGATTTCTTCAACACCATTTGGACCCAAACGAACTGGATGCGCGAAGAACAATGCGTCTTGGCCATCAGTTTCAACGTAAGTGCATTCTACAACGCTGTCGTCGCCTTGCAGAGCTTTCACCAGAGACAAGCAGAAACGGGCTGCCGCTTGACCCATTGAAAGCGTTGCTGAACCGCCGCCAGCTTTTGCTTCAACGACTTCAGTACCAGCGTTTTGGATGCGCTTCGTGAGGCTGTCGATTTGCTCGTCTGTGAAGCTCAAGCCGGTTTGTGACAACAGTGGCAGGATGGTGGTGCCGCTGTGGCCGCCGATGACCGGTACAGTCACTTCAGACGGGTTTTTACCGTGCAATTCTGCCACGAAAGTTTCCGCACGAATAACGTCAAGCGTGGTCACACCGAACAATTTGTTCTTGTTGTATACGCCTTTCTTTTCAAGTACGCGCTTGGCAATCGCAACTGTAGTGTTGACTGGGTTAGTGATGATACCAATCGCTGCATTTGGGCAGTTATCGGCAATTGCTTCGATCAAATTAGCAACGATACCAGCGTTGATATTGAACAAGTCAGAACGGTCCATACCAGGCTTGCGTGGTACACCAGCTGGAATCAGTACGATGTCAGCACCGACAAGTGCAGGAGCAAGATCGTCTTTACCGTAGCCTTTCACTTCAACCGCGGTTGGGATGTGGCTGAGATCAACAGCAACACCTGGAACAACTGGTGCGACGTCATACAGCGCTAACTTAGAACCAGCAGGTAATTGGGTTTTCAAAAGTAATGAGAGTGCTTGGCCGATACCGCCGGCTGCACCTAAAACTGCAACTTTCATCTCAGACTCCATCCAGTTATTGGGGAAAATTTAGGTGCCGAAAGACTACTGCAAAACCGCCGAAATTACAACCAGACATAGGCTTGCTTGGCGGCTGAGTCAGCGGCTTGCTAGGCGTTCAGGTTAATTTGCGCTAGACTGCGTGAGTTGTTTATTTCGAGGGGACGATTGAGACATGGCGCACGGCAAACCAGATGCAATGTTAGATGCATTTAAAGCGTTACTAAAAGAAGAACGTTACGGCTCCCAAGGCGAGATAGTAGATGCGTTGAAGGCATTGGGCTTTGACAATATTAGCCAATCAAAAGTGTCGCGCATGTTGAGCAAATATGGCGCTGTTCGAACCCGTAATGCGCGCCAAGAAATGGTTTACTGCTTACCCGCGGAGCTCGGCATTCCCTCAACGCGTGCGCCATTAACGCAATTGGTTTTGGATATTCAGCACAATGATGTCATGGTTATTATCCGCACTTCTCCAGGCGCGGCACAATTAATTGCGCGTTTGCTTGATTCAGTCGGCCAAAAAGAGGGTGTGCTTGGCACTATTGCCGGCGACGACACGATTTTTATTGCACCGGTGAAAGTATCAGAAATCGACTTTACCCTCGCCAAAGTGCGTGAGTTGTTTGAAAACGTCTCTTGAAGCTTAGATTTCGCCCGTAAGGAAATCGAGAGACGGAACGAAATAACAGGCGTTGGTGACCGCTTCGATGTAATCCAGCAAGGGGTCATAATCACCGTTTTCGTCGGCAATATAGCGCTGCTTCAACCATTGGATAACATCGCGCGGCTGCCCCGTAAAGTACATTCCCATGAGACCCTGTTCGCGCATATCTCCCCACGGCATATTCTGCCGCAACATATGCAGAGGCTGCTCTTGGTCATTCTGCAAACGCGCTTTTTGGGTATGTGAGACGCCACTGAGTTGGGCCTCGCTGATACGGTCACCATTGAGCTTTTTTCGACCGATGACTTGTTCTTGCGCTGCTTGATCGAGTTGCTCCCAACGGCGCAGATCATGACGGAATTTTTGTACGAACAAATAGCTACCACCAGCAAATACCGGGTCATCGTCAGCATGAATTAATGCCAACTGGCGTCTTCTGATGCCGCGCGGATTTTCCGGCGCGTCTATGAAGCCGGTGAGGTCGCGACCGTCCATAAAGCGAAAGGTTGGCGTTTGCTCGGTCAACTCGACATCATGGCCAAGCCACTCGAGAATGGCTCTGGCGCTAAAATAGTTAACGTCAAAGCGGTCCGAGCGAATGGTGATGAGTAAATCGACAGGTTCGCGCGGGGCTTGCCGATCACCGTCGCGCAAATCAGGAAAGTTACCAAACTGCGGTGGTCGCTGTTGCGGATAAAGAATGTCCCAATAGTCACTGCCAACCGCCACATAACCTGTCAGTAGCGCTTCTGAGAAACGCTCATCAAGTTCATCAAGCATGGCTGGAATGCGGGCAAGCTTACGCCGAATGCTGATGACATCGTCTGTCATAACGTTCAATTGCAAAGTGATGCCATGTAAACTGGGTTCAGCGTAAATACCTTTCTGCGCTTGCGCCATGAGCTTCCTCAAATGCGGTTATTTCTCGAAGAACTGTGCTAGTTTATCGCAATAGTATTGCAGTGTTAGTTTGCCGTTTTAAACTGTTCAGTCAGTGTAGCAAAGAATATCCGAAAGAAATCAAAAATTATACGGAGTAATTATGGGATTCCCTCAGCGCTTTACGAATTCATTGACGGCCGTTGCTGTGGCCTTGGCTTTAGCGGGCTGCGCGGGTACGCCCGGCTCTGGAACTTCGACTGATGCGCGTGCGGATGCGCCAGTTGCAACTGTTGCCTCTGAAGATGCCCGCTTTAGTGCTATGGCATCGCGTATTTGGGAAGAAATGCAAGACGCCGGTGAGGATACCTCTCGATCGTTACCGAGCATGACACCCGAAGCCTTGGCTGAGCGCGCTGAGCAACAACGGGCTTGGCTCAACGAGTTGCTGGAGATTGACTCAGCAGCACTATCGGCTGACGAATTTATTAATTGGCGTATGCTGACTTACCGTCTGCAAAATGAAGTCGATAGTTACGATTTCAACGAGCACTATATGCCTTTGAATGCGGAAGGTGGATTCCACAGCAACCTGTCATTTATGGTGCGCGGCACCTCGTTTCGTTCCTTGTCTGACTACCAAGATTACGTGGCGAAGTTGAGCTCGATTCCGCGTTATATGCAGGAGCAAACTGCCTGGCTTGAGCGCGGTATGGCTGAGGGCTACACCCAACCGGCCGCGGCAATGGCGGGCTTCGAAGACAGTATTGCTGCTTTTATTGTGCAATCACCAGACGACAGCGTGTTCTTTGAACCACTCGCTGGCGAGCGCCCGCACTTCGTTTCGGCTGCCGAGTGGCAAGCCTTGCAAGATCAGGCACGTTCGGTGATTGACGCTGATGTGCTGCCTGCTTATCAGTCGTATTTTGACTTTATGGTGATGACCTACTTACCCAATTGTCGCGACACCGTCGGTGCATCGTTTTTGCCTGATGGTTTAGCTTATTACCAAAACCGCATCGAACATTTCACCACCTTGTCGTTGACGCCTGAAGAGATTCACGAAAAAGGTTTAGCGGAAGTCGCGCGTATTCGCAACGAAATGGACGTGGTGATTGAGAAAACAGGTTTCGAAGGTAGCTTCGAGGAATTTGTCGACTTCTTACGCAATGACCCACGTTTTTATCCTTCTTCAGCAGAGGAGCTGTTGAAGGAAGCCGCTTATATTTCTAAGCGTATGGACGGTCAGTTGCCGAAATTCTTTAAAACGCTACCGCGCCAGCCCTATGGGGTAGAGCCTGTGCCAGCTGAAATTGCGCCTAAGTACACAACTGGGCGTTATTCGGGTTCCGCACGTGACGACCGCGCAGGCTTTTACTGGGTGAATACCTACGCGTTGGACCGCCGTCCTTTGTATCAACTCGAAGCCTTAACGCTGCATGAGGCCGTGCCTGGACACCACCTACAAATCGCTCTGGCGCGCGAGCTTGAAGGTGTGCCATCTTACCGCCAGCAAACTTACATTTCTGCGTTTGGCGAAGGCTGGGGCTTGTATTCTGAGTGGCTCGGGTTAGAGGCTGGTTTTTACCAAGACCCTTACAGTGATTTTGGCCGCTTAAGCTATGAAATGTGGCGCGCCGCTCGTTTAGTGGTAGATACCGGTATGCATGCCATGGGCTGGAGCCGTGAGCGCGCGATGGACTTTATGGCATCGAACACAGCGTTGAGCTTGCACAACGTGCGCACTGAAATCGACCGTTACATCACATGGCCGGGTCAGGCGTTGTCGTACAAGTTAGGTGAAATGCTGATCAAGCAGTTACGCGCCGAAGCCGAAGACGCCTTGGGTGATGCTTTCGACCTTCGCGAATTCCACCACCAAGTGCTAAAGAACGGCAGCATCCCGCTGGATGTCTTGGAGACGCAAGTCCGCGACTGGATCGACGCACAAGTCTAGTCCCGCCTTTTCGCCATTACAAAAACCAATAGGAGGGGCAGCCCTCCTTTTTTGTGCGCGCTGCAAAAGAATGGGCAGCCCTTTCTTCAGTAATCGCTGAAATCGTTGACATTTTGTGTAGAAACGTCAACTCTTAGGGAAATAACTCGAACAAAAGGAAGAAATGTTATGGAACCTATAAGGGAAGAAGTCATCATCAATGGTCCGAGTGAAGAGGACCGTAACTATGCGATGCTGCTGCATCTTTCTCAGCTCGCCGGGTATCTTATACCACTCGCTGGATTGATTGTCCCGCTGGTGATGTGGCTTATTAAACGAGATACCAATCCCTACATCGATGCCAATGGAAAGGTCGTATTTAACTGGATTATTTCCGCCTTTATTTACGGCGTAATTAGCGTCATCCTGATGGTAATACTTGTTGGCTTTGCAATGGTCTTCGCGTTGGCGATCTGTCACGTGGTTTTTGCCATTATTGGCGCGATTCGGGCCAAAGACGGGATTGTTCAGGACTACCCACTAACCATTAAATTCTTCAAGATTTAAAAATCAAGCTCGTGTCACCGGACCATAGACAACTCGCGGAGGCACAAAGTGAACTTCATCTATCCCAAAGTTTACGCCAATCGAGCGACACGGATTGTTGAAGAGGCGATGCGCAAACTGTCTTTACAGTTTGCGCTTTTACGTCACTTGCGCCCCTTTAGTTACTGGGATGTCTTTTACGGCGACCCCCCGGCAGTCAACACCGACGTATTTCGATTGGTAAGTAATGATGTGCTGCAACGCGTTGATAGCAAGAAGTTTCTCGCGCGCGAGGCGAAGAGGTTGGGTCTGGAAGGACACTTAGTTCCATACACTTTTGAATCTGTTGCTGAAGCCCAGACGTTATCGCGAGACGCTAACTCTATCTGGTTTATGAAGCCCGTTTACGCTACCGGTGGACGGGGTATTGAGTGCATCAGGCATCGCGAACTCAACAGGTTACAGCTCCCCAACCATCACATTCTGCAAACGCAAATTACCGACTTGGAGCTCTTCGACGGGCGCAAATATACAGCACGTGCATACGTGTTTATATTCAATAAGCACGTCTATTGCTTCGATGATGGCTTTGTAATGATTCACGGTGCTCCATTTGACGCTGCCTCAACAGATTTCTCTGCACAAGTGGACCATGCCGACTATTACAAACCCGACGGCTGCGTAAAAATGGCAACGCTCGCTGACTTACCCGACTACCCGGAGAAATTGGCTTCTATTGTTAGTGCACTTGCCCAATTGAACCCCGTGCTCGAGCCCTTAATTACCGCAAGTTCACCCTATCGATACGCGCTGATTGGCATCGACCTGTTGTTTCAACAGCACAATAAAGTGCAAATCGTCGAACTCAACACTAAGGCAAATTTTGTTCACACCGATAGCATCAACGAGCGGCTCAACGTGCCATTTTTTGCAGCGTTTTTATCACTGCTCTACCTGCAAAATTCACATCGACGACTCACCCAAATCTAAAGGCCTGCAACCCCAACCCCCCCCAAGAAAGGGCTGCCCTTTCTAACCCCCAAAACCAGCTAAAAAGGGCTGCCCTTTCTTGGCGCACTTTCTCGGGGCAAAAAAAAGCGCGACCAGAGAGGTCGCGCTTTATACTTAAAACGATATAAATATATCCAAATAGATATATTGCGCCGCTTATGCTACTTCGATGGTCGGGATAATATTCTGTTTCGCAGCAGCTTCTGCGGCACGGAATGCATCCATTTGGTCGAAGTTGAGGTACTTGTAGACTTCGCCAGCCATTGAGTTAATGTCGGCGGCGTATTCCATGTACTCAGCAGGCGTTGGCAGTTTACCAAGAATCGCACCCACGGCAGCGAGTTCAGCTGACGTCAGGTAAACATTGGCGCCGTCACCCAAGCGGTTCGGGAAGTTACGCGTTGAGGTCGACAGTACGGTCGCACCTGGCTCGACGCGTGCTTGGTTACCCATGCACAGTGAACAGCCCGGCATTTCAGTACGCACGCCATTGTTGGCGTAGATGTTGTAGTAACCTTCTTCGCGCAGTTGCGCTTCGTCCATCTTGGTCGGTGGTGCAATCCACAAACGCGTGTTCAGCTCGTCTGAGTTTTTCTCAAGCAATTTACCGGCAGCGCGGAAGTGACCGATGTTGGTCATGCACGATCCGATAAACACTTCGTCAACTTTATCGCCAGCTACTTCGCTCAAAAACTTAGCGTCGTCTGGGTCGTTCGGGCAGCAAACAATCGGCTCTTTAATGTCAGCCAAATCAATTTCGATGACTTCTGCATATTCTGCGTCAGCGTCAGCGCGCATCAGTGATGGGTTCGCTAACCACTCTTCCATTTTCTGAGCACGGCGCTCAAGGGTACGCGCATCACCGTAGCCTTCGTTGATCATCCAACGTAACATGGTGATGTTCGAACGCAGGTACTCAGCAACTGATTCCTCTGACAGGTTAATAGTGCAGCCGGCAGCTGAGCGTTCAGCCGAAGCGTCAGACAACTCAAATGCTTGCTCTACAGTCAAATGATCCAAGCCTTCGATTTCTAGAATCCGACCTGAGAACGCATTTTTCTTGCCGCGCTTCTCAACGGTCAACAAGCCTTCTTTAATCGCAAATGCAGGAATCGCATGCACCAAGTCACGCAACGTAATACCTGGCTGCATTTCGCCTTTGAAGCGCACCAATACTGACTCTGGCATGTCTAATGGCATAACGCCCGTCGCCGCAGCAAACGCCACCAAGCCAGAACCTGCAGGGAATGAAATCCCGAGTGGGAAACGCGTGTGCGAGTCGCCGCCGGTACCTACGGTGTCAGGCAACAACATACGGTTCAACCAGCTGTGGATGATACCGTCACCTGGACGCAACGAAACACCGCCACGGTTCATAATGAAGTCAGGCAAAGTATGCTGCGTTTCGATATCCACTGGCTTCGGATACGCCGCGGTGTGACAGAATGACTGCATGGTTAAGTCGGCAGTGAAGCCCAAACAAGCCAAGTCTTTCAGCTCGTCACGGGTCATTGGACCGGTAGTGTCTTGTGAACCAACGGTGGTCATTTTCGGTTCGCAGTAGGTACCTGGACGTACGCCGTCCATACCACATGCTTTACCAACCATTTTCTGCGCAAGGGTAAAGCCTTTGCCTGAATCAGCTGGCTGTTCTGGCTTCAAGAACAAGTCTGAAGGGCCCATGCCCAAAGCTTCACGCGCTTTCTCAGTCAAGCCACGGCCGATGATCAAGTTAATCCGCCCGCCGGCACGCACTTCGTCAAGAATGACGCGCGATGCGTAGTCGTATTCAGCGATAACTTCGCCCGCTTCGTTCTCGATTTTGCCTGCGTATGGGTAGATGGTAATCACATCGCCCATGTTCATTTTTTCAACGTCTGCTTCGAACACCAATGCGCCTGCATCTTTCATAGTGTTGAAGAAGATAGGTGCGACCTTGCCACCAATACAGATACCGCCAGCACGCTTGTTCGGCGTACCAGGCATGTCTTCACCGATAAACCACAACACTGAGTTGGTGGCTGATTTACGTGAAGAACCGGTACCGACCACATCGCCGACGAAGGCAACCGGATGGCCTTTCTCTTTCAGTTCTTCGATTTGCTTCGCCGCATCCGTTACGCCTTCGCGTGGCATTTTGTACATAGCTTTAGCGTGCAAAGGAATATCTGGACGTGACCAAGCATCAGGTGCTGGTGACAAATCGTCGGTGTTGGTTTCACCGGTAACTTTGAAGACCGTCGCTTTAATCGCTTCAGGCATTTCGTTGCGACTGGTGAACCACTCAGCGTCTGCCCAAGACTCAATCACTTCTTTCGCCAGCGCGTTGCCGGCTTTCATTTTCTCTTCAACGTCGTGGAACGCATCGAACATCAGCAAGGTGTGTTTCAATTCTGCTGCAGCGAGTTCGCCTAATTCAGCGTCATCAAGTAGCTCGACCAAAGTGACAATGTTGTAACCGCCGTGCATATTGCCGAGCAAGGATACAGCTGCATCTTTGCTGATCACTGGGCTGGTCGCTTCGCCTTTAACGATAGCCGCTAAAAAGCCGGCTTTAACATAGGCAGCTTCATCAACGCCCGGAGGCACGCGCTCAGAAATCAGCTCAACGAGAAAATCTTCTTCGCCAGCGGGTGGGTTTTTCAATAATTCGACTAGATCTGCGACTTGTTCTGCTGTTAGTGGCTTCGGTGGGATGCCTTCAGCAGCGCGCTCTTCTACATGCTTACGATAGTCTTGCAGCACAGATTACCTCTACTTTGCTATGCGAGTGAAATTGGGGGTGAAAATTTTGGCGCAATTATAGGGGTTTTGGCGCTGAATTAAAATTCATACGAGCGCATAACAGGTAATCTTTGGCATAAATCACATGAATAAAGCCGTTAACCGTTATTCGTGGTTCGTTAGGGTGAGGTTCATTCGCGCACCCCTATCGATTCACGACTAACGATGTTTACAACTGCTTACACTTGGTTGCGAATGTTCTCGGAACAGAAATAAACCTTTCACACTTCCTGGCTATCCTAATAAACAGAAACTACTCTTATTGATTAGGTCACGTGGGGGGCCTTTATATGAAAACAACATTTGGTTCTACTTTAAAAGGAGTCTCTGCTGCATGTTTGCTTGCAGCTTCGTTCACTACCGTTCACGCTTTTGAGGTTGAGCAATTGGTTCTCAAGCCTGACGCTGTTTATACCTTTACCTATTCGCAGCAATCGTATCAAGGCTCGCTCGATCACGAGCTCGATATAGCACAACAAAACATCATGGCAAGCGTACGCGCGGATTCTCTCGCTCATGCAAAAAATGAGCTGGCACTGTCTGGCGAGCGCCTCGCCAATGACGCGCGCCTAGCCGACACGGCTGGTGGCTCGACGCCAAACCTAGCGCCGTGGCGCGCAAGTGCTTTACGGACGTTTTTATAATTCCCAAATCGTTAAGTAATTAACGACTCGTCTCAGCTGCACAGCTTGGTGCAGCTGGGTCGCTTGTGTCGCAGGAGACAACAACCTTGCAGTTTGCACAAGTAGGGTCCCAGCGTAAATCGAACACTGGTACACCAATACGTCCAAGCGCTTCGTTGAACTTAGCAATACCCGCTTCGCTTGAAAACATGTAAGTACCGCCAACGTCATTACGATGAAGTGGCAATTTATTACCATCAGGACCGTAAATAGCGATGGCCGAAAGCACACGAGGTTCTATTCTGGCCGTTGGCATTTCTATCACTGCATAACTCCCATCGGGGAACTCAACCCGATGCTGTGATCCAGCTAACACATCAAACGGCGATAGGTTTACAAGTTCACCGACGCTGGCCATGACTCCCGACATCATCGACTGGAATGCACCTTGGTTGACTGCCCAGTCATGTCGCGCTTGGGTGTTTTGCATCGTTGCGAACATAAAGATATCCCACATGCCTGTATCTTCTAGAACGATCGGCTGTTCTATCGCCTCATACAATGATTTGAGTGCCGACTGTAAATTGGCTGGAACATCGACTGCAACCAAATGGTACGCTTCGCCCTGCAGATTTTTTGGATCCTTGTTGTTCAGCGACATCACGCCCGTCCAACTGTAGACCGCGCGTTGTGGAATATTAACGATAGAGACCAAACCTGAACCACTCGAGTGCAACACATTGATGGCTAATTGTCGCGCATCAAACTCAGAACACTCATTGCATATAATCGTTTCTAACGGAGTCGCTGCTTTTAGAAAAAAACTGCCAAATCATTTCTTCTACTGGACCCGCGATTCTCTCCGCGGAGCGCACCAAATGCACCTCCAGATTTACGTGAGTCAAGAATCCTGCAATGTCGATGCGCACCAGACTTCCTCGTTCGAGCGCGTCGCCAATCAAATCACCTGGGATAATTCCCCAACCCATACCGGCCAACAACAGTTCCCGCTGGGTAATAGAGTCGTTTACGCGAATGCGCTGCTGACTCGGAATGCGCATGATCTGATCAAGGTCGATGCCGATGTCTTGGTTCTGTGGAATCAGCATCGGTAACTCGAGTAAATCTTGGCGTTGCAGTTGCTCAACCGCAACGTCTCCTAATAATTCCGGCGCACAGACAACCCACAATTCAAACGGGCGTACCCGCACGGTTTCAAAGTCGCCATGTTGACGAAAGATCGGCAACCAAGGGCAAAGTGCAAGCTCTGCTTCGCCTTCACGAATTCGACGCAGCGCACGCAATTGTGATTCACCGCTTAAAAGCAACTCAGTCGCAGGAAACTGCTCCTGCACCTGCTGCAATACCGGAAACAGCACCGCCGGCGCGCAGGTGTAATCGTAGGTGATGTGTAACTGCGGCTCAGCGCCCGTTTGCAATTGTGCCGCGAGAGAATGCAAGCGCTGATGCTGCTTCACCACCTCTCTTGCTTGCCGCAAGAACTGCCGCCCCTGCGCCGAAAGCGTCAAACGATAGCCGCTACGATCAAACAGTGGCACTCCAACATCCTCTTCTAGCCCTTTCAGGGCCATACTCACCGCGGCTTGTGTGCGATGCATGCGCTCCGACACCGCCTGCACCGAGCCAGTCTCTGCCAACAGCACCAACATCTCCAACTGATTCAGTTTCATCTAACCCCCAATAACGGTTTTCGTCCGTCGTACGCTTCGCTGTTCGTCCGTTCAGCGTTGCTTTACTATTCGAACAACGAACAGCGCATCGCGCGTACGAACAGCAAAGCGCACGAATACCGATTCAGAATTTCTTATGTTGTATTTAATTTTTATTCAGTATTACTTTACATTTTAATTGGCTAAACTGTCATCAGTTAATGGCAAATAGTAGGGTTGAGCGATGCGGTTGTGGCAACAAATTGGCCGACAAATTGGCAAAAAGAGGGCTGCCCTTTTTATGGTGTTAAGCCTTGCGGGCTGTGGTCCAGCGGTTGTGGAAAATGGCGATAATGCACCAGCAAACAACAATGCGGTGCAGCCGGTGAAGTTGTTGACGGTGGGTGAAAACACCGATGCCCGCTTTCGCGATTTTCCAGCAGTGGTGGAAGCAGCTCAGGTGGCGCAGTTGGGCTTTCGGGTAGGTGGCGAAATTAGTAGCTTCCCTGTTAAAGCTGGCAACGAGGTGCAACAAGGCGATTTGATCGCCAAGCTTGACCCTACCGATTACCAATTAGTGGTCGACCAAGCACAAGCCCGCTTCCAACTGGCGCAAACTCAATACGACCGCACCGAGAGTCTCGCCGAGCAAGGGGTGATTTCGCAGCAGCAATTCGATGAAGTCAAAGCTAACCTGCAAGTCACTCGCGCCAATTTAGAAACGGCGAAGGCTAATCTGCGTTACACGGAGCTGCGCGCGCCCTTCGCTGGCACCGTTGCCCATGTCTTTGTCGAAGCATTTGAAACGGTGCAGCCGCAGCAACCCATTGCCACGCTGCAAATGGATGATGCGATTGATATCAGTATCAACGTGCCCGAACAGTTGTTTGCGCGGGTGCAACGCAGCACCGACTATCAGCCCGATGTGAGTTTCGCCGCCAATCCTGAGCAACGCTACCCAATCACGTTGAAAGAATGGGATACCACGGCCGATCCGGCCACCAACACCTATAAAGTGGTGTTCACCATGCCGAAGCCGCAAGATCTCAACCTATTACCAGGTATGTCGGCCACAGTGCATGTCGATACGCAAGCGGTTGCTAACAAGCCACAATCAGGTATCAGTGTGCCCACCAGTGCGGTGTTCTCCGAGCCAACAGAAGCAGCCGCTGCTAAGCCACGAGTTTGGGTTTATGATCCACAATCACAACAAGTGCAGCAGCGCGAAGTAACCACAGGTATGGTCACGGGCGATGCCATAGAAATTATTGCTGGACTGCAAACGGGTGAACAAATCGTTGTCGCTGGTGTGCACGCGCTCAGTAAAGGACAAAAAGTACGGCCTTGGGTTAAAGAGCGAGGTCTGTAATGGATATCGCACGTTATAGCATCAAACGCAGCACCACTAGCTGGATGCTGCTGCTTCTCCTGCTGGTAGGCGGTGTGTTAGCGCTTACCAACATAGGTCGTCTCGAAGACCCCGAGTTCACCCTCAAAAAAGCCATGGTGATCACCACCTACCCCGGAGCCACCGCGCAGCAGGTTGAAGAGGAAGTCACCTACCGCATTGAAAATGCCATCCAAGAGCTCGGCAACGTTGATCATATCAGTTCTATTTCGAAGCCCGGGCTGAGTCAAATTACCGTAGACATGAAAACCACTTTGCGCGCCAAAGACATGCCGCAAATTTGGGATGAATTACGCCGTAAAGTGAACGATGTTACCCGGCGTTTGCCGCCGGGAGCTGGTCAGCCCATGGTGCGCGATGATTTTGCCGACGTTTACGGCATTTTGTTGGCGATAAGTGGCAAAGGCTATAGTTACGAAGACATCAAAGACTACACCGATTTCTTGCGCCGTGAATTGGTATTGGTCGACGGTGTCGGCAAAGTCACTGTCGCCGGTGAGCAACAAGAAGAAGTGGTGGTGGAGATTTCGCGGGCCAAGTTGGCGAATACCGGTATTAGTCCGCAGCAAGTGTTAAATCTGCTGCAAACGCAAAATGCGGTAAGCGATGCGGGTCGCGTGCTGAGTGGCGAAGAACGTATCCGCCTGCAAACCAGTGGTGAGTTTGCCAATGTGAATGACTTGGCTAATCTCATGATCAGCAATCCAGGTGCTGAACAACGCATTTTGTTGCGCGATGTCGCTACGGTCAGTCGCGAATACCAAGAGATTCCAACACATTTGGTGCGCTACGAAGGGCAGCCCTCATTGTGGCTCGGCATCTCGTTCGCCAGCGACGTCAACGTGGTTGAAGTCGGTCAGCGTATCGAGCAGCGGCTGCAAGAACTGCAGTACGCTCAGCCCGTCGGCATGCAGGTCGCGGCGATTTATGACCAGCCCGCCGAAGTCGATCGTTCGGTAAAGAATTTCTTGCTCAACCTCGCCGAAGCTGTGGCCATTGTGGTGGTAGCGCTATTGCTTACCATGGGTTTACGCAGCGGGGTGTTGATTGGCAGTGTGCTACTGATCACCGTGTTGGGTAGCTTTATCTTTATGTATTTAATGGATATTCAGCTGCAACGGGTCTCGCTCGGCGCACTGATTATCGCGCTCGGCATGCTAGTGGATAATGCAATCGTCATTGCCGAAGGGATGTTGGTCGGCGTGCGACGTGGTTTGTCGCGCCTGCAAGCGGCCAGTGAAATTGTGCAGCAGAATAAATGGCCACTGCTTGGCGCAACTGCGGTTGCCGTCATCGCTTTTGCGCCTATTGGTTTATCGAAAGACGCCAGCGGTGAATACGCCAACTCACTGTTTTGGGTGTTGCTCATCTCGTTACTGTTGAGCTGGTTCACGGCCATTACGCTAACGCCATTTCTTGGTAATATTCTTTACCGCAAAGACGCCCGAGCCAGATCTGCGAAAGAGCAACCAGAAGACGACGATCACGTTTACAATCACTGGGTATTTCGTGGCTATCGCACACTCCTACATAAATTCTTAGCTTGGCGCAAAACCACCATGGTTGCCATGGTCGGCTTGTTAATACTCGCGGTCGCTGGCTTTACTACGGTGAAACAGTCGTTTTTCCCGCCGTCAACCACACCCATGCTATTTGTTGACGTTTGGTACCCTGAAGGCACTGATATTCGGGCAACCTCTCGCCGCTTGCAGGATTTTGAAGCCTATCTAATGCAAGAGTTTCCGGAGCTCACTTATGTCGCCAGCACTGTCGGCCAAGGCGCACCGCGCTTTACCCTCACCTACATGGTAGAAAAAGCATACGAGAGCTATGGTCAGGTGATTCTACGCGCCAGCGACACCGAGAAATTACGGCAAGTACATGGCGCCATTGAAAGCTACCTGAAAACCGAACAGCCCGATGTCGAATTTAAGCTCAAACCGGTGGAAATGGGCCCTTCGCAAACCGCCAAAATAGAAGCTCGCTTCAGCGGTCCTGACCCTTTGGTGCTGCACCAATTGGCCGCCCAAGCCGAAGCGATTATGGCGCAAGACGACGGTATTCGTAATTTGCGTAACGATTGGCGCCAGCGCAGCAAAGTACTGAATCCAGAGTTTAACGAAGCAGCCGCACGCCGACTTGGCATCACTAAGGCGGACGTCAATGACGTCTTAAAACGCAATTTCAACGGGCAAAATGTCGGCTTATTCCGCGATGGTACCAACTTACTCCCTATTATCGTTCGGGCACCCGCAAACGAACGCCGTGAAATCGCCGATTGGGAAGAATTACAAATCTATTCCCAGGCGTTGCAGCAGCATGTGCCGCTGGCGCAAGTCGTCAACCGCATGAAGCTCAGCGCTGAAGATCACTTGATCCTGCGCCGCGACCGCAAACGCACGCTCACGGTCATGGCCGATCATGACATTTTTGGTGAAGAAACGGCAGCCATGGTGCTCGAGCGCATTCGCCCCGACATTGAAGCCATTGAGCTACCCTTAGGTTACAGCCTCGAATGGGGCGGTGAATATGAAGCCTCACAAAAAGCTACTGGCGCAGTATTCCAAGCGCTGCCCTTGGCCTTTGTGGTGATGTTTATCATTACCGTGTTGCTGTTTAGCTCGATTCGTCAGGCGGGTATTTTGTGGACCACAGTGCCGCTCAGTATCATCGGCGTTACCCTCGGCCTCGCCCTAAGCGGTCAGCCGTTTGGCTTCATGGCGTTACTCGGTTTCTTGAGCCTGTCGGGCATGCTGATCAAAAACGGTGTAGTGCTGCTCGAGCAAGTGCGGGTCGAACTTGCCAGTGGCAAAGAACGCATCAAGGCATTGGAAGATGCCGCGGTCAGCCGCGTACGCCCGGTCCTCATGGCTGCAGTCACGACGATTGTCGGCATGATCCCACTGCTGTTCGACGCCTTCTTTGTCAGCATGGCAGTGGTGATCATGTTTGGTCTCGGCTTTGCCACTTTACTGACACTGATTGTGGTGCCGGTGATGTACGCGCTGGTGATGCGCGTACCGCCTGCCGACACCAATAGCAACAGTTAAGCCAAGCGCCGGCGGTGCCAAAGCCAATACACCGCCGGTAACACCAACAGCGACAGCAACGGCGCTACCACCATACCGCCAATCATCGGCGCCGCGATGCGTTGCATGACTTCTGAGCCGGTACCTTGGCTCAGCATAATCGGCAGCAAGCCAGCAATAATGGTAATGACCGTCATTGCTTTCGGCCGTACTCGCAACACTGCGCCCTCTTCGATTGCATCGTATAAGCTCGCTTGCGTGCGCGCTTGTCGGGCGCGCCAGGCGTTATTCAAATACAACAACATCACCACGCCGAACTCAGCCGCGACACCCGCTAAGGCAATCATACCGACGCCGACCGCAATCGACAGGTTGTAACCGAGCCACCAGATAAACCACAGCGAACCCGTAAGCGCCAACGGCAGTGTTGCCATGATCAGCAGCGCCTGTTTAAACGAACGAAAGGTAAAATACAGCAGTATCAGAATAACCGCTAAGGTGGCGGGTACCACTTCCTGCAGTTTCGCTTCGACACGTTGCATCGACTCATACTGCCCTGACCATGCGAATGAGTAGCGCGGCGGTAATTCATAATCGGCCAATAGCGGCTCAGCTGCAGCAATCACCTCACCCACTGGCACCTCGCTATCAACGTCAATAAACACCCAGCCCGTTGGACGTGCGTTTTCACTGCGAATCATCGCTGGACCGTCGGTCACTTGTACGTCTGCGACCTGTTCTAAGGTGACCCAAGCACCACTTGCACTGAACAGCGGTAACTGCTTGATGCGCTCAAGGTGATCACGCAGCTCGCGCGGATAGCGCAAAGTGATTGGGTAACGCTCGGTGCCTTCTACCGTTTCAGCAATTTGCGCACCGCCGATGGCAAATTGAATTACCCGCTGAATACTGGCTTGGTCGATACCGTAGCGTGCCGCTTCTGCCAAGCGCGGACGGATCTCTAAATAGCGCCCCGACGCGGGCCGTTCGGCATATACAGAAGCAACCCCGGCAACGCCTGACAAGCGCTCTTCAAGATCACCGCCAATGCGCTGAATTTCGGCCAACGATGGTCCCGCAATTTTCAGCCCCAATGGCGTTTTTAGACCCGTTGAGAGCATATCGATACGGGTTTTGATCGGCTGCACCCAGGCATTGGTAATACCCGGCACCTGCACCGTTGCATCGAGCTCGTCGATAATAGCTGGCAAGGTAACACCGTCGCGCCATTCGCTTTCGGGCTTCAACTGAATAGTTGTTTCAAGCATGGTTAGAGGCGCTGGATCGGTGGCAGTATCGGCGCGGCCAGTTTTGCCGAAAACACGTTCCACCTCGGGCACTTGCTTGATCAGACGGTCGGTGCGCTGCAACAACTCGGCCGCCGCTTGTGGGCTAATACCCGGCAAGGTCGTTGGCATATACAGCAAGTCACCTTCTTGCATGGTCGGCATAAACTCACTGCCCATTTTACTCAGTGGGTAGTAACCACTCACTGTTACTACCAGCGCCAATAAAATAACTGTCTTCGGAAAACGCAACACACCATGTAAAACAGGACGATAGAGCCAAATCATGGCACGCGTGAGCGGATTACGTTGTTCACTCAAAATGCGCCCGCGCACAAAATAGCCCATCAATACGGGCACCAAGGTAATCGCCAGCAAGGCCGCGGCAGCCATGGCAAAAGTTTTAGTGTACGCCAACGGCGCAAACAGACGACCTTCTTGGGCTTCGAGCGAAAAAACCGGAATGAAGCTCAAAGTAATAATTAACAATGACAAAAACAGTGCTGGACCAACTTCAACGGTGGCTTCACGAATCACGCGCCAGTGCGCTGCACCCGTGGGTGGCTGGCCGTGTTCTTCGCGGTAGTGTTGCAAGTGCTTGTGGGCATTTTCCACCATTACTATTGCCGCATCCACCAGCGCGCCGATGGCAATGGCGATGCCGCCCAAGCTCATGATGTTGGCGTTGATGCCGAGCCACCGCATCACGATAAAACTCATCAGCACCGCTAGCGGCAAGGTGATGATTGCGACTAAAGCGGAACGCAAATGCAGCAAAAACAGTACCGTGATCAACGCCACAAAGGCCATTTCTTCCAGCAGTTTAGTGGTCAAGTTATCTACCGCACGATGAATCAAATCAGAGCGGTCGTAGGTCGGCACAATCTCCACACCATCGGGCAAGCCTTGCTGTAAAGTCTTGAGCTTATCGCGCACTCGCTCAATGGTTGCCAGTGCATTCTCACCGTGGCGCATCACCACAATGCCACCCACCACTTCGCCCTCACCATTGAGTTCAGCAATGCCGCGACGGCTAACGGGCCCCCGCCGCACGGTGGCAACATCTGCCAAAGTCACCGCATTGTAGGCGGCGCTGGTCACTGGCAAGGGCAGCTCACGCAGTTCCTCGAGCGATTGAATGTAACCCGTACCGCGCACCATGTATTCGGCTTCAGCCATCTCGACAATGCCGCCACCGACTTCCTGATTCGCAGCGGCTATGGTGTCTTGCACTTGCGCAAGTGTCAGCCCGTAGGTTTGTAACCGGTAGGGGTCGACCACGACCTGATAGGCCTGCACCATGCCACCCACGGTGGCGACTTCGGCGACCCCTTCAACACTTTGCAGTTCCTGCTTTAAGAACCAATCTTGCAGGCTGGTAAGCTCACCCAAATGGCGCTGCCCAGTGCGATCGACCAAGGCATATTGAAACACCCAACCGACGCCACTGGCATCGGGACCGAGCCGTGGGGTGATGCCATCGGGTAAGCGCTCCGCAGCTTGATTCAGGTACTCCAGCACGCGACTGCGCGCCCAATAAATATCAGTCCCCTCTTCAAACAAGATATATAAATAGGAGTCGCCGAAAAATGAATAACCGCGAACTTCGGTCGAGCCGGGCACCGCGAGCATCAGGTTCGCCAAAGGCCATGTCACCTGCTCTTCTACCAATTGCGGCGCTTGCCCGGGGTACGGTGTTTTGACAATCACTTGCACGTCAGACAAGTCGGGAATCGCGTCTAACGGTGTGGTGGTCATCGCGCGCCAGCCAAACCACGCAGCAAACAGCGCAGCAATCAGCACCAGCAATCGATTGCCGAGGCTCCAATCGATGATTTTAGTGAGCATGGCCGCTGTCCTCAGGGGTTGCTTGACCGCTTAAACGACTGGCTTTCAAGCTGGCTTCGGAGTCGAGTAAGAACTGACCGGAAGTGACCACGCGCTCGCCCTGTTCAAGACCGTGCAAAATCTCAGCTTGGTCACCTACGATCAGGCCGACATGCACTTCGCGTTGTTGAAAACTAGTGTCAGCGGTTTGCACGATCACGCGATTGTCGCTACCGGTTAGAATCAATGCACTCAGTGGCACTGCCAAGACGTCGCGTTTGGGCCCACCATAGAGTTCAACCTGCGCTTGCATGCCGACTTGCAACCCAGCGCCAGTAATGTTTTGCGGTAGCTGAATGCGCACGCGCTGGGTGCGACTTTGCGCGTCGAGTTCTGGATAAATATAGTCAATACGGGTCTCATAACCGTTCAAACCGGCCTGCGGCAAGGTCACATCGACAAAAGCGTCAGGTTCGAGCCACGAACTATAGCGTTCAGGCACATCGGCGATGAGCCAAGCGCCGTCGGCACCGGTTATGGTGAGCAACTCAGTGGCAGGTTCGACATACATCCCCTGTGCGACCTTTAATGTCGTGATAACGCCCGCGTGTTGCGCATACACCGGCACCCGATACAAGATTTCTTGGCTGGCTTCGAGCTGCTTAATTTGCTCCGTAGTAAGGCCGAGTAACTCAAGTCTCAGGCGTCCATCGCGCAACAAACGCTTGGCCTGCGCCGGTGCCATCGCACTCGCAGCATCGAGTGCTTGCAGAAAATCCTGTTGCGCCACCACTAACTCTTTGCTGTAGATGCTATAGAGCTTGTCGCCGACGTTGACCTGTTGCCCTTCGCTGCGTACGTGCAACTCTTCGAGCCAGCCTGCCGCGCGCGGATGAATGTGCCAGCGTGCATTGTCGTTCCATTGCACCGTTGCCAACGTCGGGTAATAGCGCCATAAGGTCGTCGGCGCAACTACGGCTGTGGTCACGCCCAAGTTTTGCTGCATCTGCCCGCTTACCACCACATCGACTTCTTGGGTCGGGCGTTGCGGCTCCAAATCCATGCCACAAATAGGGCAGGTTCCGGGTTCGTCACGGACAATGTGATTGTGCATTGGGCAGACATACTCCACCGCAGTCTCATCGCTAAGCTCCCGCTCGGCTGAGGTGACTTCTTGTAGCGATTGCTCATGCTGCGAATGATCGTGTGATTGCAGTGCTTGCGGCGCATTGACAGCAAACAGCATCAAGATGGCAACGAGGCCACAAATCCAACGTGAAAAAGGCATAACAGACTCCTGCAAAAACGAAACTGAGAAAAAGGTTCAGTTGTTAAGCAGGCATAGGTGGACGTTCGAGACGGTCCTTACGGTGAATCGCGGGTTCGGCGCTCAGGCGCCATGGCTGTACAGAGGAGAAATGGCTCACCAGTGCGAGGCTTGGTAATAAACCAAGTGCACTGGCGCCACAAAAATTTTGGCAGGTATCACAACTGCCGTCGCAATCCATTGCCGCCGCAACCATTTCAGTTGCTGCAGCAGCGTCATCGCAACAGGCATGATCTGTCGCCATGTCATCGTTACTGGCGTGGTCCATCATCTGCATCGCTGCATGCTCTGCGCCAACAGCAGGCGCAGGGGCATGCGCTGACACCTGCAAAGGCGCCAGCAACAAGCTAATGATAAGAAGTCCAATCACGTATTTCATGACGGCAGTTTAGCACATACCTTTTTATTGATGCACGTTACCCGTTGCGGTTACCAAATAGTAACGCGCTCTTCAGGCGGCAAGTACATGTCGTCTTCAGGCTGCACGTTGAACGCTTCATAAAACGCAGGAACGTTCACAACCGTACCGTTCACCCGATAGAACGCCGGTGAATGCGGGTCGCTCAGCACTTGGTTACGGGTATATTCGTCACGCTGCTTGGTTTGCCAAACTTGCGCCCAACCTAAGAACACCCGCTGCTCGCCAGTAAAGCCGTCGAGCACTGGTGATGCTTCACCGTTCAGCGAATCGGTGTAAGCTTTGTAGGCAATGGTCACACCGGCTAAGTCGCCGATATTCTCACCTAGCGTCAGTTTGCCGTTCACGAACACGCCTTCTAGCGGTTCATACAGGTCATACTGCGCTGCAAGTTGCGCGCCACGCTCGTCAAAAGCTTCACGGTCAGCGTCGGTCCACCAGCTTTGCAGGTTACCATCACCATCGTACTTCGAACCTTGGTCATCAAAACCATGGCCGATTTCGTGGCCGATAACGGCACCGATACCACCGTAGTTGACCGCATCTTCAGCTTCTAAGTTAAAGAATGGTGGTTGCAAGATACCCGCTGGGAACACGATTTCGTTGCGCACTGGGCTGTAATACGCGTTGACCGTTTGCGGCGTCATGCCCCAGTCTTCTTCTTTGACTGGCTGACCGATTTGGCTAATGTTGTACTGATAATCGAACTCAGCAGAACGCTTGTAGTTGCCCACTAAATCATCAGCAGCAACGGTGAGCGCTGAATAATCACGCCACTCGCTTGGATAACCGATGTACGGAGTGAATTTGCTTAGTTTTTCCAAAGCTTTTTCTTTGGTCTCTGCGCTCATCCACTCTAAGCCCTTGATCGATTCACCATAAGCTTTAATGAGGTTATCGACCAAGGTTTCCATGCGCTCTTTTGCTTCTGGTGGGAAGTATTCAGCGACATAAAGCTGGCCGAGAACTTCGCCCAAGGCACCGTCGGTGGCATCTACGCCCCGCTTCCAACGCGGCTCTTGTTCTGGCGTACCGTTCAGCACTTGGCCGTAAAACGCGAAGCGGCGATCACCGATTTCTTCGCTCAAAGCATTGGCGAAGCTGGTGGTCAAACGCAGACTCATGTACTGCTTCCACGTTTCCAGCGGCACATCGGCAAACATACTGCCAAAGCTTTCAAAATAAGACGGTTGACGGACAATCGCTTCTTCAACGGTCGCAAGCCCAGCAGCTTCGGTATACGCGCCTACGTTGAATGAACCAAACAATTCTTTGAGCTCATCCATCGACTTTTTGTTGTAGGTGTTATCAGCGTTGCGGCTTTCGACGCGGCTCCACTGTACTTCCGCAAGCTTAGTTTCAAGTTCTAGGATCGCATCAGCGGCGGCTTCGGTGTTATCCATACCCACTAGCGCTAAAATATCCTTGATGTATTCGCGATAAGCCGCACGGATTTCTACCATCTTTTCTTCGTCTTTCAGGTAGTAATCACGGTCTGGCAAGCCCAAACCTGATTGCGACATATACATGGTATTCACTTCAGGGTTTTTCGCATCAGCGTAAACGTAGAAGCCAAACGGTGAACTCACGCCGTATTGGGCCAGCTCAGCAAAATGCGCGGCCACCTGGTCGTGATTTTGCAATTGCGCAATCGCTTCAAGGTCTTCTGCAATAGGCTCATAGCCCAAGCTATTCAGACGCTCAGTGTCCATGAAACTGTTATAGAAGGCACCGATTTTATCAGCGTTCGAACCTGGCTCAGGTGAGCTGGCGGCAGCTTCTTCAATGATTTTTTTCAGCCGCGCTTGGTTCTCGTCGCGCAACTCGTTGAACGAGCCAACCCGTGAACGATCCGCTGGAATTTCAGTTTTCTCAACCCAACCGCCATTTACGTAGGTGAACAAGTCATCTTGCGGACGCACTTCAGTGTTGAAGTCGTTGAGGTCCAAGCCAGATGTCAGTTGTTGCTGCTCAGCAGCTTGTGGCTGTTCGCTGGCGGTGGTTTCGGTTTGGCTATTCTGTGGTGAACAGGCGGCAACGCCAAGGGCTAACGCCACGCTCAGCGCTAAAGTACTAACTTTACGCATAACTCCCTCTTTCAATGCAAAAGCGTTTTTCGCTAATCGTCCGCTGCGCTGTTCGTATGCGCTCCGCGCTGTTCGGAGTGCCTCGAATAGCGAACGCAGTGAGCGGACGAACAGTGAGGCAAAGCCGAACGTACGACTATCGAAAAACGGGTTTTTTGTTAATGCCCTATCACTTCTTCGGTGAATAGGTACTCTTTGAGCTCTTCGTCAAACTTTTTATCGCGCCGACGGATCCATTCTAACGTCATCGCAGCGTGCTCTTTTTCTTCATCACGATTGTGGATGAGAATCTTCTTCAGCTCTTCGTCTTTGCAGACATCGATGCGTTGGTTGTACCAATCGACAGCTTCCAATTCTTCCATTAGTGAAATGATGGCACGATGCATGTCGCGGGTATCGTCCGACAGCAGTTCGTAGGGTTCATGATAACCTTCGTTTGCCATAACACGCTCCTTTTTGGGTAAAAAGTTTGTCGTTGAGTGCTTCTTTACCTTACGGGATGCGGCGTACTTGTACAACTCAAATGCGCTGTCTCATATCGATTTGATTGGGTGATTGGTCGCAAACAAAAACACCGCGAGGCCGAGGCGCTCGCGGTGTTTTGTTATTCGACCATCGAAGGTGATGGTGATTTAGACCCGTGGTAGAACCACGGGCTACTTTTTCTTGGCTTTTTTATTCGGTAAGTCGGTGATCGAGCCTTCGAACACTTCTGCCGCCAAGCCTACTGATTCATGCAGGGTTGGGTGGGCGTGGATAGTGAGCGCGATGTCTTCGGCGTCACAACCCATTTCGATGGCCAAACAGATTTCGCCGAGCAACTCACCGGCGTTTGAACCTACGGTCGCACCACCGATGATACGGTTGTTTTTATCAAACAGCAGCTTGGTCATACCGTCAGTTGCGCCCTGCGCAATGGCACGGCCAGAGGCTGACCATGGGAACACGGCTGCTTCGTACTCGATACCTTGCTCTTTCGCTTCTTTTTCGGTCAAACCAGCCCATGCTACTTCTGGGTCGGTGTACGCTATTGAAGGAATCACTTTCGGATCGAAGTAGTGTTTCTTACCAGCGATAACTTCTGCGGCAACGTGGCCTTCATGTACAGCTTTGTGCGCCAGCATCGGTTGGCCAACCAAATCACCAATCGCAAAGATATTCTTCACGTTGGTGCGCATTTGCTTATCAACTTCAATGAAGCCGCGGTCTGTAACTTTCACACCAGCTTTGTCTGCACCGACTTTGGCACCATTTGGTGCACGGCCAACGGCTACGAGCACGGCGTCGTACTTGACTGGCTTATCTGGCGCGTTGTCACCTTCGAAGGTCACGTAAATACCGTCTTTCTTAGCTTCAACTTTAGCGGCTTTGGTGTTCAACATGATATTGTCGAACTTGCCCTTGATGCTCTTCATGAACGGCTTAATGATATCTTTGTCGGCTGGTGGGATCAGCTGATCGGTCATTTCGACCACATCGATTTTCGAGCCCAAAGCGCTGTACACACAGCCCATTTCTAGTCCGATGATACCGCCACCTAAAACGAGCATGCGGTCAGGTACGAAACGCAGTTCAAGGGCTGCAGTTGAATCCCAAATGCGCTCGTCATCATGCGGTACGAATGGCAATTTAATTGACTGTGAACCGACTGCGATAATGGCGTGTTCGAAGTTGATCACGGTTTCGTTGCCGTCGCTGTCTTTGACTTTCAACTGTTTGTCGCTGGCAAATTCGCCGTTACCCGTTACGACTTTGACTTTGCGCATTTTCGACATTTGGCCCAAACCGCCGGTCAATTGACCGATGACTTTTTCTTTATGCTTGCGAATTTTGTCGAGGTCGATTTTTGGCTCGCCGAAAGCCACACCTTCGTCGGCCATGTGCTTCGCATCTTCGATGTGCTTGGCAAGGTGCAATAACGCTTTTGATGGAATACAACCCACGTTCAAGCATACCCCACCAAGGGTGCTGTAACGCTCAACTAAGACGGTTTCTAAACCTAAGTCAGCGGCACGGAAGGCTGCTGAGTAACCACCAGGGCCAGCACCGAGTACGACTACTTGGGCATTGATTTCTTTGCTCATGACGACCTCTTACTTTCGTAGAATCTTTGAGAATTCGGTTAAAATTCGCGCGGGGCGGATTATAACAGCCCCGGCGCGATTTGTTTAATTTAAAGAACCAGTTTGCGAATATCTGACAACACGTTGCACAGATACACACTAAAGCGTGCAGCAACCGCACCGTCAATGACACGATGGTCGTACGACAGGCTAGTCGGTAGCATCAAGCGTGGCTCAAAGTCTTTACCGTTCCATTTCGGTTTCATTTCACTTTTCGACACACCCAAAATTGCGACATCTGGCGCATTCACAATCGGCGTGAAGGCGGTACCGCCAATGCCACCAAGGCTCGAAATTGAGAAACAACCGCCTTGCATATCTTGTGCTTTTAACTTGCCGTCGCGCGCACGCGTGCTAACGTCTACCAGCTCTTCGGAAAGTTCGTAAATGCCTTTCTTGTCGACATCGCGAATCACTGGTACCACAAGGCCTCCAGGGGTGTCGACGGCAATCCCGATGTGAATATATTTCTTCATAATCAGGTGCTCGCCGTCTTCGTGCAGTGACGAATTAAACACCGGGTATTCTTGTAGTGCTTTGGCAACGGCCTTCATGATGAACACCAATGGGGTGATCTTCACGCCGTCTTTTTTCTTCGCTTGCAGTTCGTTTTCTTGCTTGCGGAACTGTTCAAGCTCAGTGATATCGGCTTCGTCAAATTGCGTCACATGAGGGATGGTGACCCAGTTGCGATGCAGGTTCGGACCCGAAATTTTCTGGATGCGGGTCAGCGGCACTTCTTCGATTTCGCCAAATTTGCTGAAGTCGACTTTTGGCGGTGCAATCACTTGCAAGCCACCACCGCCTTGAGCAGTGCCTGCTGACGCAGTCGCTTTCGGGCGCGACAGTTCGTACTTAACGAATTCTTGCACGTCTTCTTTAAGGATGCGTTCTTTGCGACCTGAGCCTTTCACTTGGTTCAAGTCAACACCGAATTCCCGCGCTAAACGACGCACCGCTGGCGATGCATAGGCGAGGCCTTCAGCTTTGCCTTTGCGGTCCAATGGGTGATCGGGCACCGGTGGTGCTTTGCGATCGCCGCTGGCGGTGGTGCGGCCGCTGTCTTCAATTTTGCGGGCTGACCCGGACGGGGCTGCCCGTTCTGCATCGTCGCCAGACGATGCATCGGCGCCAGCCGACGAAGATGACGATGCGTCTGCCGACGAAGATGACGAGGCTCCCTCCGACGAGGTGATTTCTAGTTCGATGACCAATGAGCCTTCTTTAACTTTATCACCGGTTTTCACGGCCACGGATTTAACCGTACCAGCTTCTGGCGATGGTACATCCATGGTGGCTTTGTCGGTTTCGAGGGTGATCAAGCCATCTTCTTTGGCGATACTGTCGCCTTCGCTGACGAGTACGTCGATGACGTCGACTTCACCATCGGTGCCGATGTCTGGCACGTGAACTTCGATGGTTTTCGTCGTAGGGGCTGATTTGGCATCGGTGTCGTCTGCTTGTTGCCCCGTACTAGAAGTACGGGCTACGTCGTCAGACGATGCGTCGGCGTCAGCCGACGAATCGGTGTCAGAATCAGCATTGGCGTCGTCGGCACCGTCATCCGAACCGTCGTCGCCCGCTGCTTCGAGCATAGCGATAAGGTCGCCTTCGCTGATTTTATCGCCGACGCTGACTTTGATCTCGCTGACTTTGCCGGCGAATGGCGCTGGAATATCCATCGATGCTTTATCGCTTTCGACGGTGATGAGGCCGTCTTCGGCCTCAACGCTATCACCCTTGCTGACAAGGATTTCAATGACTTCGACTTCGTCACCGCCAACGTCGGGTGCGAGTACTTCTTTTAAATCTGCCATAGTGGTCTCCGCTCCCGTTGCTTATGCGTACAGTGGATTGACTTTGTCGGTGTCGATGCCAAAGTCTTTAATCGCTTGCGCGACAACTTTGCTGTCGATATCACCGGCTTTCGCCAATTCCGCGAGGGCCGCAACAACAATGTACTCAGCGTTCACTTCGAAGTGACGACGCAAGTTTTCACGGCTGTCTGAACGACCGAAACCGTCAGTACCTAGCACACGATACGGCGTGGGTACCCAAGCGCGAATTTGGTCCGCGTACAGTTTCATATAATCGGTAGCCGCAATGGTTGGGCCTTTGGCTTTTTCCAACAACTTGGTGACGTACGCCACTTTCGCTTTCTTGGTTGGATTGAGCATGTTGTAACGGTCAACGTCGAGACCTTCACGCGCCAGCTCGTTGAACGAGGTTGCGCTAAATACCGTGGCGTTGACGTCGTATTTGTCAGCCAAAATTTCAGCGGCTTGACGCACTTGCTGCAAGATGGTGCCTGAACCCAGCAACTGAACTTCGCCCGCTGCTTTCTTGGCTTTGTGCGTTTCTAGCTCATACATACCTTTGACGATGCCTTCTTCGACACCTTCCGGCATTTCTGGCTGCTGGTAGTTCTCGTTCATCACCGTCAAGTAATAGAACACGTTCTCTTGTTCACCGAACATACGACGCATACCGTCTTGCACGATAACCGCAACTTCGTAACCGAACGTCGGGTCATAGGTCACACAGTTTGGCACCGTGTTGAACAAGATGTGGCTGCTGCCGTCTTGGTGCTGCAGACCTTCGCCATTCAAGGTAGTACGACCGGCGGTACCGCCGACCAAGAAGCCACGGGCTTGGCTATCGCCGGCGGCCCAGACTAAGTCACCCACACGTTGAAAACCGAACATCGAATAATAGATGTAGAACGGAATCATCGGCTCGTTGTTGGTCGAGTAGCTGGTCGCTGCCGCCACCCACGATGCCATGGCCCCCAACTCGTTGATACCTTCTTGCAAGACCTGACCTTGCTTGTCTTCGCGGTAGTAAGCTACTTGGTCAGCATCTTGTGGTTCGTACTTCTGGCCTTGGCTCGAGTAAATACCCACTTGACGGAACAAGCCTTCCATACCAAAAGTACGAGCTTCGTCAGGAATGATCGGTACGATACGCTTGCCGATTTTCTTGTCTTTCAACAAGGCGGTAAGTACGCGTACAAACGCCATAGTGGTGGAGATTTGACGGTCACCTGAACCTTTCAATACAGCATCGAAGGCTTTCAATGCAGGTACTTCGATTTCGACATCAGTGTTGGCGCGACGCACTGGCATATAGCCTTTGAGTGCTTCACGGCGCTCGCGCATGTACTTCATTTCCGGACTGTCGTCTGGGAATTTATACAACGGGATGTCTTCTAACTCGCTGTCTTTAATTGGAATGTTGAAACGGTCACGGAAGTGTTTAATCGCGTCCATGTCCATTTTCTTCACTTGGTGCGCGATGTTTTTACCTTCACCGGCCGCACCCATACCATAACCTTTTACGGTTTTCGCCAAGATCACCTGTGGGCGACCTTTGGTGTTCACCGCTTTGTGATAGGCCGAGTAAACTTTTACTGGATCGTGGCCACCACGGTTCAAACGCCAGATATCTTCGTCTGACAGGTTCGCAACCATAGCTTTGGTTTCTTCAGTTTTGCCAAAGAAGTGCTCACGGGTGTAAGCGCCACCTTTCGCTTTGTAGTTTTGGTACTCACCGTCGACGCTGTCTTGCATGATTTGCGCCAGCTTACCGTCGGTGTCTGAGTACAACAGTGGGTCCCAGTAGCGACCCCAAATTACTTTGATTACTTCCCAGCCGGCGCCACGGAAGGTGCCTTCGAGCTCTTGAATGATCTTGCCGTTACCGCGTACTGGGCCGTCCAAACGCTGCAAGTTACAGTTGACGATAAAGGTCAGGTTGTCGAGACCTTCACGGGTCGCCAAGCTGATGGCGCCCAGTGTTTCTGGCTCATCCACTTCACCGTCGCCTAAGAATGCATAAACGCGCTGGTTCGAGCAGTCTTTAATGCCGCGGTCAGTCAAATATTTCAGATAACGAGCTTGATAGATGGCTTGAATCGGACCCAAGCCCATCGATACCGTTGGGAACTGCCAAAAATCTGGCATCAATTTCGGATGCGGGTACGAGCTCACGCCTTGACCGTCAACTTCTTGACGGAAGTTGTTTAGCTGCTCTTCGCTGATGCGCCCTTCAAGGTAAGCGCGGGCATAGATACCTGGCGACGCGTGACCTTGAATAAACAGGAAGTCACCACCGTCTTGCTCATTGGGCGCACGGAAGAAGTGATTAAAGCCGATGTCGTACAGCATGGCTGACGAGGCGAAACTTGAGATGTGGCCACCTAGCTCCAACTCTTTTTTCGACGCCCGCAACACCATTGCCAACGCATTCCAGCGGATGGCCGCACGAATCCGCGCTTCCATACTCTGGTCGCCAGGCATGGTCGGCTCTTGACTGGCCGGAATGGTGTTCAAGTAAGCAGTGGTCGCCGCATACGGCAAATAAGCGCCGCTACGACGTGCTTTCTCAATCAATGATTCCAACAGGAAATGGCCACGCTCAGGACCATCTTCTTCTAACACGACTTCGAGGGCGTCGAGCCACTCGCGTGTTTCCTGTGGATCAAGGTCGTCTTTCAAATGGTCAGTCATACTTTATCCTTACCCAGTTTGCGTTCGACGTAATGACCGCTGTAACCGCGACTGTTCACGGTTCGAAGCCAATAACGCTTGTTCAATAAAGGCTAGCAGCTGATGACACATTTCGCGTGCCTGATCAGGGTCGCCGGCCTCGATAGCAGCGACTACCTGCTGCCGATGTTCATGTAATTGCTGCATGACCCCAGGCTTGTGCGCGAGGTCTTGCAGGTTTTGCAGAATATTTTTCATTAACAGTGGCTGCATACAGCGCACTAGATGTAAGAGGATCACATTATGCGATGCCTCAGCGATGCGCAGGTTAAATTCGGTGAGTGCTTGGGCTTGCGCGGCAAGCTCCGCTCCCGGGTCCTGCTGAATGCCTTGGAAACTTGTTTTGATTTGTTCAAGGTCGAGTGGCGTACCACGCATCGCCGCGTAATAAGCTGAGATGCCCTCAAGCGCGTGGCGAAACTCCAGTAAGTCGAATTGTGACTCTGGATGCTGGGTCAGCAAATCAAGCAAGGGTTCCGCCACTCGTTGCTGCATGTTATCGCAAACGTAGGTGCCACCACCTTGACGTCGCTCAAGTAAACCGCGCGCTTCAAGCTTTTGAATGGCTTCGCGCAAACTCGGACGCGACACTGAAAATTGATGCGCAAGATCCCGCTCCGACGGCAGGCGCTCGCCAGCTTGCAGAGTACCGTCGACGATCATGGCCTCGATGCGCTGCATAATGACGTCGGACAGTTTGGTCGGTTGTATGCGGTCAAATGACATCGTAATTCGTACGCTCACTTTGTTCGCTGTTCGTTATTCGTCCGCTCCGCTGTTCGTGCGCTCACTGCGGTCGCTCTTCGAAAAGTGCGAAGCACGGGCGAATAGCGAAGCGTACGAAGACCGAACTCCGAAACTGGTTCATTGGTCTTACCAACGGTATTTTAGACTAAACCGCTAGCGAACCCAAACTTTTCTTTGTTAGAACCAGCCGATGATCGTTAACACAGCGAGTAAGACGATGAAAAACAGTAGGTTACGCTTAACTAAGGCGACAGTGGTCAGAGCAGTCGAGGTGATATCATCCTCGTGGCGTTGTTCCAGATCATCAGCCGCTGCCGCAACTTTACCAAGGGCTTCCAGATTATGCTGGGGCTTATTGCCGATACTATTGAGCCACACCGGTAACGCCTTGCTGAAGTTGCCCACCATCAAGAAGCCAGCGGTCATCACTCGGGTTGGTAACCAATGCAGCACGAACTGTAATTTGCGCCAACTGGCGCTATGGTGATGGCGCATATCGCGCAAGGTGGCATAAATCAGCACACCAAAAATGCCGAACAATACATAGTAGAGCAGCGGCGCAAAGTAATAGCGTAAATGAATCCACAGCAGTAATTCATGCACTGGCGCGGCGTCGTGGCGTCCCGCGGCACGACGTAACTGGCGCAATTGTTCAGCGGCACCTGCGGTGTCGCCATCGCTGGCGGCGGCTAGATAAGCCCGATACGCTTGCCGAGCTTGTCCACATTGCATGGTCGCGAGTAGTGCTAGCACGCCCACGGAGAAACTTAACAGTAGCGAGTCAAACAAGGCGACGATGAACACAATGATCAGTGCGGGTAGCACCGCCCACACGATATCGCCCAGTAAATGTTGGCGCCATTCGGCAATCTTACCTTGCCCGTCGCGACCCATTTGGGTTTGCTTGCTTTGCCATTGCTGCCAGCGCAACACGATGCGCCGCCAATGGAAATTGCGACTCAGCGTCACCGAACGTTCGAGCGAATAAGCGAGCAAAATCGCCAATAATGACATTTACAGTTCCTCGTTCAATAAGTTGCGGAAACGCTGCCAGTCAAAGGCTGGACCCGGATCCGTTTTGCGCACTGGCGCAATGTGCTGATGCCCGACAATACGCTGCCGCGTCAACAGCGGATAGGTTTGCACCAAAGCCGCGGCAACTTTTGCCAGTTGTTGATACTGCTCTTTAGTGTAGGGCTCGGTGTCGGTTCCCTCAAGTTCAATGCCAATGGCAAAATCGTTACAACGGCGCCGCCCGGCATAATGAGACACTCCAGCATGCCAGGCACGCTTATGGAACGGCACATATTGCACCATGCGCCCGTCGCGGTGAATGACAAGGTGCGCTGAGACCTTTAAGCCCTCAAGCACGTCAAAGGTCGGATGCGCATTGATGTCAATAGTGCCCATAAAGAGCTGATCAATGTAAGGCTGACCAAACTCGCCCGCGGGTAGGCTGATACCGTGCACGACCAGCACACTGATGTCGTTCGGGTCGCTACGCTCATCGTGATGGGGAGACAGTTTTTGCTCCGCCGCAGCTAATTGTCCATTTTCGATTTTCATCGCTGTCATCGGTTTTCGTGGCTAAAAACGGTGGCATCATTGTCACCCCCTTCGCCAGCCATTACAATACGCCTTCATTACGACCCTAAGGATGTTGCTCATGGATACTCGCGTACAACCCGCCCTGCTTGCCGCCGACCGTAAACACATGGTGATGCGCGCACTCGAGGAAGACCTCAATGGCCTCAGCGGCGATTTGGATATTACCGCGCAGTTGATTCCTGCCGAGCAACAAGCACATGGGCGCATTATTACCCGCGAGCCAGCGGTGATTTGTGGCGTTAACTGGGTCAATGAAGTATTTCTGCAGCTCGGCGACGAAGTCAGCTTGCAATGGCACGTCGCTGATGGCGATCGCGTTGAACCTAACCAGCTCTTGTGTGAACTGCGCGGTCCAGCGCGCGCCATGCTGACGGGCGAGCGCACCGCATTGAACTTTCTGCAGACACTTTCTGGCGTTGCCACTCTTACCGCCTCTTATGTGAAACACCTCGAAGGCTCGCACACCAAGTTGCTCGATACCCGCAAGACCATTCCCGGCCTGCGCACCGCATTAAAATATGCGGTTGTTTGTGGTGGCGGCAGTAATCATCGCGTGGGCCTTTATGACGCCTATTTGATTAAAGAAAATCATATAATGGCGTGCGGTTCGATTGCAGCTGCGGTCAGCGAAGCACGACGTTTACACGCCGACAAAACCGTTGAAGTTGAAGTCGAAAACCTTGAAGAGTATCAAGCAGCCTTAGCAGCAGGCGCAGATATTATCATGCTAGACAACTTCAGCTATGAGGATATTCGTACTGCTGTTAAGTCTAGGTCAAAAAATATTCGCTTGGAAGTATCTGGAAACGTCACAATAGAACATTTGCAAGAGCTGGTAAGTACTGGAATTGATTACATTTCTTCAGGCGCCTTAACAAAACACGTGCAAGCTATTGATCTTTCCCTTCGAATTTCAGATGTATAACTATTGACGAAACCCTTACATCTGCTATGTTTAATCTGCAGTGCGCAAACCGCAGACGTGGTCTATTCTACGTTTGAGGGATGCCAGGCAATGCTTTAAAAGGCAAAACCACTGGAAAGTGGTGACGCAAAACCTCCGGTCCTAGCGGTGTCTATTTCAGTTTTTACTGAAATTGTGCTGGCGGATAGCGGGGCTGCAAGCTAAAGTCTGGTGAATGGCGTGGCTTTTTTGACTACTCGGTCGCAAGCGCATTCACTGTCTTTCGGCTGGTGCAGAGTAATAAGTTGTTGGTGTGACCACCAACACGGAAGTCACCCAGACAACAACAATAATGTTTATTTTACTTACGTTACTTTCGGGAGATCTAAGATGAAAGCGCAAGTACAACGAGTTAAAACTCAAGTTCAACGAGGCTTTACCCTTATCGAATTGATGATCGTAGTTGCGATCATTGGTATTTTGGCAGCGGTTGCAATTCCGCTCTATTCTGACTACACGCAGCGCGCGTTGGCTAGTAATGGTCTTTCAGCGTTGAGTTCTTATAAAACGG